>JAUWZD010000002.1 GCA_030615505.1 Spirochaetales bacterium | reverse complement strand
GCATTAGAGACAGCACGAATAATTGAGGAAAAACAGATTCTGTAAAAATCTTTTAGATCATTATTAAAGTTTAAATCGTTAATGCTTTTCAATATATATGCAAGTTCAAGGATTATTTCTTCATTGAACCAATTATCACGGTAGGGGAAATCCGGGACATCATTTGAAGACACAAAGTCTGGGCGAAAGTGTAATATTTTCTTCAATAGAAGATCGCTGCTCTCTTCTAGTTCAAAGGGATCCAAAGGCGTTACTTTGACCTTGGTAAGGTATCTTGAGAATGGATCAACGTCTACGCCCACAGAATCTCTATAGTTTAAGAGCGCTTCTACATTAGTAGTACCGCTTCCAGTGAAAGGATCAAGGACAAGATCACCCTGATTTGAGTATCTCTTTATTAACCATCTGGGCAACTCTGGAAAAAATTTAGCCGGATATTTATGCAGGCCGTGGGATAATGCTGTCTGATCATAGCTTATAAAAAGAAAGCGATCACCGTCATTTACAGGTAAGTCTGGAGGAATCTCGCCATCAACACGAATCAGTTTTTCACCAAATTGATTAATTTGCTCCTTCACGTTTGAAGGTCGCACATCGAATTCAAAACTTTTTTGATGTAGTTGATATCGTCTATTACCATATCTTGCTATTTTCCTAGCTACTTTCGCCCTGATATCGTCCAAATCGATTGGGTAGGCTTCCACATTCAACTCCAATTGTCTCTCTTATATTAAATAATGCACTAATTTCTCCAGTGCTTCAAGTTGGTATAAAATTTGTGTAAAAAGATTCAATCTCGCCATTTCGCCTCACAACAAAACTATCGCATATGAGAAAAGGCATTTATAAATATAACATTTAGCTGAGCGGCCGCGCCGTATTAGTCTAGTACCGCCAACGTTAGTCTCCACATTCCTGCCATTCCAGAATGTCCCTCGCGGTCCGCTCCAGCGAGTTGTTCTGACGCGTCCAATCGCTCATTCACTTTGGCTCCTTGAAGATGGATTAAAATATACTTCAAGAGGTATGCGCCAGCGCTGGCTCGAATATGTGCTACAAGTGTTGACTATGTGACTGATAAATCTCAAGACAACGTTGTAGCTTGCCCAGTATCTATTCGGATCACTCTGTCGTTGTTGCTGGTTCAGGTCAGCAGATTCACTTTTGAAGATCCCGGTGTTACTAGTCGATTCTACAGCTTCGCAATAGACAAACAATCGATCAGAGATACACATCCCGCTGATAGGAATATTTACTGGGTTTTTTCCTTTGTTGCTTTCCTCAACTATCTCTTGAAGCCGTTGGTTTTCTTTTTCCGGATGACCGTCCAGATCCAAGTCGGAAGTGAAGGCGAAAATGTAACATGCCGGACTGCTAATGACTGTCAGCGCGTGCTGGAGAATTTTCTTGGCCTGACTATCGGGGAGTATCTTCATTAGTTCGGCATCAAAGAGACGTCTGAAACCGACCTCCCCGCTGAAAGGGGTGGTGTCGTAGTCGAAGCGCAAGGTTTTTACCGATCGAGCGTTGTCAACTGCTTTTTGGAGTTCCGTGCGGTTCAGGCTTGATTTTACTTCAATAGTAGCAACTACAGCATGACAAGGTATGATTCCTTCACTCTCTGAAAACAGGATAGGAGGGGTTATCTGTTCATCATAGAGAATTACGTCAATTTGTTTACTCTGATTCCCGAAAGGATCTACTATCGTGCCGCTTGTGGCTTTGATATGTGGATTGAGAAAAGGCTTGATCAATTCAGCAACAACAATTTCTCTTAGTCGCCCCTTCAGCACAGCATGGTCTATCATGCCGGACGAATTTGCTGCTGCGACTGCCTTTTCAATATTGTCGATGGCTATCTGACGGTAGAACAATTCCTTTCTCCTACTCGTAGAACTCCGGTCAACAGCAGACATCTGCAATTGCCAGTTGGCCTCTCGCCCATTCAACCATCTGCATCTGTTCCAAACTCATTCTCTCCCTCATGCAGCGTCAGAACATTCTGCTGAGCTGCCGCGCCGAACGCGTGTCTCGTCTCCAGTTCACCGAATTTCTGTGACCGTAAAAAACTCCACTTCGCGATCTGCTCAAGCAGGTTGTTATGTTCATTTTTATCATAAAATCATGCCGGAAGCACTTGCTCCCAATCGCTGAATTTATCTCGTGGTGAATGTGAGAGACGAAACATACTAATATCCGAGCAACCGGTCAGAATATTTATATCCAATCTATTCTTTGCGTAATAGTTTTCGAAAAGATCGAGCGTCAAATTTGTCCGGAGAACACCGATTGCGCTAATATAGGTCCTGGTACCGGTGGACATTTGCGCTTTCGCGCCGAACCTTTGGTTCTTCATTCCACGACTATTCAGATCAATAGTTTGAAATCCATACATTGCGACTGCGATTTCGTAAGTAGATAAAAGCGATATCTGCTCAGGCCTGTTGTCGAATAAAATTAAAATTGCAGGCGATGCGCCTACCATATTATTTTTCAGTTGGTCGCTTGCGTCTTCGATTTTATTGCGAACGCGATTGCCTACCTTAGATGAACCCCACACAGCGCATCGGTCAGCCTGCAATGTTTCCAACGCAACTTTCTCTTCTTTATTTATTTCAAAATCTTTTATCTCGACGAATATTATGTAACCGCCGACATTCACCTCATAGTCAGGAGTTCTGCTGTTATCTTCCGCAATAATGCTTCTGAATTTGAAGCCGTGTTTCTTGCATAACTGAATGAAACAACGTTCTCCTGATGTCATTCGATTATCCATTTATAAGTTTCTCTAGTCGAGTAAGTAATTTTGCCGGTTTGACACCAGGTGAATGTTTTTGTTTTGAAAATCTGACGAGGACATTCCGCTCCTCTTCTGGTAAACCCTTTTTTTTGTAAAGTATCGCTAATTGTTCATAGTACCAAGGTGCAACGCCACATCCCGACGCTATCGACTCTTTTTCTGTAGCATCGAGTAGATTTTTCAATAAAGCAATCGCGCCTTCGAATTTTTTTTCACGTTTTAGTTGTTTTACCCTTTCGACGTATGTTGTAAAGTATTTGCCTTCTATGTAACCAGGTTTTTCCTTCATTTTGATCTCCTACATCAATTTGTCGTCGTTTTAGTTAAAATTTCGACCTACACAATGAACATAACGACCGAGGTCAGCAGCAGCTTCGCAGTTACCAAAGGGAGCTAGAAGCTGTCTGCTGCACCGACACGTTATATGGCAATTTCTTCATTTCTTCTCAACCAAATATAAGTATTCTTTAACGTGAATATCCCGATCTCTTAAATTACGACTACCCCTAAAAGCATTATATTTTGTCTCCAAAAATTCCACTTTTCCAATATTGTTTAGCATATTAAGCATTTCATCTATTGAAATAAAACCCTCAGAATTAAAGGATATTAGAAGATATTTGGCTTTTATTCTTTCAAACAATTCTTTAAACGAAATATAAGCTTTGTTTTTTTTATTAAACATTGATCTGTTCCATTTTGAGGGTATCCCAGAAACTTCACTTATTTGATCCGGTTTGATATAATCTAATATTAAATTAAGCATAAAGTAATTTGAGCCATATGGATGCTGGTTATATGGGGGATCAAGATAGGCTACATCTACTTCTTCCACACAGTCAGCAATTTTGTTGGAATCTCCTCTATGTATTTCAACATCGCATTCATAATCACTGAAGATAGGAAAAGGTATTTTAATCTCTCCTTTAATCCTAATTAACGCATCACTGTTGTTCCCACCAAATTTTCCAATACATTTTTGTGAATCTTTATAAAAACCTTTAAAAACTCCAGATGTATTTGCATGAATAGATGCTTCTGATAATAATGGTGCAAGATAATACTGCTTTATATTATCTGCAATTGTTTCAATATATTGACGTGCTGTATCAATATACTTTGCATTCCTATTTGTATAAAAAAGTCTTTCTCCTTTTTTGATATTATTATCATCTTTTGGAGCATATAACTGAGTGATAAATCCCTCTTTCAAGGGTTTATGTTCAAGATTGTACACTAATTCGCTATAATACATTTTTAGTTCTTTGAGATTAACTTCAGAATAATTAGTAAGATAGCATTTGTTTATAACTTCAGAATATTTTTCGAGGTCATTGACGATTAATTTATTAGCATATTTCTTAAAATATCGGGAAACAACACCAGAACCAGAGAACACATCAAATATATTTAGCTTTTCCCTATTAAGTTTATCTGAGACTTGATTTAATCCATTTCCTATAAAGGATAAAAGAGCCCTCTTGTTTCCAATATATGTAATCAACTGAGTATTGAGATAATCTTGGTTTTCATCTTTAAATCCTTCAAATAAATATAAATTTCTTGGAATACTCAAGTTAAACTCCCAGCTTATGCATTAACGTGCTTCTAAGCTTTTCTTTTATATCAAAGTTGTTTAATTGCCAGGATGATAATAGAGATGCCAAGGTCTCATAATTCTGTTTCCCGTTCTCTGACCTGAATGCTCCTATTATTCTTCTTACTATCACTGTCTCTCGTAAGGCTTGCTCAGCAAAATTGTTCGTGGGCTCAATACCTTCATACTTGATGCACGTAAACCAATTTCCTATGTTGTTGCCGATATACGTGATTATTCCTTTAAGTTCTTTCGTCATCGTTTCATATTTTTCCACCCGCTCTTCTGACGTTGGGTTTGTTCTATTGAACCTTCATAATCCAGGCCCAATATCTCTTTAAGCACAGGACTACCCCGACTCGGACGAACTACAAGCAAGATGTCGTGTATCGTACGGAAAATCCATACCCATTGATTATTCCCAAGTACCGAAAAACTCGTTTCATCTACATACACTATGTCAGACTTTCGAATCCGTTCCTTCAGCTCGTTATACTCTCTGCAGGCCGCGCCTGCCACCCGCCCCACAATTGCATTTACCGAAGCAGGTGTCAATTTCAAAGCAAAACCAGTACGTAAAAACTTCGCAGTCTTTCTAAGAACTCCTCTTAGAAAAAACTTTATGAAAATCACCAGTATCATGACGTTGATTCCGAACTTTCCTTTCAGCGTCACTGTATTATGCTTCGGTATGAAATGATGACCGCAATCCAGACAAACTTTCTTGTGTATCTCATTTTCAACAGTCTCTGGTATAACAGGTTCAGGAATCTCTTCAACTACTCGCTTTAATACTTTTTCATCTTCTATATTATCGCTCCCACATCTGGGACAATTATCCGCATCAATTACTTCGTGCCTGTCTATATTCTGTTTCCTCGTAGTACCTTTATGACCTTTAGGCGCACCACGTTTACTACCTCTCTTTGACTTTTTGCCTTTTGTATTGGGCATCAGATGTTTATTTGAAGATGGGGTGTATTTGAGTTTTTGTATTTTTTCAGTTCATTCTCTATCTCAATTATTTTCTTTTGTAGCTGTAGAATAATTCTAATTAAATCGCTTTTAGGAAGACTATCAAGCTCAGAGATTGTGGACAAAAACATTCCCTCCCATTTACAATGTTTTGTCTTTGCTTATATTTTGGCTAGAATTTTCATATCATATAATGTTATATTATGCAAGCAAAAAAATTTGCTAAACAAATACGATAATTTCAATGTCTCTGCCGGCATCTTCAAAGCCGGCGAATCGGTTGACGTGGCGGCAAGTTCGATAATGTTTGGACGCGGAACGCGGAATGTGGGTTTGACAAAATGCTAGTTCAAATAAGCGCCGCCTCCCAGCAAAGGCGCGACAACTAAGACAATAACCAATGCATCGACTGTTCGCTGCTTCCAGGAAATGCCTGAACGGCTAACGAGATAGGCGATCATCTTATCCTTCTATATTCAAGGTTATAGAAATCTAGCCTTTCTTTCAGGTGGTGAGATTTCGACCCGGGGCTATTCCCAATGTCTTTTAGGGAACCGTACTATCATATGTATGACCGATTTATTGGAAGAGAGATTCTCGATGGAGTGCTCAATATCGCAGTTATAAATTATAAAATCGCCTGTCTTAAGCTCCGTTACATTATCTCCGGCAGTGACTCTTACTGTGCCCTCCAGTATGGTCAGATATTCTTCTGTTCCCGGCGCATGTGGAGTGGACCTTAACAAGCCTCCCTTTTCTAAAGTAAGCATGTATATCTCTAAGTCCTCCGCCATGGCCAGCGGTGAAAGCACCTTGATATGCGACCCATCTTCAACTGTATCCAGGGTCTCTATATTCGCACTGTGGGTTACTGTGAATTTACGGATAGGTGCGCTTCCGCCTTTCAGCAGGGCATCTAATTCAACTTCCAAACCCCGGGCAATCTTCCAGACTGTTGCCACGGTAGGATTAACCTTTTCCGATTCGATCTGCGAGAGCATGGCCTTGGAAACGCCGCTCTTCTCCGCAAGCACGCCAAGGGTCAATTGCTGCTGTTTGCGTATCCTTTGTATGTTTCGGCCGATGTGAAGCGGCTCAACAGGATTCATAAGCTTCTCCAAAAAAATATCACCTAAACATTGACAATCTTAATTCATACAATATAGTATATTTATATTTATTATAGTGAACACAGCTTGTATGGTCAAGGCCTAACAGGAGTATGTTTTGAAGAATATATTGCTCACGGGAGCTTTAGGTCAAATAGGGTCAGAGCTGGCAGTATCATTAAGAGAACGCTACGGCATTGAAAATGTAATTATCACGGACATTAAAGCAGATGGCAATAAGGAATTAATCGAATCAGGGCCGTTCTATCAATGCGACTGCCGGGACTCTAAAGCCCTGGCAGACATCGTCGGAAGGCATAAAATCGACACGATCTATCATTTAGCTGCCTTACTTTCCGCAGTGGCGGAGGCGAATCCTCAAAAAGCCTGGGATGTGAACATTAATGGACTATACTCCGTTCTAGAAGTAGCCAGGGAAAAGCACTGCGCTGTATTCACACCAAGCTCAATAGGCGCCTTCGGACCCACCGCTCCAAAAGATTATACACCCCAAGATACGATTCAACGTCCGACATCTATCTACGGAGTGACCAAAGTAACGGGAGAATTGCTCTGTGATTATTATAACCACAAATATGGCGTGGACACACGCGGTGTGCGCTACCCTGGAATCATCTCCAGTGTGACTTCCCCAAGTGGAGGAACTACCGACTACGCGGTGCATATCTATTATGCGGCTGTAAAACAGAAGAGATATACCTGCTTTTTAAAAGGAGATACTTATCTGGATATGATCTACATGCCCGATGCGATTAAAGCAGCGATCAATCTTATGGAAGCGGACCCGAATAAGCTGCGCCACCGGAACGCCTTCAATGTCTCAGCCATGAATTTCTGTCCTGAAGATCAGGCGGCTTATATTAGACGGTATATTCCTGAATTTGAGATATCTTATAATATTGACCCGGTGCGCCAGGCACTGGCCAATTCCTGGCCCAATAGTTTAGAGGACTATGCGGCCCGGGTAGAATGGGAATGGAACCCGGAGTATGACCTGGATGCCGTGACTAAGGATATGCTTAAAATTTTACAGGAAAGGAGTGAGGGCAAATGACCGCTAAAATGAAGGAAGACATATGCAAGGCTTTGTCAGAGCTGAAAGAACAGGGATTCTATAAAAATGAGCGAATTATTACAACTGCCCAGGGAGCCGAAATTGCCGTTGCAACTTCCGGCAAAGTCTTAAATTTTTGTTCCAACAATTATCTCGGCCTGGCCAATCATCCTCAAGTGGTAAAAGCAGCCCAAAAAGCGATGGATACCTGGGGTTATGGACTGTCGTCGGTAAGGTTCATATGCGGAACCCAGCAAATACATATTGACCTTGAGAGAGAGCTTTCCCGCTTCCTTGGAACTGAAGATACCCTGCTTTATGCAGCATGTTTCGATGCCAACAGCGGCTTATTTGAGCCCCTTTTAGGAGAACAGGATGCCATTATCTCAGATGAATTAAACCATGCTTCAATTATCGACGGAGTTCGTCTATGCAAGGCGAAAAGACTCCGCTACAGGCATTCAGATATGGCTGACTTAGAACGCTGTCTTAAGGAAGCAGAGAAGCTTAGGTACCGCCTGATATGCACTGACGGCGTTTTTTCCATGGATGGTGATATTCTAAATTTAAAGAATATCTGTGATTTGGCTGAAAAATATGCTGCCTTAGTAATGGTTGACGACTCCCATGCCACAGGCTATATCGGGGAGAACGGCCGGGGCACAGCCGAGTACTGCGGCGTGCAGGGCAGGGTTGACCTGATAACCACAACCTTCGGCAAAGCCTTAGGCGGCGCCTCAGGCGGCTGTACTTCCGGCAGGAAGGAAATTATTGAGCTGCTGCGTCAGCGATCACGGCCTTACCTCTTCTCCAACACCCTGCCGCCGGCAGTTGCAGGAGCAACCTTAGAGGCGCTAAAGCTGCTAAGCTCGTCCCATGATTTACAGCTGAATATTTTAAGAAATGCCGAATATTTTAAATCAAAAATGAAGACCGCCGGGTTCAATATAGTCCAGGGGGAAACCGCTATTGTTCCTGTAATGCTCTATGATGAAACCCTGGCTCTTAGAATGGCGGACAGGCTGCTTAAAGAGGGAATCTATGTTATCGGCTTTGCCTTTCCGGTAGTGCCAAGGGGCAAGGCCAGGATCAGAGTTCAGCTCTCTGCCGCACATTCAAGGCAAGACCTGGATAAGGCGATTAGAGCCTTTTTAAAAATTGGAAAAGAATTACAGGTAATCTGAATTATCTTCCGTGGATCTTGCGCCCAGTATATCTGCAGCCGCCATCAATTCTTTCCTGTGCTCATACAGGGCGCATCCAATACGCGGGAGGCTTAACAGATGCGGGTGGCTCCCGCATATAGGCAAATAGAGGGGCCCTAAGGGCTTTCTTTTAGGGATACTGTGCGAAGTGTATCCGAAGCTACATGAGCAAATGGGCAGGGCTCCGCAGACCCTTGGGCATTAATATGAAGGAATCCCCTGCCGGCTGCCGTGCAGGTACCGCTGTAAGCTGCGCTGGAAATAACTATTATATTAGATATCACTAAATATCAATCGTGCAGGCAGATTGATTTAATCTGTAAGTATTACAGGCTTCTGCATGATAAGGCGCTCTAATATATAAAAGGACTTCTTAAAGAGTATTCATCCTGGCTAAAACATCATCCACGGTCCCTGAAAAGGGTCCGGGCTTTTCCATCTTGATACTGGTGAGGGCCGCAGCATATTTTATGGAGTCTTTGACTCCATGGGAGAGTCTTCGAGTCATATACGATATAAAACAGGTATCGCCTCTGCCGGTTCTTCCGGAGAGATTACTCGGATTAAAAAGGGCGGTATATTTCTCTCCATTATAAATCATCACCTCGGAGGAATGGGTTATCATGACCTCTTCGGCTCCCAACTCGTGTAATACTTCAGCCGCCCCATCCCGATCAGAAATTCCGGTAGCAACCTCGGATTCTAAGGTATCAGCTTTCAGGTAGGTTATCATGGGCAGATACTCCTCCTTTTCTTCCCAGTCCTTAAAGGAAAACTTGCCCTTTTCACTGGTCCTTAACATGGCCTGCAGATCTAAAGCCACCTTCCCCTTCTTAGAGAGGGGTTCAATCATTGAAGGGGGGATCTCTCCTTTGAACAGGCCCGCCAGATTGTAAATCTTAGTCTCTGCATCCGGGATATCCTCCAGGCTGAAAGGAGAGGCCTGGGAAAGAAGGCTGACTTTTCTTCTGTCCACATCATCTGACTCGAAAATATTCTCGATAGAAGTTGTCCTGGGACTGGGGAGAGCCACAACATCTATCCCTTCTTCTTTTATGTCATCAAGCAGTCCAAAATCTTCCTCAGCCATTTTGGTAACCATAAGGAGACGAGCATTGGATCTTTTAGCAGCAAAAGCGGAGAAATAAACCGCGCCGCCTGTGAACCTTGACACTTTACCCTTATAGTCAAGGATGTCATTAGTAACATGGCCGATTGTTATGATATCGTAGCTTTTCATCTTTATCCTCTCACTCCCATTATATCTTAAAACGTTTGAGAATTCAAAAACAACCATCCGCAGGATGCAACCATCCGCAGGATGCAACAATCCACAGGATGCAAACACTAACTACATAAAAATTACGCGGTACAGGATGTACGATAAAATCAATGCCACTAAAGGCGTTCCCAGCCAGCCGAATAGAATTGAGACCAGGGTCTTCATATTGATAGTCTTTACCCCCTTGAGTATCCCGATACTCAGCACCGCGCCTACTATGCCCTGTGAAGTAGAGACAGGAACCCCGACTTTGGCATAAAAATGCACAACTAAGGCCATGGACGCTACTGCAATGAAAGCGCTGAAGGGATCAAGCTTCACCAACTTTTTCCCTACCGTCATCATCACATTCTTGCTGTAGGTAACGGCGCCTAAGGCGATGCTGGCGCCCCCCAATAGCACAGCCTGAAATAGTGTAAGCTGTCCGGTTTGAATATATACACCGGTTACAGTAGCCACATTATTGGCTCCCAGGGCATAGGCGCCGTAGCTCCCGGCCGTCAGAAGACCGATTTTCAGAATATAATCCCGGGTGAAAATATTTATCGGCAGCATATCCAGGATCTTTCCGATCAGGGGATAAAGTATTAAGGTAATTATTACCGTACCCACCGGGGTCCCCACCCAGCATATAACAACTTTGGTCAGACCTGACAGATTGACTTCACCCCATAAAATTCCGATCCCTATTATGGCCCCCACCATGGCTTGAGAGGTGGATACGGGCAGCCTCAGTACCGTCATGAGGGTCACGGTGAGTGCGGCGGCTAAAGAGGCAATAAATGCACTGTCCATAGTCTGCTCCACCAGACCGCTTAAGGTGTGCATGCCCCTCTGTCCCTCCACCAGGGCTCCCAGAATCACAAAGATGGCGCAGAGGGTGATTGCAGTTCTGTAGCGTATTGTCTTTGAAAAAACAGCAGTGGCGAAAATATTTGCAGAGTTATTGCTCCCCACTGACCAGCCCATGAATATTCCGCTTAAGAGTCTGTACATACCTTCTATATTCTCCGTTTTATAACGGCCAGGGTGAGTCGATCACTGACTATTTCAACTAAATCAGAGATATCGCCGGTATTTACCACAATCTCCTTGAGCAGAATCTTATCCGCCTTTTCTAAGGAGGAGTCAAAAATGTCCCTGATAAGCGCCCTTTCTATGCGATCAGATTCACTTTCCTTCTCGTCCATCTTCTTGATTTCATCCTGCACATCCCTTCTGTAAAACAACCCCAAGATTGCTTCTCTTAAGAGATTGTAGGATTCTATATTCACATCGATAAGCTTTAAGAAACGCTCTTTAAACTCCTCCGGTACCTCAATTTTCTGAAGGCTCATCTGGTAACAGAGGGATTCGAAAAGACCTGGAATATCATCCAGGGTTTCCAATATGCCCAGCACATCGCCCCTGGATTCCGGAATCAACGCCTTCTGGTAGAGGTCCAGCTCGATTTCCCTGCGTATGTCGTCCGCCCGTGCTTCGGCCCTGTGCACCAGATCTACACTTCCTTCACTCTCTTTTTTTACTCCGAATCTAATGAGTTCTTCCATGCTCCGGCGAAACATATCTCTGCAGGTGTCTACCTGATCCAGGTAGGATTCTATCTTGTTAATTATTAACTTCTCTTTTTTCCAGAATATAGCCATGGCTCCCTCCTTATAAAGAATTTGTAATTCTATATAATTTTGCAAGCATATTAAAGTATCTGCATAAAGTCGAGGGGTTTAATTCCCTATAAATACAGTTTGCATGCATGAATTTTATATATATAATAGAAATAAAACAGTCCGGTCCTGAAACTGAAGTCAAGGAGGGTGAAGTGATTATTAAATGGATTATCAACTTAGTTTTAATATTGAATTCCAATAAAAAGATAGGAGAAGTTGCCGGAGGTATCACCTTTGGCCTCATGCTTGCCCTCATCCCGGCAGGGAATCTGATCTGGATGAGTCTTTTATTAATCACATTCTTTATTAAAATCAATTTCGGGGCTGAACTGCTCTTTTTAGCCATCTTCAAATTGTTCATCCATATATTTGACCAGGCACTTGACAGCATCGGCCTGTTAGTTCTCTCCATTTCCACTCTTGAGAATGTGTATATCCGGCTGTTCAATTTGCCGGTAATTCCCTATACCCGCTTTAATAATACCATTGTCATGGGCGGGCTGATTGCCGGTATACTCCTCTGGGTTCCTGCTTTTTTTCTGTTTAAATATCTCGTGAAGCTGTACAGAGACAAAGTGAGGAATAAAATCAGTAACAGCAAACCTTTTAAATGGTTTATCAAGCGCCCTATTGTCTCTTCCGTAATTAAACTATTTGTCAGTGCCGGCAGGCTCTATTCTAAAGCACGTTAGGAGGTCATCATGCGCTGGGGAAAATTGGTCGTTTTTATAATCCTTTTGGGCGCAATCGTTGTCTTTAATCTCTTTTTTAAAGATGCGCTTATAGAGAGGGGATTTGAATCAGCACTCGAATCCATTTTTAAAGCCCGGTCAGATGTAAAGGGACTGAGTTTCAAGCTGCTTAAGGCCCGCATCCATTTTGATTATCTTGAGATAGCCGATCGGGATGAGCCTTTCAAGAACCTGCTGGAGCTCGGAAGCACGGAGGTCGATTTGAAATTATCGGAGCTTCTGAAAAGAAAGGTTGTCATAGAGAATATCCAATGTCATGAGATAAAGTGGAATACCGACCGGGCTAGCTCCGGCAGGCTGGAATCTGAGAAGGGGGAAGATCAACCGGAAGAAGGAGTAAAGATTAAGGAGGAAAAGCCGGAAGGGGCGGTAAAATCTTTACTCTCCGCCAGTCTGGTCCATTTCGATGCTGAACGGCTTATCGAGGAACAGAAATCTAAGCTTCAGAGCCTGAATAAGATAAACAGCATAAATGAGTCCCTGACCCAGTCCACAGAACGTTGGTCTGAAACCCTTGAGGATCTGGATAAAGATTTAAATAAAGCTTCAGAGGGGATATCAAAAATAAAAAGGATAGATTTCAGCAGTGTAAAAAATATCGATGATGCTAAGAGGGATTACGAACGGATAGAAAAGCTCTTACCCCTTGTCAAAGATCTTACAAATGATGCGGATCGAATCAATAGAGATATTCAGAAGGACTTAAATACACTGGATCGGGAAATTAAAGAGGTGTCCGAATTGATAGACAGAGACTATGACTATCTGAAAACACTGATCCGGATTCCGGAAGGCGGTGTTAAAGGCTCAGTCTCCTTATTGGTTCATGAGTATCTGGAAAAGAAACTGGGCAGGATTTACTCCTATGCCCTTAAAGCAAAACACTATGCCTCCCGGATGAGGGAGGATAGTAAAGAAAAAAAGCGCTCTCCGAGGCGGCGGGCCGGTTATGACGTTCCTTTTCCTACAACCGTTTATCCTAAATTTCTGCTTGAGAATCTCGAATTCTCCCTTGGGGGGAAACAGGATTCCCTATACTTTGAAGCCAATGCCCGGGATATCACAAGCAACCCTGACCTTTGGGATAAGCCTGCAACCTATCGGTTGAACCTGCTCGATCATGGAAAAGAGTTACTGGCCCGAGGATTTATAGACTTACGAAAAAATTCAGAGGATACTGTCGGGTTGGAGCTTGAGGCCAATAATTATCAATTTAAGATAGATGAAGGCCTTGACCTCCTCAAGGCTGAAAGTATGCGCGGTGTTTTCAGTTTCAAAACGGACTTCATCATTGATAATAGGGATGAAACCCGGGGAAGTGCTGTCATCAAGGTGGATCAGTTTGAGATTGAGGCCCATTCCGAAGATGACCTCATTGCCCGGATCGTCTACGATACACTTCAGTCGACACCCAATATCTTTCTTTCGGTTTACTATAAGGTCAGCCAGCCGGGTAACAAACTTACCCTGAATATAGAGAGTAATCTGGATGATGAAATATCCAAACAAATCAAGTCTAAAATGGATGATCTAATGCGGCAGTATGAGAAAAAGCTCAAGGAGGAACTCAACAAGAGGCTGTCGCCGGAGCTTAAGAAAAACGCAGAGCTCTACAGTGCCTTCAAACAGGTTGAGCGTCTGGCTGCGGGTGATAAGAGTCAGGCAGCAGGCTTTAACAGAGAGATCGAGGCAAAGAAAGAAGAGTACAATTCCGCAGTAAAAAAAATGACCGGAGATGCCCAAAAAAAATTGAAGGATGCCGCCAGGAAGCTTAAAATTCCCGGTATTTAAAGATTATAAAGTACTGAATCAAGAGCTCCGTCTGCTGCTGAGAAGGCTCATATATACGCTTGCCAATACGAAAAAAATGAGCAGCAGAACTAAAACTCCCACCCAAAAGAAACCCAAGCAGGCATATATGCCGAAGGCAGCGATGGGCCCTAAAGCAGTTCCTAAATCGTTAAAAGTAGAGAAACGGCTCATGTACAGGGCAGGCCTATCATGAGGAGCGCTGTCTCCTGCCATAGCGGATATCAATAAACGCTCTGAGATCCCGATCATAAACTGCACAAGCAGAAGGATAAGGGTTAAAAACCAGTAACCGGAAAAAATAAGCCCTGAAATGACGGCTATCTGTATCAGGCAGATGATCAGCAGAAGCTTCTGCCTCCCCATGAGGTCGCTTAAGAACCCGGCAAGAGGTCCGAAAACCAGGCTGCCTAGGGATCTGAAGCCCAGAAGAAGACCGGTGAGACTGACAATACCTATTGTATAGGGCAGGTCGGGGGCAATTCTGTCTACAACCAGTCTTCCCGTGAGATTAGCCATCATCTGCTCCGTCATAGCAATAGCAAAGGCACAGCTCCATAGAAAGACCTGATATTTGCCTTTTAAAAAGCTGCTCCTGGAAACCCTGCTGCCGGCCCTGGCTCCGGTGGAATCCGGGACTCTTTCGTGATCGGGCGGTATTTTCAGTACAAGGATAAGGCCCGATGCTGTGATAATACTAAAGATAAGAAATGTTATTTTAATCCCGATCAGATCGCTTAAGAACCCGCCTAACAGAACACCGCCCCCGGAGCCTGCCCTGGCCATGGCCTGAAAAGCGGCAAAGATCCTCCCCCGGTTTCTGTCTGTAGCCAGGTTGAGGGCTGAAACATAGCCCTCTACCCTTAAAATCGACCAGCAGGCGCCCCAGGTTATACGGACCGCAAACAGTCCCCAAAAACCCCAGGGCAGGGCATAGCTTGCAGTTACAAGGCTTCCGATAATGACTGCCAGGATGAGGGGTTTTCTCGACCCGTGGCGGCTGACCATTCTGCCGGCCAACTCATTTGTAATAAGCCGGACAAGGCGGTTGGCTCCCAATAGAAGCCCTATCTGCCAGACAAGCACATGGAATTCTTCCGGTCTGGCGGGGAGAACGGCGTAAAGCAGGGCGTCTCCCAGGAGGGAGAGGCCGACCACTGCAGAAACTAATAAAAACTGCACCCGCTCTTTAGAGCTAGAGGCCTTCATTAGTCTCCCCCATACCTGTCAGGGTAACCTTTAAGACTATGTCCGGACCACAGCGGACTGCATAAGAATGCAGCAAAACGATCAAGAAATTTCAGAAAGCTTTACAGGCCGGTTCTCATCATAAGACAGCCCGGCCGCTTTGCCCATAACCACCGGAATCCTTCCGTCTGTTCCTGTCACTGAAGGTGTTTCATCCTTTAATATACACCGGATGAACTCTTTCATTTCAATGATATACGCTTCTCTATAGCGCTCCACGAAAAAAAAGAGCGGAAGATCCTCCTGCACCGATTGGGCGTTACTTAAGGTTGTTCTGGTCGGAGTATTATTGGCCGCTTGAGCCATTCCCCCGGAGCCGAAAACCTCCACCCTCTGATCGTATCCGTATGCCGATTTCCGGCTGTTATCGATTGTCCCTAGCACGCCGCTGTCGAACTTAAGGGTAACAATCGCAGTATCCAGATCACCGGCCTGACCGATAGCCGGATCTACCATAACTCCGGCGGCTGTATAGATCTCTTTAACCTCACTGCCTATAAGATAGCGGGCCATGTCAAAGTCATGAATCATCATATCCAGGAAAATCCCGCCTGAAACTTTAATATATTCAATGGGTGGGGGCCCGGGGTCCCGGCTTACGATACGCAGGATGTGGGGTGTGCCGATCTTGCCCTCTGTGATCAGCTCCCTTATCCTGCGGAAATTGGGGTCGAACCTGCGGTTAAAGCCTACCTGCAGCTTCACACCCGCTACTGCCACCTTATCCAGTGCCTTATCGATACTGCCCAGATCTAAAGCGATCGGCTTTTCACAGAAAATATGCTTACCAGCCTCAGCAGCCTCTTCAATCATACGTGCATGTGTGTCCGTACTGGAGCAGATGATAACCGCCTCAATATCGGAATTCTCCATTATAACCCTGTGATCTTTAACTGCCTGGGGAATATCGAAGTCCTCTGCGCAATGACGTGCAGCCTCAATTACTATGTCGGATATGGCTAAGATCCCGGCCTCCGGGATACGAAAGGAGAGGTGCTCGGCATGAAGCCTTCCGATCCTGCCGGCCCCGATAATACCTACATTCAATTTTTCTCCCATGGTCTCCTCCTACAATTTGTGGAAGGGACCAATATGGGGCAGCTCATATACAGACTTCCATCCCTCGCTGAAGGGTTCTTTTAAGTACGGCTTTAGTTCTTCCGGTGAGCGCAGGGTTACCTTATCCACCGGAGGAACGGTTCCGGGTGGAAAAGCCTCAAGAATTTGATCGTGCACTAAGGTAAGATATTTGAGAATGGCCGCAATCGGTCTCTTAGCCTTTCTGGCAGTGGCCAGGCTCGGTTTGCCAACCACTCCTTCCGGCGTAGCCCATCTCTCAATGGCAAAATGCCCTTCTCCCTCGGACCATCTATGGGGTCTTCGCAGGGGATCCACGGACGTATCAAAATGTCCGTCCGGCAGAAAGCCCTCTCCTTCAGCATCCTTCACCACGCTCATATCGATCATTTCAGGGAACATGAGCTGGGCAACAGAGGTCTCACTTTCATCCGCATGGATAAAGTCTGTTTCCAGGCCGTCCACCCGGCCCAGCGGGACGAAGAACTCACGCACTCCCCTGTGCCAGTCCAGGACCCGGAAGATCCCGGGAAGCTGGAATCTCTTCATGAATTCCTGCAAAGCGGATTCCAGCATCCACAGATGTCCGTGATTATTGATCATGATTATCTTGCGATAGCCGTCATTCCACAGGCCCAGCATGACATAGATAAGGGTCTCCTCCACAACTTCCTTGGGAACAATGACGGTTCCAGGCATGCCCATGTGATGATAGGGATGACCGCCGTAGTTTAAGGGCGGCAGTGCCAGGTTACATTCATGTCCCTGTTTGGCCGTGTAGCGCCGAACCCCTTCCAGGATCTGGGTTACCATAAAGGTATCCAGGCCGGAATTGGCATGAACACCGTGGTTTTCCGTACACCCTATGGGCAGGAACACAATGTCGTTTTTCCTTCGCCTTTCTATACATTTGACCCGCGGGGTGGTCTGGATGTAGCTCCCGGGCTTGCCGAGCTCTGAAGGTGAGGGTATCTCATAATCTTTCAGGATTGCATCGATCTCTTCTTCCGATGCATCAAAGATCTTCTTTTTTAATCTGCCTACCGTATTATCCTCAAAAATAATGGCCGGATAGTCTGTAATAAGCCATTTTTTATCCATTTTTTCCTCCTCATTCAATTCTGGCTGCAGTAAGACTCCCGCCCGCAGCCTTTTAATTTAATCCATGATACAGGTTATCTTGCACTCCTGCTTATCCGTTCGGAGCAAGACGATGTTTTCAGGAACCTCATCAAGTTTGATGGTCCTGGTCATCATGGGCAGCATATTCATGCCCGCAGCCATGGAGGCAATGACCCTCGGAAAAGTCCCATGTCCCGAATGTCCCTGTGCGCCGACAATTCTGGCTCTTCTTACCTGCAGGACCTCTCCGGTTACCGGGATCTTTGCATCCGCTCTGGCAACCACTACTACAGTACTGTTGAGAGTTCTCCCTTCCCAGATTGCCTTCTCAATTTCCGGGTAAACCACAGTAGGCAGACCTGTGGCTTCCAGGTAAATAGAAGCGCCCATGCCGGCTGTAATGTCCAGCACCCTCTCAGAGAAGCTCTCTTTGATTGGATTGATCACATAATCCGCTCCCATGGTAAGAGCCAATTTGCCTCTTCCCTCCTCCGGTTCGGAGAGAATAACTTTGGCAGCTCCCTGGCGCTTCAGCACGGCACAGGCAGCCAGTCCAACCGGTCCTGCACCTAAAATAACCACATTATCTCCCGGGCGGATACCGCCTCCCCTCTCAACCACGGCATTGTAGGCAACACTGATAGGCTCAACCATGCTGCCCAGCTTGAAGACATCTTCATCCCCATATTTTCCCTTAAGAGGATCGAGGCTCCAGATAACCTTGTTGGGAAGCACAATATATTCGGTAAACGCCCCGTTGACATTAAAACCGATCTCATCCAGTCTCTCACAGTGATTCGGCCAGCCGTCGGCACAGGGCTTGCAGGATCCGCACCAGAGCATCTCTTCGGCACAGACCCATTCCCCACCCTTGTAGGGCCTGTTGGTGTTCTTGTCAAGCGCGCCCGGGCCGGCTTCCCGTATAATACCGGATAGCTCGTGGCCCAGTGTGCAGGGAAAACCTGTAAGCCCCGGGTACCAGATATAGCCATCGTCATCCGCCTGTGCCATATGAACATCGCTGCCGCAGATTCCGCAGGCCTTGACCTCAATCAGGACCTCTCCGGGACCGGGCGAGGGCACTTCCACATCCTCGATTTTGAGCTCGGGATTGCGCCAGACCTTGCTGCCCAGATAGGTTTGCTTCCTGTCGATGTCTTTGGAACCCAGTTTAAACTCCGGTTTTGGATCCCAATCGGCATAAAGTCTCACTGCTCTCATCTTTTCATTCATCTTGCATGAACCCCCTTGAAATATTTTATTTTGTAAACGTTTACTTAAAACGCTTAATGACTGCTCTTTCTGATTATCAACTCGGGCTCCAGGATAATTTTCCTGCATACCCATTTCCCACTGCCCTCTTCTATGGTCTCAAGAATTATTTCCACGGCCTTCTTGCCCATTTCGTACTTGGGCTGGCAAATTGTTGTAAGCTGTACCTCGGGAAAAGATGCAAAAGGTATATCATCAAATCCCACCACAGCCACATCTCCCGGAACGGACAATCCTGACTCCTTCACCCCCTGAATCACGCCGAGGGCCAATAGATCATTTTCAGCAAAAACAGCCCTGGGGTAATTACTCATCTCAATCATGCGCTTTATCAGATTGTAGCCCGTCTCCCGTTTGAAATCCCCTAATTTAATATTGGATTCATCTACTTCCATTCCGTACTTTTTAAAGGCGAGCTTATACCCTTTGAGTCTTTCATCGATTGTTAAGGAGTCATTCGAAGCCCCTATGAAGCCTATCGAATTATAACCCAGTTCGATCAGATGCCTGGTGGCCAGAAAACCTCCCCGAATATTATCTATAACCACATAGCTGTTCTGGGTATCATGAGGGGCATTGCTCACATATACCACCGGTATCTTACTGTTCAGAGTTTTTTCGAGAAACTCTACCTTATTGGAGATCGGGGCGATGATGATACCATCCACACGCTTTTCTGCCAGTAGGTTGATATAGTGGATTTCTCTGTTCTTTTCCCAATTTGTGTTGCAGAGGAATATGCTGTAGCCTGCCTCCCTGGCGCCATCCTCGATACCCCGGGCAACCTCAGGGAAGAAGGGGTTGGTGATATCCGGAATAATCAGGCCGAAAGAATGGGTTTGCTTTTTAACCAGCCCCCGTGCAATGGCATTTGGCCTGTAATTAAGCTCACCGGCAATCTCCCGGATCTTCCGCCCGGTCTCTCCCCTAACACCTTTCTTATTGTTCAGGGCCCTGGATACAGTGGCGTAGGACACGTTGGCTTTTTTAGCTATGTCTTTAATTGTTACATCGATCATAATAGAGATCTGCAATTTGCTTAGATTGTAAACGTTTGCATTGCAAACACAAATTATTAATAAATCCAAATTATCAGAAAGTCAAGGGTTCAGGACTACAAAATAAGAAAAAAATGGATTTGTGAACACTATTTCGTCCAATCTTCTATCTGAAGGCCTTCAACTCTATTGAATTCACCAATATTATGAGTAATCAGAATAGCACCATGTGCAACAGTTGTTGCAGATATAATAAGGTCATTTGGGCCAATTAATTCCCCGCAGACCTCAAGTTTCGCACGAATATTTGCATAGCGCAGCCTGCGGCTGCATCCAAACGTTTCTTTTAAAGTGAAATCTTGCTAAAAAAACAAGATTTTAGGGCATCATAGTATAGACATATGCTGCTTTATCGTCAAATGGAACAATAACAAATGGAGCAAGAAATTCATCCAGAGCCTGAATCACTTTTTCTCTATTAAGACTTTTATTGGCACCATAATAAAGTTCTGCTTTTACGATGGAAGGAATTGATATTTCTGAGGGTGATTTGGACTTCATATAAGATTTTATTTTTGGAAATGTATTTTTAAGCGCATAAATACAGATATTTGTATCGAGAAGATAGGTCAAAGTTTCTCCCTTTTGATATCTTGTTCGAAATCAATCTCTTCTGCTTCCTGTAAATCAAAATCTTTAATAGCACCAAATAGAGAAAATAAGAGGCAGGCCATTCATTTTTCAATGCATTCTCTAACTTCTCCCTAACCCATTTTGATACAGACAAGTTACTCTTTACAGCAGCCGCTTCAATTCGATTCAATACTTCGCTATCAAGGTAAACAGTTAATTGTGCCATAAGCCGGTACCTCCATCGAATTAAATATATCATTTCCATAAAAAAAGAACAAGTATATGTTCACATATACTTGTATTAAAGGCTGATTGTCATCATAATCGGATCTCAGTCACATCCTGACTCACTTCAATAACACCCCTGTACTCCCCTATTTAATATATACCTCGTAAGCTTGACTTTCTGTTATCCCGCCCTTAAAATCCTTACTATCAATATCAATTAAAAAACTTACAGATGAAAGCTCAAGATTAAACGGAGACCTTTAAAATGAAAAATAGAATCAATTTAAAAGAAGGCAAAACCGTAGAAAGCCTTGCAGGTGTTTTCCGTACAACCCTAGCCTTTAATAAGCAGACCATGATGTGCCATTTCTATTTGAAAAAGGGAGCTGTCATACCCATCCATCATCATGAGGCCGTGCAGAACGGCTATGTAATAAAAGGAAAAATTAAGTTTTTAAAAGAGAATGAGGGGGAGTGTTTTACTGCCGAACCGGGAAGCAGCTATTTATTCGATGCCAATGAAGTGCATGGAGCAGAAATATTGGAAGACTCGGAAGTACTTGACTGCTTTTCACCGATGCGCCCCGACTATGTTCCCTAATCCGGTCAGGTTTTTTTTTAGTATTATCGTTCGCGCATAAAAAAAACCCCTACAAAGGGGTTTTTAGCAGGGGCAGGACTCGAACCGGATTTTGTAGGGATATTGATAGTATCTCATAATATCTGAATGTAACTAATCTATATCTGGTAATAACTTATAGTCTCCTGTGATATCTGATAGTAGCCGAATGTAACATTATATTTCCGAATACTGGCTACACAACCGGATACGTTTTAAGGCAGGGGGTCAGGAATCTGCCTGATTCCTCTATATTTTGCGTTCGATTTGATGAATAAATCGATTTCTTTTACAGGAATCCGAGTAGACCGGCCTATTTTTATTGTTTGAATTTTGCCCTTAGAAATCATTCTGTGAACGGTTACTCGATGTACACCCAGCAAATATGCAGCTTCCCTGACTGTCAACAATTTCTTGCCGCCGATAATATCTATTTCCTCTTTCGTGTATGTAGTTTCAGGCATATTATCCTCCTTTCCTAATCCCAAATAATTCCGCTGTCTTTCTCGAAGTCATAATCCGGGAACATCTCGTCAAATAATTTCCTTGCTTTTTTGACTCCCCGGTTTGTGAGTACAGTAGTATATCCATATTCATCACGTTCATGAGGCAGGGTAGGTCTTTTATCGACTCCGAATCGAAACAGTTTATGATCGCTAAGAATCTCATCTGCAAATTCTTCTGGTTCCATTCCTTCCGGTAATTCAGACATATACTCTCCTTTGCATCCTCTCCCATTTCTCTTGACATTTCTTATCCCAGCACACCGCTATCTGTTTCCATTTCAGTTTTTTGCCTTGCCCCAGGGGTGCATCTATCTCAACGATGTTTTCTGTCTCGGTTTCGCAGAAATGACATTTCATTTGAATGGCCTCATTTCTGTATTTTTGGACAAATATAATGGATGTCGTGGATGCCCGTTTTTCGTTAATCCAAGGCACACCATATTTCCCAACATGGCGCATACGATTTCATCCCTAGATTGATATTCACCTTTTGTCCCCCAGGCTGCTATTACAATTTCTGCTTGCCGAGAAAATCTCCAAAGATAGAAGTCGTTCTTGGGTCCAACAGGTTCAGGATGTTTCATCATCTCTTTTGGATTTGTAGCTCGGAGGGCAAATAGATTCATCATACACAGACCGCCATATCCCCAGGCGGAAGCAAAATTCATGCAGCGTCGAATTGTGGAATCGTCTTTTGTTTCATCGGCAGTAGATGGATTCAAACCAATGAACATGGCATACGGTTTTTCTCTATCCCACCATCGCCATAAAACATAACGATATGTCCGACATCTTGAAAACAAAGCATCTGCAAAACAAACTTTTATCTTCAATCTTTTTCCTCCTAAACTAATTGACTTACTTTCCAGCCTGGTTTCACAACATCGTGAAATAAAATCGGGCAATATTTCTTTCCGGTTTCTTCCTCAATAACATGGCAATGGAAAGCAGCCTCACAGCCATCGCAAATCCCCATTTTCTCATCAACGGTATTGGCTATCATAAGTTCGAGAACATGATCCGGGATAAGGCCATTGAGAAAATAATCATGATAGTATCTATGATCGTATTTCCCTTTTCGCAGAATTACCCGATATTGCATTATCCGCTTTTCTACCCCGCCATAATCCGATCAATAGCTATTACCATCTTCCACCATTCCTCATCGCACTGTTTTTCCCAGCAATCCTGACAGCCACCCATCTCAACTTCCCCGTTTATTCGCAGAGGCCAATCCTCTTCGTTCAGTTTTCCGCATAGAGGACAGACTACTATTTCACTCATCCGCTTTTCCTCTTAATCTGCATGGCTCCTTTAATGCATTGCTCAACTATTTTTGCAGCATCTTCCACGCCCTCATCTAAGCAATCCAGACAGAACCAATAACCGTTTAGAGCTACAACCGCCTTTTTACCACATTTGCATTTCATCCGCTCCTCCTCCTGGACTTCACGAGAT
Source organism: Spirochaetales bacterium (assembly GCA_030615505.1). Lineage (GTDB taxonomy): Bacteria > Spirochaetota > Spirochaetia > SZUA-6 > DRHE01 > JAUWZD01. The sequence continues at coordinate 78,737 of JAUWZD010000002.1, read as the reverse complement.
ACAATCCTGATAGATTTTCCCCCAGGCTGCGATGAACACTCCGTACTATGACAGACAGTTCTTCTTTTTCTATCAGTAGCCGATCCCGCTCGCCGGTCAGCATCTTGATCTCCTCATCCTTATCCCGGATGTAAGTTTTTGCAGCATCCTGCAGATGGTGTTTGATGATGTGCCGATGTGTGTTTCGGTGGGAAATAAGAAATGCAGCTATAATGCAAATACCAGTTCCCAGGAATGCGCCAAGAGAAAAGAGCAGATACGGCATGTTGCGGTGTATTACAGCCATGGTTATTTCATCCATGATCTTCTCCAATTCCGATAACGTCGATAGCATCCCGCAAATTCTTAATAAGTTTTATAAGCGTTTCGCTCCAAGAAAGTGGATAAGCCAGTGAGAACATTTTCAATGTTTCTTTCCCGTGCATCTCTTCTGTAATCGCCTGCTTGCAGGCTTCTTTGATGCAGATCTCGGCTTTTTCGAGATTATCTTTTAAATCATCTATCTCGAATATTGCTTGCTGTAAATCATCCCAGGCCAGAGGTTTTTTTATTCTTTTGCTTTTTTTGAAATAAAAAGCATCGTCATGGCTGTTCAGATGATTTAAGATTTCTTTCCGTCTATCTTTCATCCCCTTATCCTCCCCGCCAATTCCGCCTGTATCTCCTGCAAGCAAGCCCTAATTTTCTCCAGTTGTTTTTTCAGGCAGGCTATTTCTTTCTCAACCCATTGGAGATCCCGCCTGATTTTTTCTATGAGGGTTTTGTGGGTCATTTCGCTTTCTCCAATCCTTCGACGTATTCAATCGCATTTTCTATTCCGTTCACCCTTAGAAGAATAAGGGCCATGCGTCTTTGCAAAGAAGTGGCATTAATTGTATCAAGCATTTTAGGCAGTGGACTCCGGGCCTTCAAAACAAATCCCCCGGCTTTTTCCCTGGCTCAGGCTGTATCGTTTCTTGATCTGATTTCGGCTCTTCCTTTTTTCCCTCCCCCGGCTCCATTCCCTCAATAGCGCTATCCAGCTTATCGCTCATCCGCTCGGTAACATCCCGCATATCCGGTTCAGGCGCTTCAATCGACTCAATATCTTGCTTGTATAGCATCGCCAATCCCTCGCTTTCCGCAGCATAAGGTTTGAGCATAGACTTTGCAGCACTTTTAATAATCATGGCATCTTCATCCGTTATCCAGGTGCATTGATTTTCCGAGATTTTCCCCGCCTTATAAGCTTGATAAGAAGAAGATCGCTCACGGTTCGGCATGATTTGTTCCCGCATCCGATAATCGATCCTCTTGGTTTTCCCATCCTTGCCGATGAATATTCCATATACGAGAATCAACTTTCCTTTTTTGTTTTTTCCCGGATCGAATGTATGACTTACTGTTTTTGCAGCTAGATCTATTTTGAAATTTTCCCCATCGTGAACCGGCTGGATTTCTGCCGATGATAAAACGGAATCTTGAGAATGAACGGAGCAGAAAATATAGCCCTCTTTTGTGGCGATGAGCTTTGCCTCGCCTTTGAAAGGTACAAGATGTGCATGTGGGAAATGTCCGCCTAGCTGCAGCCCCATTTGTACGGCTTCGATCATGCAATTATAGATCGAATAGATCCCTTTCCGTGTTGCGAGCACGCCCTTAAGATTTTCGTTGTTCACGATTGAAAGAAGCGCCCGCTGTTTCCAGGTGTTTTCCATTTTGCGTACAGATTCCACAGCTACGGACATGATCTCTTCGCTCATTTTGCCGAACATATCCTCAACACCTTTGCGTCCGGTTCCGACAATGTTGAAAAACTCGCCTTCAGTCTGGTTTTTTTCTTTTTGTGGTTGGTTCCTCATAATGGTAACTCCTCATCTTCTTCATATTCAGGCTCCTCTACGGACGCCTGTGGTTCCGGCAATAATTCCCATCGCTTTACCGGCTGTGGATCATTAATGCTTGCTGCCCGCCTTGCCGATTCTTCTGAAGTCGGCGTGATGCAGTAGACCGCTGCCGGATTGTAAAATTGTATTGCCGTGAATTTGCCATCTATGCCTATTACGTCAATGCGGATGAATGTGGCTGATCCTATCGTCTCCTCCTTAATCAATCCCGCAAGCTTGCGATGTCCGAAAAGTTCCAATATCGCCCATTCCTCGAATGCTTTTTCACTCACGGCTTACCTCCTTGGTTATTTTTCTCAAGAGCAACGCCCCCGAATTGCGCATTAGACCATTCCATAAGTCTCATAACAGTAGTTTCGCTTGGCAGTTCTTTTGTATGGCTAATAAAATCCGCCACTAATTCGCCTAAACATTCATGAAGAAACTTATGTCGTTTTTTATGGAAATTTCCCTTACCTTTCATGGGGTTTCCTCCTCATCCTTTCCAGACATTCCTTGTGCCCGTATAAATCCCTACACATATATCTTGTCCATCCGCCGGAATATTTTCGTTCTTCTGTTTGATGAAAAACCTCTGTGGCATGTTCATCGCATACTTCGCAATTTCCATATTTATTTGAAGAATGACCGGTACTCTTTATTTTATATCGATACACTTTTTCACCCCTTCAGCTTCGCCGGTCTCAGTTCCCGGCGCTCGCCTTGTGTGATGATTTTCAGCTCCCACATTTTTTCGTATTGCAACGGGAATCTCTCTTTCAGCTTTTTCAGGTCTACCGACGTTGGGTTTTTCTGTTTCCAGGAGCTTGCCAGTTTCACACCCTCCGCAGTAGTCAACACCGAGTTTTCGCCGATCCACAGTCCCAGGGCGTTCTTGATGTCCTCCCGTTTCGCTTTCAGTTTGTCGATCCCCCGGCCTGCCTTATGCCATTGCTCGATCATAAGTCGCGCCGCCATCTCATCCTCACCGCCTACCATGGCCGTAGTCTGAGTCGGCTGCGGGAACATCTTCTGTACGTCCGCCCAGGTCTCAGGCTTCGGTTCCTGGTCATTTTCTACATGCCACCAGAACTTTTGGGCCAAAACAAGACATTGCTCCTGGGTTTTTTTGTCGGCAGTAATAGGGCCGTACTCCCTGTAATCATTTGTGTTGATGAGCACGGCTGCCATAGCCTGCCGGATGCCATAACAAAAAAGCTGCCACTGGACTTGCAAGAAAAGGGCTGCCGGTATACCTTCCTGGCTCCGATCATCCGGGCTATAGCCGAAGTCGGGATCATCGTCTCGACGTGCTGCGAAGAAGCTATGAGTCTTGGCCTCGGTAATAAGCCCGGCGTCTTCCTTAATAATCAGATCAGCATGAGCCAGGGCAAACTTATAATCCGGGTGGCGCGCAGATGTATAGACCTTGAGGGAGCCCGTTGACCGACGATGCAAATAATTGCGATAGAATATCTTGGCCGTCTCAGGATCGTACTGATCTGATACCCATTCCTTCAGCACAAGCCCTTCAAGCTGATGCCCCCACCACGTCGCCTGATTGCCTCCCCAGGGAGCATCCCTGCCGGTTTTCACCCGCCAGAGCTTATAAGGCGTAGAACCGTATTGCTTCATAAGCAGGGCCAGTACCGGTATATCTGAGCTGCCTACTCCCTTGGCCCGGGCGCCGTGGAAGTCTCGGATTTTCGTATATCGGTTCATGCCTTCTCCTCATAATTCACGCAACCATCGAACAGACCAGTAAGAGTTTTACAGGCCCGTCCATATTCCAGCTCATGGGTATCGGTGATATTGGCAACCATACTATGGCGTCCATGTACCGATCTCTGAGCCGACACATTTTGAAATAGATGCAGGTTTCGCATTTCATCACGCCCTCCTCTTCAATATTTCTTTCCATACAAAATCCGTCCAATTCGGCCTATATCCCAGCGCCTGCCTAAGAGCATCGAGCCTCCGCCTTGCATCCGGCGCACCGTCCTGAGCCATTTCAAAAGCTTTCCCCCACATCGCTTTTTGCCGTTGATCAGGAGTCATTTTCTGGGTGCCTGATAGGAAAGCAGCCATGCCCTGAGCATCATGCGGAGCCAGACTCGGAACTGCTTCTATCAGCTCGCCTGCAACCATCTGCAGAGGCTTGATCTCTCGCTGGATATCGGAAAACTTGAATCCGCAGGCAGGGCAGATGCGGGGGGTCCCGGGCCACACGCCGTAACAAATCGGGCAAGTAGTAGTAGCAGGTGGTTTTTCTTTACGAGGATCCCGGGCCTGGCTATTCAGGCTCCATTGACGTTTTTCAAGAATATGTCCGTGAAGATAATAATTGCCAACATGATCCAGAATCATAGCTCGGTTTTTTCCCGGGGAGGGTCTCAGGCTTCGCCCTGCTTGCTGTAGATATAGGGCCAGGCTCATAGTACGCCTTAGCAGAATTGAGCCAGCCATCACGGGAATATCGACCCCCTCTGAAATCAGATCGCAACTCGTAACCACTTGGACGCTACCATCGGCCAGCCCCCGGATTGCCCGCTCTCTCTCGGTCTTCGGCATATCGCCATATACCGGCATCGTTCGATATCCTGCAGTCCTAAACTCTTCGGCCATGAGATGACTATGTTCGACCGAGACGCAGAAGCATACTACCGGCAGGCCTTCCAGATGCTTTTTATAATGCTCAATCACGTCTCCGATGATCTTTCGTCTGCCCATCGTCTCAGCTTGTTCTTTGATGTCGAAGTCGCCCCTTTTCACATGGTAGTTTTGCGCCACCTCTTCAGGCGGGCGGTATACGACCGGACAAGAAAGCCAACCGTCCCTTACGAGCTCGGCCACACTTGGCCCGACAATCATTTCCTCAAATGTTTCGCCCAGCCCTCTGCCGTCCAACCGTTCGGGTGTGGCCGTAAAACCGATCCGAGGGACATCCCGCCAATATTTCAGTATTCGACCCCAGCTATTATCCTGGAGGGCGTGATGGCATTCATCGACGATAATCAGATCAGGTCGTTTCACGTAATTAATTCGCCTGGTCAAGCTCATCACCATGGCCACCTGAACCGAGTCGATAGTCTGGGGGCGACCGCTTGCAATCTGGCCGGAAACAACGCCCAACTCATGTAGGCTTTTAAGGATTTGTTCGAGTATCTCTCGCCGATGAACTAGAATCAGGACCCGAGAGTTTCTTGATGCGGCGCCCTTGGCAATCTTGGCGAACATCACGGTCTTGCCCGATCCGGTCGGGGATACCACCACAACTGATTTGCTGCCGAGCTTTCGGAAAAACGCACGGACTCGATCTAAGATGCTGGTTTGATAAGGTCGTTCTTCTATTACCTTATGCTCACGCATAGAATCACGGAAATTATTGACGGCTTCTTCCTGATAGGGTCGGAGGTTCAGCACGCCGGAGCCTCCCATAATGTTTTCTGGCCAATAGGGTGAATATCAAGACGCGGCCTGCTTGGACGGTTCCAGGTATCGCCTGAAGTCTGTCCGATCAAATGCCATCCGGCAGCAACGAGACTGATACCATATTCTGAAGAAAGCGTATAACTGATTAAGCGCTTATATCCCATAGCCCGAGCTGCTCTCCAGGCGGCTGCATACAGCATGGAAGCCGCATTTTTTGTGCCATCCGTACAACATCGAGTAACTTCTGCCGTCCACCCATTATCAAGATTTCTGGCAATGGGACGCCCTACCGTAATAACGCCGACAATTTCGTTTCCGTTATTTATGGCAATTGCGAATTTACATCCTTGAGGCGGCTTATGATGGCTGTGATGTTTTTTTATGAAAGCGTTTGCCTCTCTGAATGTAATCGGCTGAATCTCTAACATTATCTTTTCACCCCACATCGCCGACATTTCCCATTGCGGAAAATATGATCCGGTTCTGGCTTAGGATCGGGGCAGCCGTGAATATATCGATTCAGACATTCCATTTGCACGATCCAATTGCCAGCGGAGTTCCTATATCCACAATCATGAGGATTCCAGCACTGCCTGCAGGGACAGGCCGGTCCCGAGGCATAAATAATCCTGCCCTTATAGTCGCTTTTTTTGAATAGGCGGTTTCTGTATTTCAACTCTTATCCTTACATTCATTGCACTTGATGACCCATTCATCGCCTTCTTTCACGTTCTTCCAGCCAGCTTCCTTCATGGCCGGTTTTGCCACATGATAAGGTCCATTCAGCTCTAACATTTTCCCGCAGCTATCGCAGGTTAATAGGGTTTTTATAGACATAATTATTTCTCCTTTCCGAAGATTAAGAACCTTCGTTTTTTGGGTTTTCTGGGTCTTCTTTCGCGAGCATAGTGATCCTCCTTCTCGATAATTTTGATTTTGAGCTTGATGTATGGAACTTCAGGAGGCTTTTTATCCAGACACCAGACCGGGCCTTCAAATCTCTGCTTGACTAAAGTTTCAAATTCACTGTCGCCGATTATTGATACATATCGAACCATCACTGAACCTCCCTGTAAACTCTTTCTAGCTCTTTCAACATCGTATCCACGACATAATTGAGAATAAAATTGTATTGAGCTACCAATTTCGCCCGTTTCCGCCATACCGGATCTTCTTTGATTTTTTGGACAATCGGCTTATTTCTGCGCTTTTTTTTATGCATATTTCAATGTCTCCCTAATCTCTGTAAGCTGTTTTTCGAGACTCACTTTTTCACTATTGAGCCGGGCGAGCTCATCCGGTCTCATCACAACTACCCGACTCATCAAAACATGGATTAATATATCCATTGGAATCTCGATGTCTCTATATGCTGCACGCTTTTTAATATATATCCGCTTCCCGTTTTTGCTGACCCAGCATAGTCCCGCGTCTCCATTCACTTCATCCGGCTGAATTAATCCCCAGGGGCAAACAAAATAGAATTGATGGCAATAAGGCAGGTATTCCAGCCATTTGCAATCCCGCTTAAAATCGCTTTTACTGATTTTGATTTCATATCCGATCGTTGTGAAATTAGTATATGATCGGGGCATAACCCATGCATCCAATTTCCTGAGATTGTGATTGAACCAGGTTGGACCTGTTTTACATTCAGATATGAAAACGTCTTTCCAATGGCGATTTTTTAGGGCCTGTAAAATAGTTTCTGCCGTCATCCTCATACGACCTCCATCTCAATCTCTTCGCTTCTCATCGTTGCTATCGCAGCATATCCGCCGGCTTTCTGTACCTGGCTCAAGAAATTGCGCTGCTCTTCGGTAACAAGCGCATATTGCCCGGTCTTGCACTCGACTGCACAAAATTGAGCGAGTCGCTTTCCCACATCCTCCGGCCTTATTTTCACCGTGCGATAGCCGACAAGGTTGGAAGAACCAGGCTGCAGGCCGTAATTAATCTTGTAAGCCTTATGCAGCTCGATCACTTTATGATCGCCTTTCTTGTTGCTGATCATATATTCCTCTGTCACGTATCCGTGCCAGGCAGATCCGACGGCGTTTTTGAACATCCGCCAACCAAGACGGGAGACATGGATTAAGACTTGCTGTACAAGGGCGCCGTGCTTCAAGCATTGCCTCCCTCTACATCTGCTATTGCCCGCAGGATCGGATATACCTGCGCCGGCACTACGGCATTTGCCGTAACTCTTGCAACTGCTGTTTGAGATAATCCATCAAGCCAACTGTCTGAGAATCCTGAGAGTCTTGTTCTTTCAAGATTATCGAGGATACGTATTTTTCCGTTTTCCCAAATAAAATTGTCCTGCGATGAATACCGCTTGGGGTTCGTAGTAAGACATAAAGCGAATGTTTGCGTCTTATTGCCCTGCGAATCAATCCTCTCACTGCATTGTCGCTCAAGTATGTCCATGATTCCGCTTCGCCCGGCTTCTGAAGGACATCCGATAACGAACTCCCTGATCCGCCTTTGACCTGTATGCGGCGCGGCATTCGTTGTAACAATAACCGTTCGGTATCCAAGCACGTCCAACCCGGTCTCAAAATCAACAACATCTGGTGCAGGAACATTTTCGCGGAGAACCCACCTGGGCCGCATTCTTCCGACCACGGCAAAGAAATATCCAGACAAGTCGGCGTGCTTAGTCGGCCTATTTCCTCTCGCTCTCGATCTGATAGGGCATGGGTCGCCTCCGGAAATAACGGTAATTGTCTTATATCCAAATTTATCCTCCATCAATATCCCGATCAGCTTCTGAACTGTTTTGATACGCTGCACATTCGGCCATTCTCTCTCCAATACCCTTAAACAGGCCCGGTCTGGCTCTACCTGGAGGATCGTCTTAAATCCTGTTTTTTCAGCAGCTAAATCGAAACCGCCGATACCGGAAAACAATGATACATGGGTCAAACTTCCCCTCCAAATAACTGCAATTGCCCTTTCTTCCTATCCCTGGTCAATATTGCCTTTTCGATATGCCTGGGTCGGTCATGATTCAGATGGCATCTCTGGCATAACGCTTTAAGCCTCTCACCTCTGGGATCTCCTGCCTTGATTTCTTCCAAGCTCGGCGTGTTCTCAGGATCGTGATCTAGATGAGCAACAGTGAGCATAACCAGCGATCCTGTAACCGGATGTGGCTTGTAATTCTCCGCCCCACAGCGCTCGCATTTGTTTCCGGCTCGCCTGAACCGGATATACTCACTGATCGCCTCCCAATCATCTGGATATCGGCTACGATCCATCATCAATTCGCTCCTGCTTGTATTTCGTGATACGCTTTCATAATTTCCGGCAGCATTTCGGGTAATAGATTCAGCTCCATTCCGTCGACAAAAACTCTCTTAGCCTGTCCGCCTTTCATTTCGGCGGTGCAGTATTGGCCCTGGAAATGGAATCCTATATTTTGGATACGATCCATTGACATCGGGAATACCCCATTCTTCCAGGCTTTTTCGCAGAATATTTCCAGCCGATTGCTTTTCCTCTTCGCTGATACATTCCGGCAGCATAATCCGTGCAGGATGTCGCCTATTTGTCCCGATAGGATGACCGTCGATCTTATCCCGCTCCTCTTCGTTGATCTTTCTCTTGATATCCTCCAGGATCGCCACATCCGGGGGATATTTGAATTGACCGGAATATTCATGAGTCAGGCGATGATATAATATTTCCAGCTCCGCCTGCTGAAATTGCTGTAAGTAGTCAAAAATTGTCTCTCTCACAAGCACACGTTCATATTTGCCGTAATACGCTTCAATCATTTTCAGACATTTATTTGCTGTCATAGCTGAAAATCCTCCGTGTAATTTCCAACAGATCCGGGTCTATCTGTTCCTCTCGATCCTCTAATTCTGTCATCACGTATGGCCATAATCCTCCACTATTCAGTATCGAAGGCAGAAAAGGCTTTTTCTTGAACAACTTATGATCGCTATGCACAAGCTGCCAGAAAACGACAATAACTTTCTTTATAAAATCCTCTGGACTGGCCCGGGCCAGGGCTTTTTGCTCGAGCTGCAAAATATGCGGCCCTTCTCGCTTGTAATTGAAGTCTTTATCCTGATTTTTACTGACAAATGCTTCTTGGATGAGATGATAGATATGCCGATTTTCTGATATTTTTAGCACTGGGGCAGGCTTGGCCGGTTCCTTTTTTTTGCCTTTGAGTTCCTTTTCCTTATCCTTTTCCTTATCCTTTTCCTTAGGGGTATTACTACCCTTTGTATACCCTTCGGGTACCCTAGAAAAGAGACCATGTTTTTTCAGTAATGCTATATAGGATTTGTGGGGAATGCAGTCTTCAGACAGATTTCCGTACTGAAAATCGCACATATCATGCAGCCACCATTTGCCATTTTCGAGAATGATGATATTTCCGTTAACTTTTTCAGGAAGATTATCCCAGTCAATCGGCTCTCCTATTATATTTTCAGCCAGCTTGAAATTCGGAACCCAAACGCCGACATTATCGCAGCGGTCTTTTATGAACATGAAAGCGCATTTTTCTGCTGGAGTTAGCTCGATAAACCAGGGCTTATCAATCCAGATATTTGAATCAGTGAAACGCTTTGCCAAAATTCCCCCCCCCCCTTACTTTTTGAAAATCCAAAAATAGCAGTGGTATTTCCGGGCATGATTTTGCTTTTTCATATTCCAACAGATTGGCACCGATTTATTGAGCTTGATAAATAAATCTATAGCCCGGTACCCGATTTGCTCGGCCCGGTTCATTACCCAGACATGGGTGAAATTATTTCTACGGCCATTCACACTATCCATGCATTTGAAAATGAGAATGCCTCGAGGGAGAAGAAGCCGATAGAACTCCTTAAGCGAATCTTCATATAGTGAATGGAGTTCTGGAATCGTCTCGACATATGAGTATTTTGTTGACATCGTTCCATGTTTCCCGCTCTTTTCCGTTGTAACGAAAAACGGAGGATCAAAGATAATAGATCGGATTGACCCGTCTTCCAGAGGAAGCTGCCGGCAGTCTCCCTGCAGACAGCTCGGGTCCCGAGGATTGATGTCATAGCAGTATTTCGGTCTCCGGATCCCCGAATGCCGGTAGAAGTTACCTTTACAATATGTTGGATCCAACTCTATTCCCCACGGGCAGTGCAGCTGGATTATGTCCAGGATAATCTCATGCTGATCGTAATTGATTGAGCGTATGATTTTCGTTTCTTCCAACAATGAATTATTCACGTTTTCCCTTTCTCGCCTCATCAATAGCCCGTATAATCGCGCCGATAAAAAGCATTACAAGAACGCAGACGACGAAAGCGAGATATATGAACGCTCCTATTAGTGCTATGGCCTTCATTCTGCATCCTCAATGATTCGATACTCTCGCTTATTTCTGTAGAACATTTCCAGAGGCAATCTATCTCCAAAATCTATAAGCATTTTTCTATCAGTCGATCTGGCTGCTTGTCGCCAACAGCTAGGGACAACATATCCGGCAATATTCACATTTCTTTCTCGCGGTTCTCTAATTTCCAGGATCATCATTTTGCATCTCCCGTAAGTTCCTTAAAAACTCGAATAATAAACTCAATTCTCTCGGTATTCTTGCCCTGTCCTTTCCCCTGAACACGCCAGAGATCAAGGATCTGCTTGGCATGTTTCACGTCATCAGCCGTGATGCTCATTCAAAATCACCTCAAATACCGGCAGCTCGTTGATCTTCAAAAACTCAGAGAACGTCTCTGCATGCTGGAATTGCTCGACATCGCCGATAGCGATGACTGCCTGAGCATCCTTATCGCCTTGCATCGCACGGAATATGCGGGCAAGATGATTGATCGGATAGATTTTTTTGTTCAAGTTCAAACTATCCTCCCTATTATTTGCATTTTTATGGTGCCATTTTTTATATTTTTGTGAAGTTCTCTATGATGTTTTCTGCATAACCATCTTACGGATAATGGTTTTGAATAATCATCATGATGAGCTTCGGCCTTTGGAGCCCCACAAATTTCACAAGATTTTCTTATAAGTTTCCCAGCCTTTATAGTACATTTTACAATACCCATTGCCTTACATCTTTCTGGGTACTTCTTCTTATATTTCATTGAATGCTCTAAATAATTTTTCAAATGTTCTTTTTTATATGCTTTGCGTTCTTTTAAATGGTTTTTTTCCCATTCAAAATTATAAATGATCATACATTCTTTACAGTAACCCTGATGTTTATCTGCTGATTTGGAACATTTAGAAAATTCATTAATGTTTTTCAGTTTTCCGCATTTACGACACTTTTTTATTTCAACTATACGCGTATTGCCTATTTGATCATTGAACCATAAGAATTTTCCATATCCTTCTTCCTCCGTAAAGCATTCCTCCCAGGTTTTCCCATCACAGGGCCGGATATCGCCATGCTCGGCTCTAGCACGCTCGATCACAGCTTGTTTCTCAGGACTCATAATTCAATCCCACCTATACCCATATCCATGCTCACTAAACAGATAGTCGATAATTCCCCAGGATTTTATCCCGATGTAGACATTCCGGGGAATGATGACAGTCTTGATTGTGGCTAATGGGTCTATATGGCAATTTTTCGAGGCTAGTAGTTTCAGGGCACTATAAAAGTCGTGCTTACGTCCGTTCATTCCTCTTCCTCCGCTTCAGCTCCTTAACCGCATGATCTACATATATATCCAGTTTTCCCCGGACGCCCGGGAAAGCGATTCTCACGAATTGCCAAAGATAGGAATGCAGCTCCTTGATATAGTCGAATATCTCGCTATCGTGTGATATTTTTTCTTCGCTAAGAAATCCGGTCGATCTCTTTTTCATACTTTCACCTCAAAACACAATTTCTCTTGCTTTTTCTCTATAACATCTTCAGCCTCAAATCGTCGGTTCAAATCGTATGCCATCGCATAATGATCGAATCCTCGATTGTGGGGGCCGATTCGCTTATCCCATTCAAGAATCTGCGCCCATAGTTCCGGGAAATGTCGTCTTAATATTCTGAGATTCTTGAGTCCTTGCAACGGGCAGCAAAAGCAGCTCACCCGCTTGAAATGATCGTATAATCCGCCCCAGGTATATCCGAGCTCCCGGCAATATTTCAGAGCATCATCTTCTGTGATTTTCAATTCAATCAGCGGGTATCGCTTCGGGTATTTGCTATTGAATTTTATTCGATGCATTTCTTCGTAAGCGTAGCCGATGAGCTGGACAGGATTTTTATATCTGGAGATGTATTTCTCGATGGTATCAACCTTGATCCTTGTACACCATCGACGGAAAGGAGAAGGCCAGCCGTTGCCGATTCTATTAATCTGTCCTTTCTCGGGACCTTTCCTGATCTTGACCGGATGTTCAAGCAGAAAATATGTGAATGGTTTTTCAGGCTTTAATCTGGTAATCGTGATGCCGGTCTTTCTCTCGATTTCCTTGAGATGGTCGTGCATTTGAGGGAATTCCCAGCCGGTATCGAACATAACAACATCTGTAATAGGCTCTCCACGCTCAAGCATCATGTGGACTAGCGCAGTTGAGTCCTTGCCTCCTGAGAGGCTCACGATATTATTCATCTCCGCCTCTTCCTTGGTTTATATTCGCTTCTATCTTCATAATTATGGACATCCTCTAGATCCATGTCGCTAAATAGCAATTTGTCGGCAACACGCCTCTTGTTTGCAGAAGATATTTCTTGATCTCTTTTTGCTCTTTTCTGCGATAGGGTCATACAGCAAATATCCCCCGGAATTTGTAAAAGCCCTCCAAATGGCTTAGAATACTTGGAGGGGAAACTAAAACCAAAAGGAGGGCTATTTTTATGACAGATGAAGAAAAACGGGTTGCTGCATTGCAAGCCGCCTTAAGGTTCAAGCAAATTGAAGCTATAAGAACGGGCCATGCAACAGGCCCAAGAATTGCTTTTGACTTTGAACAACTTAAATCTTTAGCGACAAAATTCTTGAAATATATTGAATCCGGGGAATTAAAGAACGAATAGAGCACTATTTCAACTCAGGTTCGTCTTTCAATCCAAATGGCCATTTATCGGGAGTCCCTGTTTCTTTGTATGGGCGTGGTAGTGAGAGAATTCTAATAGTCAAGAATTGATGAATTCCGTCCACGGTGGACAGCTCCCATTCAAAATTCTGGACTTCGGCCCCAACTGAATCGAGCATCTCACCGATTATTTTTGTAGTCCTAGAAATACTCTCTGCTTTCTTCTCCGCTAATTCTTTTGCGTTCATACTTGTGCCTCCTTATATTTTTTACTGCAAGCAACGCTTGCGCTTTTCACACCGTGAAAACTTCTTTGAGCACTGAAATATGATAGCTATTGATTTCGCCCCATTCCTCGTGAGGGACTCTGCGAATTTCGATATTGCGTTGACGAGAAATCTTAGAAGCCTCACGCCCAAGCATCACGGCGTTGGTATTGTTGACATGTACACCGTGCATCGAACCATAAGCTTTGATTGTGTAATATTCGCCGGATGGCGGGGTCGCTGGTAGTAGAGCCAATTGTCCCGGACGCATCTGAGATGGAGCCTGTGGCGTCCGTAGTTCCCGGATTAGTGGTGCCATGGCAGCCGTCATTGCTGCGGTTATTGCTGGAATTAGTTCCCTTAGAGTATCGCCGATCAAGGGTTGCGATCGCTGAGCATTCTCGGCCAAGAGATCGGCTAAGGTAGAACGGCCACCAGCTCGAATGATGGCAAGAGTTTCGTCAAGAGTATAATTTGCTGGATATGTTGATGTACTGGACGAAATTCTTTCTTTGATGGACGAAATATTTTCGCCCGCTTTATTAGCCCATAATTGGACTGTTCTTTGGTCTACCTGGCATATCTCCGCTATCTGCTTAATCGTCATGTCCTGCATGGGCTGGCTCCTTTATTTGCCTGTACGTGTTATTTCCCATAGTTCTTTTTGTTTAGGGTATCCAGAGACCTTTTTTCCATCGGGGGTATTTAAAGCCCCACGTTTAGCCTCTTTTTGAGCGGAATACGCCAATATTTTCCGGTGTCTCGCAAGATTCATACGTTCTGCTATTTTAGTCTTTTCCTTAGCAGACATTTTGCGTATTTCTGGATGTTTTTTAAGCCACTGTCTTTCCTCTGTTTCTCGGTCATTTTCAAGATTGATACCAACTATGCCCTTACAAATCTTACAATGTCGCTTCAGCATCTTTAGGGTAAAACAGGTTTCGTTATTTTTTGCCTTTTTAGAAATGGCTCGTTGTCGTCTAATCCAATCAAGTCCCTTGTTAGCAGCTTGGTAAGAACAAATACTCTCTCCTGGATACCAATAACGATATTCGATTTCATCATCTAAGGGACAAAGCATCGCATTGCATGTTCGGAATGTAGGACAGTCAATGGGATTCTTCATGGACTGGCTCCTTATATCTTCACGCTCTCAAGAGCTTCTTTTTCGATTTCCTGTAAAATAAGACTTATAACAAAACGGCCTTTGATTTTTTGATATTTATGGCAATATTCATTGAAAAGTCGCTCTTGTTCTTCCGTAAATGGTAGGTTCACCGTCAAAGGATGTTTTTTATTCTCGTGTTTAGGAGCATTTGATCGTTTCATGAGCTGATTATACTCCTGTTTGCGAGATAATGCAATAGTAAAATAAAAATATTTACGTTTTTTACTCGTATTTACGATAAATAAATTATGATTAACCTTTTCTGGGGTAAAGTTGAAAAAAGGATGGAAGAATTGGGATATGATAGTTGGGCTTCTCTTCGGGCAGCAATTGCTCTTAAATTTGGCGAAAATCTAGCATCTTCTACAGTTTCAAATTGGATTTCAGAGGATAGATTCCCTCCTGCGGATAGAGCCGTCATGATTGCTAAAGTTCTCGAAACAACTGTTGAAAGTTTGGTAATTTGGAAAAAAGCTCAATGGCTTCCACCCGCCGATATTGTGGAAGATCTCAAGGTCTTGAACGATGTCAAATTAAATGCTATTCGAGAAATACTTAAATCGATGGCAGAACAGGCTAGGAGAGAAAAAGAGAATACTGACCAGGTTCATTCATAGAATCCCTTTATATCGAAAATCGGCCTCCGGCTGCATAATCTTTGATTTTTTTGCTTGTAAAAATTATCTGGATGTAAAATACTTGAAATGATATATTGGAACCAGGAGGCAAATATGAAAAAGATAATCGGCACTTTCGCAATTACCGTTCTATTGCTTTTTATAGCTGTCTTTGTCTTTGCAGAATCAAAATTAACGCTTCCTTTTGAAATTGACTGGAATATGTTTCTGGAAGATGTAAAAGAGAAATATGGAGAGCCTACCAAGGAAATAGAACATCCTTATGCTTTCGAGTTTCGATATAAAGGCTTGCACTATGCTGAAGAAAATGTTGAAGTCGTTTTTAATTTTAATCAGCATAAAGAACTCGTATATATTGACTGGTTTTTTGATTCTAGAGAATACAGAGACGAAGCTAAATATAGGGAGGATTTCAAGAAAATAAACGATCAATTAGTCAAAGACTATAATGTTCAAAGTAATATTGGCGAGAGGAAATTTGACCCATATTATGTAATTCATGAAGGAGAGAAAAAGCTTATCTTTGCTCCTTTCAGCACGCTAATAGTAGGTAAATGGTTCCCGGAAATGTGGATCACCCATGAAATGAATATAAGCGATGATTATATAGTTAATCATTGGATTGAATTTAAGCTAAATTAACTTTTTACCTTGTTGGAACTAGGAGGATAGGAAAGATGAAGAAAAAAGCATTTATCTTGACTGTTATATTTTTTGTTTGTGCGCCTCTATTTGCTGATGATTTTATTCATCCATTAGATTTCAAGGGAACGGATAAAGAAAAACAGGAAGTTATCGCCTTTATTCAGGAGAACGTTAAAAAAACCTATACTGCTATCGGCATGGGTGATCCGTTAATATTACGGATGATGGAAAAGGAAGAGCTTGAGGCATTTAAGAAATTGATGAAAGCGAAAAACAGAAAATTATTAGATAATGTAATTGAGACATATTGCTCAATTGGCATGTGCAATTATTCGACTATTTTTATGATGTATAGAGAACAATTAGAAGCTAGCCAAGAAAAACTTACTTGGTAAACCCCTCCCCAGCCGTGTCTGAAGGGGTCAAATACTTGAAGCTGGAGGTCGCTATGGATCAGATACAGTTTATGAAGGGTGTTCAAATAAGAACCACTTATCTATCTCTATTGCTATATTTTGGCATTTCCGCGCTGTTTAGATTCGGAGGGGAAATTCCACCCAGATTAGCTTGTACCGCGAAGATCACTATCTTTATTGCGGGTGTTTTGGGAGCATTGTATCATATTCACACCTTCATTGAGTTGATCAAGCGTAGAAAAAAAGAGGAGATCGCCAAACAAATCCCGTTGGCCTTGATATACACGATTTTACACATCATGCTGATTGTTCTTGGCGGGACCATCGCTCTCATGGCGATAACCTGATTTTCTGTATCTTCGCAAAATCACCCCTAACTCACCTTCGCCAACTGCCTCTTAGCCTCCTGGACAAATAGCTGGCCCATAATACGCTTATTGCCGAATTTCTTTACTGCCTCACTATGCCAACGAGTAGCCTTGATCCGATAGCTCCGCCTGGAAATATCCCTTACTTTGACGATCTTCTTTTTTGACTTACGATAGAAAATCCCCTTTTTCCCGCCTGGGCTTTTCATAAAAAAGAACTTAGAGCCTTCAGTGCCTATCGCTCCCATCCGGTTCATCCGCAAGCTTGGCGGGATCGGCTTTCTCCACTTGCCTCGCCTGCCCGCCAGGGTGGGGACAGGGATCTTGCTCTTTTTTGCTCTCACAACTCCGCCTGTTTCCTGGAGCGGGAGGTAAGGAGATTTAGAGCCAGTAGTAGCACTGATACGGTCGATGCTCCGGCCAGGCTTGTATTTCGATTTCCAGAGGATCATGGATCGTTCGGTGTATTGATTACGGAGAATAAGATCGCTTTTAATATTCCGTATGCTCCGGCTATGAGATGCGTTGCAAGCACGATTCATTGTATTACCTATCGCCTTCGGCAGCAGCTCCTTGTTGACCCGGTTCATTTGCTTTGTGTATTTCTTCACATCGGTGGTGATACTGAATATGGATTTAGCCATGTGTTTTACCATCTTCAAGAGGAGGTTTAGGACGCAAAGCCTGTGGCTTTGGATTTACTGGCGTTCCGTTATTGCCACCTTTTTGTACTCTGCTTTTGCCTAATTGTTTTCTGAATTTAGCCATGAGATTAGTATAGCAGAATCGGGGAAAAGAGGCAAATAACGGCGGTGTGAGAGGGGTGAAATAGTAGATATTTATTTACTGATAATATAAGGATTTACATTTGTAGCGATGTGATATTATGAGGCAAAGATGGTGTCCAAGTACCATTTGGCTAACAAAGTCGCTTGTAGACCCCTTCATGCTCGTCTCAGCGGTATTTATTGCGATACTTTTAGGCGATAATGAGCGGTGCTAAAAGAACACTTGATACTATGGATTCCGTGAATTAATATATATTTACGACTCCCTGACGTAAGTCGGTTGGGCAGCTTATATGGCTGCCTTTTTTATAGCTGAAATATTCCCCCTAAATTCCCCCTAAATTCCCCCCGCATGCATCCCGTTCCCCGGAGCATGGCATGATAATTGCTAATAGATTAAGGTACTGTGCTCGATCTTGTAGAATCAGAGGGTAAACGTGAGTAGTATTGAGCGTGTAAACTGATAACTTTTTTTTTCGAGTTGACAAGGTTGACAAACCGCCTCCCCCTGTATAGTTTTTTATACAGGAGGCACTATGGATCTAAATCTCGGCGCAATTGTCAACGAGCTCTCAGATCAGGAGTTCCCATTCCAAATACGCATCGAATGCAACGGTAATGAAAATCTTCCTCTCGATTATTTCGAGGATTTCCAGAGCGAGCTTAAAACCCGCACCGAAAGCGATATTATCAAAATCTTGCGCAGCATTCGGGACTATGGTTTTTCCTTCCCCTTCTTCTACGCCTATCTGGACGGCCACCGCTATGTACTCGACGGCCATGGTCGCCTGATAGCCCTACAGATATTCAGCCAACTCGGAGGACAGCTCCCTCGATTCCCTGCCTGCAGAGTGGATGCTAAAGATATTGATGATGCCAAGCAGAAACTTCTCCGCCTGAATAGCAAATACGGCACAATTGACCTGGAAGGTCTACATGAATTCATAGACGGCCTGGAAATCAATGTTGATGACTTGGAATTGCCAGACATAAATATCGAGGATATTCTGATTGATGATCCTGAAGAAGAAACAGAGCCGGAAGTAATAGAAAAACCGGATAAGACCTTTGTCCAAATCGGCGATATTTCAGAATCGGTCAGTCCTATCATCGCCGGAAAAATAATCAACATTATCAACCGGAGAAAACAAAAACGGATTGAGAAATTCCTCAAAGACGTTATTTTGCTCTTCCCAGAGGTCTAAATGCCCGAATTAATTTCTCAAAGCGAATTCGCCCGCCGCATGGGAGTCTCCCGCCAAGTCGTAAACAAGGCTATCGGTACAGGCCGCATCATTAAAACACCCTCCGGCAAGATAGATTGGGCCTCTCAGAGCATAGCCTGGGCGCAGAATCGACACCCTGAGAAGGACCATCAAAGCCGCGGTATGGGTGCGGGCAAGAATCAGGTCAAAGATAATACATATCAGAAGCTTCTCGCTGCCAATAAGCAGATTGATTACAAGCTCAAAGAACTGAAATTCAAGGAAAAAGAGGGAGATCTTATCTCAAAAGAAAATCTTCAAAAAAGGCTCCTCCCGAAATTGACCCTCATAAAATCTCACATGATGACCTTACCCGCCCGACATGCGCACACTCTTGCCTCGATCCTGATCCGGCATATTGAAAAGCTCAGCAAGGCAAAAGCAATTCATAAAGTTCTTGATAAAATAGACTCTCAGCAACTTGCCCGTGAGATCAGCGAATCCATGGACTCCGACTTGCGAAAGTTCTTAAAGGAAATCTCAGATGCAGAGCGAGCTTGATGAAACTATCTGGATCGACCATCTCATAGCCGAAGGATTCAGGGTAGATACGCGCCTCAAAGTTTCCGAGTGGGCGGAACAGAAACGATTCCTGCCAGTTGGTATAAGCCCAATGCCGGGGCCTTTCCGGTGGGAAGTGACACCGTATCTTCGGGAGATCGCCGATTGTTTTTCGGAATCCTCGCCGATTCAGCATGTTGCCATCATGAAGGGCGCTCAACTCGGATTCACGGTTGGCATCCTGGAAAACGTACTCGGCTATATTATTGATGCAGTTCCTGGGCCTACGATGTTCTTGTCGGCAGACAAAACCGTTGCCGAGCAGAGCATCGAGCTGCGAGTTGACAGGATGATCGAGTCTGCGGGATTGTCCCGAAAAATATTTTCACAATCGGAAAAAAAACATTCCAAAAAAACCGGTGATACAAAATCAAAAAAGGAATTTGCGGGCGGCTTCCTCCTGGCCGTCGGTCCGAACAGCGGGGGCAAGCTCCGCATGATCTCGATTAGATATATGCTGCGAGACGAGATAGATGCCTACCCGCAGGAAGTCTCAAAAGAAGGAGATCCGATCAAATTGACTGATCGGCGAACGGATGCTTTTGAAAGCATTCGAAAAATCCTCGATATCTCAACCCCATTGATTGAACAGACGAGCCGGATCAAGCAAGCATTTCTGAAAGGCGATCAACGATATTATAATATTCCCTGCTTGAAGTGCGGAACATTCCAGGTGCTAAAATGGGATCACATGCATTACAAACAAGATGAGATGGGAAGGCTTATCTGGCCGGCTGTATTTTATGAGTGCGATAAGTGTAATCGAGAAATGAAAAACTCAGATAAAACCGAGTTTCTTGGTTTTGGCGAATGGCGCCCGACGGTAATTCCGACGGAGCCGAATTATCGCAGCTATCATCTTGCCTCTTTCTATTCCCCGGTAGGTATGCGCTCCTGGGAATCAATCTGCCAGGAATGGATCACAGTCAAAGATGATCCGCCCATGCTCCGAGTTTTCGTTAATACCGTATTCGGCGAAACCTGGATAGAAAAGGGCATAGCTCCCCGGTATGAGCGGATCATGCTCCGGCGCGAAGGTTATTCGACTGGCACTTGCCCTGGCAAGGCATTTTTTCTTACTGTCGGTGTGGACGTACATGCCGACAACATCGTAGTAGAGCTGCTAGCTTGGGGGAAAGACAAAGAGAGCTGGAGCGTAAACCATCTCATTCTTGAAGGCCAGACAGAAAAAATCGAGGGCGAGGTCTGGCAAAAACTGAAAAACATATTACTATCCAAACATGCGGATTTGGAAAGCAAAATGGCATTTATTGATGCTGGATATAATACGCCGACAGTATATGAATTCTGCGATCAGTTCGTGGATGGGGTTTTCCCGATCATGGGCGATGCGAGAGTAGGACAGAAGGCCCAACTTTTCATAGAGAAAAGCCTGACAGATAGGGGCCACCAAGTGAAACGAATCGATTTGTATACGGATTCGCTGAAGCAGGAATTATATTCCTATCTTGCCAAGGGCGTCCCCGAACCCGGGCAGGATTATCCATACGGATATTGTCATTTCCCTGGCGAGTACGGGGAAAAATACTTCCGGCAGCTCACTGCTGAAGAGAAATTCTCCGAAAAAGACAAATTCGGCAAACCTCATTATGCCTGGCATTTGAAACACGGACGGGATAATCACGCTCATGATTGCCGAGTCTATGCTATGGGTGCTCTCCGTTATTTTGCCGTCAAGCGCTGGGAAATGACGTTTGGAGACAAGGAATTCTCCTGGGAACTTTTCTGGCAATGGGCAGAAAAAGGTTTTCAAGAACATACTTGACACTTTTTTTCTAATATGTATATTTTTTCATAACCTATCATGGCGAGCGTTGGCATACCTACAGCCCAGCGTCCCGTCCGGGGAGTGATGACCCCCGATGAAGCCAACCCGAAACAAAGTGATAACTGGCCTCGTGATTCTTCCGCCTTCGGAGGTTCTGTATGAGCCTCCGCACGTCTACGGAAATCAAAGCAAAAATCACAGCACTTGAAACGGCTATAGAAACTGTCCAATTAGGCCAATCATACAAACTCGACACAGGTCAAGGCATCCAGTCCGTAACCCGTGCAGATCTTTCAGATCTCATTCGTTTACTATCTTTTTGGGAACAGAAATATGAAAAAGCTCTCGCCGAGGAATCCGGGGATACCGGCATACTTGCCGTGCAGTTTCGGAGGCATGGATGAAATTGCTCAATCTATTCCGCCGAAGAAAATCCGTTGACCGAGATTATGCCACTGCAATTCAGGAACTGGATCGAGAGTTTCCCGGCACGCAAATCGATCTAGGGCGGGCATCTCTCCGCCGATTATTCCGACACTCCGCTATAGCCATGTCTTCTTGGACAGGCCAGAGCGGATTGACCTCGACATTTTCAGGCGGGAAATATCCAGGCGCACTTGGTTATCCTTCCGGCTGGAATCTCGATCATGAAAAATTACGCCGGCGGTCTCGCATCGCATATTGGGAAAGCGTACATGGCCGAGCACTTATAGGTAGGCTCGTAGACAATACCGTCAATACCGGGCTGAAGCTGGAATCTGCGCCGATCTGGGAAATCTGCTGGCTGAAGGCATCTGAAGAAGAAAAGCGAGTCTGGATTCGTAACACTGAGTCTCGGTACCACCTCTGGGCAAACTCGAAAGAGCCGAGTGCCTCGGGTCGTATGACGCTCTATCAACTTGAAACTTTTGAATTTCTTAACAGACTCCGAGACGGCGAAACATTTTTACGCCTTCATTATTCATCTGATAATTCCCGCATGAATCCACTCTATGTTCAATTTTTTCAGCCTGATCAAATATATACTCCCGGCAGCTCCGAAATGCTCAAAGCTGCGAAACTTCGTGGTAACAAAATTGTTGACGGTATCGAAATCAGCAAAACGGGTGAGGAAATCGCCTATTATGTCCACGATGAGGAAACTGGAAAACCAACCCGCGTAATCCGAAAAGGCCCTAAATCCGGGAAACTTTTCATGATCCATTCGCCTCTCATTGATTCCGTCGGCCAGGTACGGGGAATTCCCATACTGGCAAACATGATCCATGAGTTGCAAAAACTTACCGACGCCGATGTCGCAGAAATCGAGTCGATGATAATCAACGCTTGTATCGCAGCTTATATTGAGCCGTCGGAAGGGAAAGCTTCTTCAAGACCTTTTGATGGCATCCGGCTAAGGAATACCGGCGCAGAATTATTTGAATCTACGCAGATCAACCCGCCTACAACCGGCGTAATTCATAAGCCCGGTCTTATAATCCAGAATCTTGGGCCAGGCGAGAAAATCAGTGAAATCGACACAAAACGTCCCAGCGCAAATCGTGATACGTTTGTCAAATCCATAAAATCGGGTCTCTCCGCATCAATCGGAATCCCGGATGAATGTGTGGAAATGTCATTCAATCAAAATTATTCCGCTTCCCGTGCGACTCTGATCCTATTTTGGAACGATATCGCCATATACCGAGTCAATATCGGGGCAGATATTCTCAATCCTCTACTGGAAGCTTGGATGGGTGGAGAGATTGAATCAAATCGGATTAAAGCGCTTGGATGGAAAACCGCTGTTACC
The DNA here is from genome assembly GCA_030615505.1 of Spirochaetales bacterium. Taxonomy (GTDB): domain Bacteria; phylum Spirochaetota; class Spirochaetia; order SZUA-6; family DRHE01; genus JAUWZD01. Next base: position 55,746 of record JAUWZD010000002.1, on the reverse strand, counting down.
CGCCGTGCCTGGCTCAATTGCTCTTGGACTGGAATCAGCAAGCCCTCAATTGATCCGCTTAAAGAGGTCAAGGCTGTCCAACTCAGAACTGGTCTCGGACATACAACTGGAGAACGGGAAGCGAGGATCTATAACGGATCGGAATTCTCCGAAAACATCGAACGTCTAAAAGTTGAAAATCCAGAACTGACCGAAGCGAAGAAATCGCTGGCTCCAGCAATACTGCCTTCAGGGGAAAATGGAGACGGCGATAAAGAAGAAGCGAAAGAGGAAGTTGCGGAAATGGTAATAGAGGAATTGCGATGAGGGGGTCTGAATGGGATTGAATTACAAGAGCTCGACCGCGAAATGGGTAGCGGTGATAATTGCAGTCTGTATATTTTTCGGCGGCATCATTATAACCATGGCTACGATCCCCACTCGTGATATGCGGAATGACATCAAAAGCCATGAGGGACAGATCAGAATACTTTCAGTTCAGCAAGCGGTGATTGAAACGAAACTGGATAATATTTCGGACGATGTAAAAGAGATTAAGGAGCTGGTAACTAAATGATTCACGGGGCTAAATTTTGGGCGGATCCCGACAAATATTATTGTCAAACTAACAATCCCACCGAACAGCTCCTCAAAAAGCGAAAGGGAGAAGGCTGGCTCGAATCCTGCGGACCAACGGCTGCCGTAAATTGCCTAGCTGCCTTTGGCTACAACCTGAAAATCTATTGTCCGGGGCCGTATAAGCCGCAACCCGAAGAGGTTCTTATGGATTTTTTCAACGATCCCCGGAATTATGAGGAGCTTGAAAAAATCCGCCATGACGTTGACCCGGTTTCATTCCCCGGCAACCGAATCCCTCAATTGTATCCGTTTGCTGTCAAACAGGTTTTCAACGCCGATGGCACATTCGTTTGGCTTAGCAGTTTTAGAAAACTGGCCGCATATTTGAAGCTCGGATGCGCAGCCCAGATCTGCCTTGTGGAACCCGGTCATTTTATCGCTGTCGTTGCCTACGATAATAAAACCGATGAGATTATTTTCAATGACTCCTGGCCCGACAGATTCGCAGACGGGAATGGATTCAATAGACGTCTGGATATCGACGAATTCGATCGGAACGTAAAAAAATTTGCAATTATCTACAAGGAACTGAAATATGAATGAAATTAAAACAGGCTTTTTTTATGATTCTCAAGGAAATAAAAGTAGCAAGCGCCTGATCGGGACAATTCTGATAGGTGCTGGAGGGGTTTTTCTCGGCATAGTCGGCGTCGTTTCTCTTTCCAGAATAGTCGCCGATCCCCATACTGCACTGGCGGCTGGCAAGACACTGATATATGCAGGCGCAGGACTCCTGGGTGTTGGCGTGATAGAGAAGTTTGGCTCTAAGAACGGAGGCGGAAAGTGAAATATCTCTTAGAAAAAACCTTTCTTATTGATTATATCAAGCGCCAAGAACAAGCCCTGTCAATCGTTAATATTGAAACTCTTTTTGATCTTCTGGAAGAAAAAGATAAGCCAGATAAACCAAAACTATACAATGTCGTTAATGGCGAGGCACATATCCCCGTCTCCGGTGTACTTACCCGAAAAATCAGTTGGATCGACATGATCCTCGGGACCGCCACAAAACTCACTTATGATCAGATTGCCGAGGCACTTGGCCAGGCGGATACAGATCCGCAGGTTGAAAAAATTGTCCTGGATGTCAATTCGCCGGGCGGATATTTAGACGGCGTAGATGTATCCGCTCAGGCAGTTGGAAGCGCCGACAAACCGACTGAAGCGAGGATCGATAATCTTGCTGCTTCCGCTGCGTATTGGATCGCTTCACAAGCGGATAAAATCACCGCCACAAGCCCGGTAGCAATGTTCGGCAGCATCGGCGTAATAATAGATTTCCTCGATCCCACCCGGTATTTCAAAGAGCAGGGGCTTGATCGTGTACTCATAGCCTCGACAGATGCACCGGAAAAGAAAGCTGCATATGAACCGCTTACGAAAAAAGGCGAGAAGGTCTGGCAGAAAGAATTGGACGATCTTCATGGAGTCTTCGCTTCTCGTGTAGCCGAGGGGCGCAAAACAACGTCTGAGAAAGTTAACTCTGATTATGGTAGAGGTGCGGTTCTCGTAGCTGAAGATGCGAAAAATGTAGGCATGATCGACAAAATACAGGGAATATCAAAACAGGACATTGGAGAAACCGAGGGCGTTGCCCCGGATGAAGCCGCTCCAGGAGCGACTAAAACAAAAAATAAGGGGGTCAAACTTATGACTCTTGAAGAATTTAGGGCAGAGAATCCCGGCCTGTATGCGGAGGTACTCAAAAAAGGCCGTGAGACGGGGATATCTGAGGAACACAAGCGGGTAACGCAGTTCATGTCATGGGCGGAGAACGTACCCGAATGTAAGGAAGTTGTAGCCGAGGCAATCATCTCCGGCAAATCGATGGAAGAGGCTCATCCGCTCATTGAGGGAGCTATCCGAAAAGCGGCTCAGGCAGGAAAAGATGGGAAGGGCCAGGCAGGCGACGATACTCCAGGTGATGTCGCTACCGGTACCACGAAAACCGGCAGCGGGGAGACTGGAGAGGAAGAAGAGCCAGACAAGGTCCAGCTCGACGCCTTCCGCAAAAAGATTCGGAAAATAGGCTAAGGAGGAAATTATGGATCTTGATAATAGACCGCTAGTAATTGGCGGAGCGTACAAATTACTGAAAACCATCCTGCAGGATGCAGGCGCTAAAATCGCAAAAGGTTCGCCACTTGGAGAGATAACACTAGGCGCCGTAACCGCAGCAGCAGTAGTTGGAACCGGAAACGGGACGTGTACTGAGCTGGCTCTCGCTGCAGGTGGCCCTGCAATTGTAGGTGATTGCAGACTAACCTGTATTGAGGCAATCATAAACAGCGGAGTTTTCAAACTCGTCGATCCGAACGGCAAGCTCATTGCTCATGACATTACTATCGCGGCAGGCGCAGGGGGTGTCATCGTTTTCACCGGCGCAGGCATTACCTTCAAAATCACCGACGGCTCAACGGACTTCGCAGTAGATGATTATTTTGTCATCACGGTCGCGGCAGGCTCGCTCAAGCTCAAAGAGACTGTAACAACTTCAGTTGATGGCTCAGAGATCCCGCAGTACATCGCTCCTCGTGAGATTGATGCGCTTGCGGCAGACGTAGATTGTGATGTGCTTGGTCCTTGCTTGATAAGCGCCACGATGATGGTTTTCCAGGGATCGGAAACGCTCGCAACACGTGTCCGCGATAAATCGTACTACGATCATCTGCGGGCGGTCGGGATTATAACCCAGACCGGTAGTATTCTCGAAAATTATGATAACAGCTAAAGGAGGAAAATCTTATGGCTGATAAACTTTTCAAGCACTACATGATGGCTGCCTATGACGAAAGTATACTTGCGCAGCCACCGATGTTTCTCTCAAATCTGTTCGGGAAAAATCCCTCCGAACTGTATCTGTCGGAAACGGAAAAAATCGATGTTGACGTGATCCGGGATAGCAGGGAGCTCGCCGTTGACGTGACTCGCGGCGGGGCTGCTGGAAATAAAAACGAATCAAATCGGTTCACGGCCCACGAATACCAGGTGCCGTTATACTGGGAGGAAGCTGCTATTACCGCAGCCATGCTCAACAAACGGCTCCCCGGATTCGATCCATTCCAGCCCGTAGACCGTATGCAGGCGCTCGCTTATCATGCCGCGAAAATACAGGCAAAACAGGCTCTGAAAATCAGGCGTGCCATGGAATATCAAGCGGCTCAGGCATTTCTCACCGGGAAAATTACTCTGGTCAATTCCGACAGCCTTGATTTCAAGAAGAAGGCCACCCACCACGTAACACCGGGTACAAAATGGGCGCCCACGACAGGCACTCCCATCGCCGACATCCAGGCCCTGGCCGATGTTGTTTTCCATGACGGGAAAATGAAGCCGGATACACTCATTTTCGGAGCAACCGCATTCACGGTTTTCATCGGCAACGACAAAGTGCTTGCGTATCTCAATACCAGATACGTCGAACCCGGCAGACTCGCACCTGGAGACGTGGTACAGGGCGCAAAGCTCTGGGGCAGGCTGACTATCGGGCAGTATGTGTTCGACATCTACATCTATGATGAGTTTTACGAAACTACGGCAGTTCCGCCTGTCGCTACTCCATATGTCACCACCGACAGCATGATTATGCTCAATCGTGCTGCCCGCCTGGTCAAAGCGTTCGGCGCTGTGGAAATCCTTCCTCAATTCCAGGAAGAATACAGACGCCTCGGTATGCCGATGGTACCGGAATTCCAGCCAGGCCAAATCACGCCATTTGCATACGAGAAACCACCTGCTGCACTCATGGCTGGCGTGCAGTCCGCACCCGTAATGATCCCGACTGCTATCGATACATTCGGCGATCTCTACAACGTGGATTAAGAGGAGGCGCAACGTGAAATTTTATGTAAATGAAGATCTCGCCATAACCCATGGCGGACTATTGTATACGGCGGGGAAGGAATTCCCTGCCGAAGAACTCGGCCTTGAGCCGAAGGATGTCAAAGTGCTCCTGAAGGAGGGCTCGATCATTGATGAGCGGATCTACAGGAAGAAGCATGGTCCGACAGAGGAAGAGCTGAAGGCCGAGGCGGAAAAAGAAGCGGCTGCCGAGAAAAAGGCCAAAGCTGAAGCCGACGCAAAAAAGAGGGCCAAGTCCGCCAAAGACCAGCGCAAAGAACTTCTCAAGATTGCCGCCGAACTCGGCATCAAGAAGCCCGACAAGATGAAAGAAAAAGAACTTGTCGAAGCTATCGAACTGGCTCAGGCGGAGAAATAGCCTATGCCTCAATACATAGTCGGGAAAGGCCGTACGCTTTATCGTGGCGGCCAGAGCTGGAAAGCGGGCAGACCTGTGCCGGATGAGATTCTCACTGCATGGGGAAAAGCTGGAATCAAGGAAGCTCTTGAATCCGGCACAATCGTGGACATGGATCCGCCTGCGGAGCCGAGGTCAAAGAAAAAATGAATCTGCGGGAACAGGCCGAGGCCGATAACGCCATCCTCCTGGAGGATGATGTAGCGGGATTCGGGGTCGAGATCACGTTCACAAGCCCCGATGAGCTGCAAACCAAGACCGTGAAAGGTCAATTCACCCGGATTTCAGTCGAGGTTGACCCCGAGACCGGTCTCATGGTCCGAGGCAGCACGGCAGCGTTCACGGTTCGGCTTAGTTCGCTTGAAGGGATCATACCGGAGGAAGGCTGGAAAGTGGAGAGCACCGATATTACTGGCGCCGCTTTCGTTGGCTATTGTCAGGCTCCGATGCCGGATTATACGTCTGGAAGGCTCACCGTATTGGCGAGGGTATAAATGGCAGAGATAATCGCACTCGGATTATTCGATCAAATCGAAACTAAAATCGTCCAGGTTCTTAAGGACTTTTCCAACAAACAAGCAGCGATAGATCCCCTGGTCGGATTTGATGTGTCCCAGGGAAGGAGTCGGCCAATTGGGAAATTGGCAAAACCGCTCGTCAATGTATGGATATCCGATCTGAACCCGGAGGATCCCGGCTCGAAAACATATGAGCAGGAATCAGCGACATACAACGTTGATCTGATTGCCAAGGGCACTGAACAGGTAGGGGAGACGCCAATCGCCTCCGATGAAATCGCTTATGTCCGGCTGAAGTATCTGGCACAACAGACCAAACATGCGCTCTACAAGCTGGTCAACGCCGACTTCGGTTTCCCCGCCGGTACTATCGCCCGCAAAGGCTGGCCCCGATTCAGCCTGTTTCAGACCGATTCAAAAATGCCGGAGGAACAGATCATCGGGGGACGCTGGACATTTGATGTCGAATATGCCTGGCAGCCGGAGGATCAGGCTTTCGTCGCTCTGGCAGAACTGAGCATCGAGGACAGCCTCAAGGAGCTCTGGAAAACGCTTTATACATATACATAGGAGGAAAATATGGGAGTATCATTTGATTATGTTCCTGCCGATGCGGCTGCATCCAACGTATTCATCGAACAGGAATACGAGAAGCGTTCATTCGGCGATATTATAATACCGCAGAAAATTGCTGCAATTGGGCAATATAATTCCGGTAAAACACCGGATGACTATCTGCCCCGATTAATCTCGTCTGTAGCCGAGGCAAAGACTCTATACGGCCCTGGCTCGATGCTGGCAATCATGATCGAGGCCCTCTGGAAGGGTAAGGGCACTGTGCCCGTTACGGCGTTTCCAGTGCCAGATGCAGGAGCCGGAACGGCGGCCAACAACGGTACGATTACGGTATCCACTCCGTCAACAGGCTCCGGGACTATAGCTCTGTATATCGCCGGTAAACGCGTGGCCGTGGGCGTATCGGGCGTAAAGACTGTGGACGAAATTGCCACCCTTATCGCCGCAGCGATCACGGCAAACCCAAATCTGCCGGCAACAGGCGCGGCTGCCACCGGTGTCGTCACCCTGACGGCAAAATGGAAGGGAACGACCGGAAACGACATCTCGATCAAGCTCGATCTGGGCGTTGGAGATGATATTAACGAACCTGCCGGAGTAACAATCGCAATTGTCGCCATGAGCAACGGCGCCACCGATCCTACTTTCGCATCGGGCACCAACCCGTTCGAGAATTTCGGCGACACTTGGTACACCTGGACCGATTATCCCTACAACGATGATACGCTTCTCGATGTGCTGGAGGCTGCCGGAAATGACAGAAACGACCCGGCTGTAAAACGACAATTTGCAGGCGTCTGTGGATATGTCGATACTCGGTCCAATTTCCTGACTTGGTTAGATGATCGTAATTCCGCATGGACAACCCCGTTTCCGGTTGAAGATAGTCCAAATATGCCGCTTGAAATCGCATCGGCATTGATAGGCGTAGCTGCCAGGCGAGCCCAGGCAAATCCGGGCAGGCCATACCGTGCTCTCACGCTCCCGAGCATTTTGCCTGGTACGGGGGCACTGTGGACTTATGGACAGAGAGACCAGGTTGTCAAGGCAGGTGGCTCGACGTTCAAAGTATCCAGCGACGGCAAAGTACGCATCGAAGACCTGATTACCACCCGCACAAAAAATGATCTTGAAGAGGATGACTCTTCTATGCGGGCAACCGAGAGGATCGCCAACATCCAGGCGAAAATCTATTCAATCGATACGATTTTCAACTCCGAGCCCTTTGTTAGCGGCGTTGTCGTAGACGATGCTGCTGTAACCGATGTCGATTATGCGATCAGGCCCAAAACCGTGAAAGCGTATGCGATCAAACTCATCGATGAGCTCTGGGTTCCAAAAGCGCTCACAAAAAATCGGGATGCCGTTGTAGCTGGGATCGTCTGCGAAATCGGTCCGGGGAATCCGGAACGTATCAACATACAGGTGCCGGACGATATGGCGGTCGGTCTAAAAATAATAGCGGTCAAGCTCTCCTGGAGCTTCACATCGCTGAGTTAAGGAGGTAATACATGTCAATAGTACGTGCAGGTGATATACGACAATTCATGGTTAAGGGCCGTGAGCTCGATGTAAAAGGCGAGGATGCCAACGTCAACATTGATCTCGGTGGCTTTGCCGATGAGGTTGGGATCAACGGCAATGGTTCAATGCACATTACACAGCGCCGGAAAGTGGCCGGATTCTCAGATTGCCCGGTCTCGATAGATGATAGCCGACAAGACCTGGAATATATCCAGGAGATTGTCGATGCAGGCAAATTGGTTCCAATTACGATCACACTAGCAAGCGGGATCACATACTCTGGCTCATTAATCCCGATAGGGGATGTTGCCAAAGCCACAGGAGACGGCACGCTCACCCTTGAAATGCGTGGCGCTAAATTCGAACAGATATAAGGAGCTGATATGGCTGATAAAATTTGCAGGGAAGCTGCGGAGAAAGAGGTTGAGGGATGGTCTGAACTCTTCAGGGTTACGCTTGATCTCGGGACCCGAGAATCTATTGTACGTGCCCTTATGGACGGTCGAATCATTTTCGATAAAAAAGCCGAGATATTTACAATCCAGCTCCGCAAACCGATCCGACTCGAAAATGGGGAGACAATAACCTTCCTCAAGCTCGAAGAACCAGACGCCCGGCAACTCAGGGATGCCGACAAGGCCAAAGATGATTTTGAATCAGTGCTTCGGCTGCTTTCTTCCATTACCGGCCATCCTCTCGGCGTACTCGACCGACTTAAGCAAAAAGACCTGACTCTCACTGGAGGAGTATTCACTTTTTTCGCCTAATTCCGGCGGCGGAGATAAATCAAGTAATTTGGTCGGTCGCCGGTAGATTTGGGAGGGAGAATATCTGGCAGATGAAACTATCGGAACTTCACTTCTGGAATGAAGGATGCCGCTGGTTATCCGAAGAGGAAATTGAACTACAAGCGAAAATAATGGGTATAAAACGTGGCAAGTAAATTTAAAATCTCAAGCATATTTCAGGCTATAGATCGGATCACAGGCCCGACAAAGCAGATGAAGAAATCCGTTACAGGATTCTCTAAGTCCGCTCAGCGTGGTTTCGGTGGGATGAACAAAGGCTTGAGAAATATGCGTAGGCTTATTACCGGCGTTGCAATCGCACTAACAACCGGAATGATAGGCAAAGTCATTAATGACTTTGCCAAGAAAGGTGATGAGATATCGAAAACAGCTCGACAGATCGGTTTAACTGCCGAAGCTTTGCAAGAATTACAATTTGCAGCCGAACGACAGGGAATCACAACTGAAGATTTCACAAAATCCTTACAGAAGATGAATAAAAACGTCGGTGAAGCCAGAGCAGGAACAGGAACGCTAACGACCCTTCTAAATAAAACAAATCCAGCATTACTAGAGCAATTGAAGCTTGTTGATAATTCTGAGCAAGCATTTGCTCTTCTAGTCAAAGAAATCGAAAAGCTCCCGAATCAAATGGAAAAAGCTGCTCTTGCCAATGCTGCATTTGGGCGATCCGGGAAAAATATGCTGATTCTTGCCGAAGGCGGGACAGAGGCTATTGAAGCCCTGCGAGAGGAAGCCCGCAAATATGGTGGCATATTGTCAGATGTAGCTGCTAAAAATGCTGAGGAATTCGTAGATTCAATGACAGATTTGAAAGCAAGTCTCTGGGGCGTCAAAATCATGATTATGGAAAAATTGCTTCCAGCGATCATACCTATTATCGATAAAATTACAGCCTGGTGGGCGGCGAATAAAGAAATTATCAAACAGAAATTCAATGAATACATATACAAAATAAAAGAAGGATTTAGGAAACTAGTTCCTAAATTACAGAGAGCATGGGAAATAATTAAAGAACTCTGGCCAATTATAAAAAAATGGGGGCCATGGGTTTTGGGAATTGCTGTAGCTGTTAAAGCTTGGTCAGTTGCGCAGGCAGCTCTCAATTTAGTTATGAACGCAAATCCATATTTAGCGATGGCCGCTGCAATTGCATTATTTGTTAAAGCACTTGTAGATTTAATAAGAGTATGGCCGCAGGTACAAAAGGATATAGCAAAACATGGCTTCCTGGATTATTTCAAACGTGATGTTGAAGCATTCGCAAGAAATCCTTTTGGTATGGGAAATGTATTTGGAGTTAAAGGAGAAATATCGGCTCCTGTCACGAAAGAATCAAGAGCTGGAAAACCAGCCGATTGGCTTGGCCTAAGTGGGGCAATAGAAGCTTTACAGCGCGAAAAAGAGCCCGTAAATGTAACCGTAGATATTAATATCCCTAATGCTCCTCCGGGTACTACTGCACGAGCACGAACTCATGGTCAAGGAGTGACAGCTCCGAATATCAATCTTCCCCGTGGCTATGCAGGAGGTCGATAGCAATGAGCTATCTTGATCGTCTCCGCACAGCAAAATATGTCTCGCCTTCCGGCTCTGAATTCGAATTCAATTTTAACGACCTAAAACGTGCAGGCGGGAAAAAAGCAACTGTGCATGAATTCCCTCAGCAAGATGATCCGAATGTCCAGGATCTAGGCAATCTGGCAAACCGCTTTGCTATCGAGCTATTTTTCACAGGCGCAGATTATGACCAGGTAGCCGATTCATTCTGGAATGCACTCGCCGAAAAAGGCCCTGCCATTCTCCAACACCCACGATGGGGCGACGTATCTGTCCTCTCCCTCACCCACACTCAGGGCGAATCTTTTGTAGACGGAATGGGGCGAGCTCGATTCGAGATCGAGTTTGTGCGAGTCGGCGAGGTAGCCTACCCGACAACCATCGTTCAGACCGAAGCGTCTATAGAGGATTCTCTCGATTCTACGGGAGAGGCTACAGGTGAGGCGTTCGGCAAACAATTCGATCCTGAGAGTGCAGCCGATAGCGCTGTCTCGAAAAAATCACTAAAAGACTCTTTGAACGATTTTTCTGAGAACATCTCCGGCATAATCGCTGCAAATGAAGAACTATCTGAGGAAATCAATCGTAGGGTAAGCGAATTCGAGAGCACGATGGATCAGCTCATTCTCGACCCCATCACCCTCGGCTATTCATTCGTACAGCTATTCCGCGTGCCGGGGCGGATGGTAACGAAAATCACTTCAAAGATCGCCGGTTACAAAACAATGCTGGAAAGCCTGGCAGGCTATGTGGCGCCCGAGACAAAATCGCAGGCAGCTACAAGAACGCTTCAGACGGTTGGCATACTCGCCGGCATGGCAGAATCAACGCTGACAGGTAGTTTTGCAAGCCGCTCTGAGGCAGTACTGGCATGTGAGGCGTTATGGGATGCAATCTCATCTGCTATTGAGCTGATTGAATCGGTGGAGGGGACTATTCCCGGTTATTCTGCGCCTGCGGATATTATGGCCTGGCTCAGAGATATTCTTGCTCGAGCTGCAGCCATGCTATTAGAGAAGTCCTTCTCCCTGAAAGCCGAGAGGCGGATCACGCTCGAGGGAGACCGTACGCCGCTTGACCTGATATATGAACTCTATGACGACATCGACCACCTCGATGAATTCATCGAACAAAACCGCCTGCAGGGAGATGAGATTTTCATGATCCCACGAGGCCGTGAGGTGGCGTATTATGTCTGAACGCTATACGGTTGTAAAAGGCGATACCCTCCCGAAAATCGCAGCCAAGAAATATGGCGATCAATCAAAATGGTACGGCATTTGGCGAGCTTCCAATTTCCGCAGTGGCCGTCCTAATCTCATACATCCGGGTGAAATTGCGATTATTCCCGATCTGCCAGATGAAACACGTCCTGAATTCGAGTTATCCGGCGAGATAGATCAAGACGAGGTTTCTCTTGCCGTAGCCGGCCAGCTATTTTCCGGCTGGGAGGGGGTTACGATAGATCGATCAATAGACATCTGTGATGATGCATTTGCCCTTGTAGCTCCTTTCGATCCTACCCGAAAAGAGATGCGGGAGCGGTTCAGGCCATTTGGCTATCAGCCCTGTAAACTCTATATCGGCAAAGAAAAAATCCTGAAAGGCTATGTTGAAAAAATCGAACCTACATTTTCAAAGGATGACATAACAATCACAGTACAGGGGCGCTCTTTGACAGGATTTTTGGTTGACAATTGTATCGAAGGATCGGGTCATGAATTCAGAGGGCAAACTCTTGGCGGAATCGCAAGATGGTTATGCGAGCTTTTCGGGATCATCGTAGAAATGCCCGACGGCGATACCGATGCGATCCAGGAGACCAGGACTGAACCAGGACAAAAAATATATGAATTTATTAATCGACTCGCTCAGGGAAAGGGAATGCTGCCTTCCTCGGATTCCGGGGATAAGCTCATCATAAGGAAATCAAATCCTGCCGGCAGCCCAGTAGCTGCTATCATCGAGGGAGAATCACCTTTCATCGGCGGCTCGGCTGTCTATGACGGCACGAAGCGATTTTCTCGATACAAAGTGCTTTTACAGCAAGACGGGAATCCCTCCTATATCGGCCAAGCTGAAGATATGGGAATACCCTGCTATCGTCCCAAAGTCGAGATCGGTATTGATGCAGACGGCAAGAACGCCGAGACAGCAGCCAAGTGGCGGCGCACGATGGCGCTTGCTGATTCGGTCGGACTGAATGTTACCGTCTCCGGTTGGCGGACTCCGGACCGGTCCCTCTGGAATAAGACCGATCCGATTACGCTATACGCCCCTTCTTTAATGATCTACCGAGAATCCCCGTTCACGGTGGCCGGTTTAACGCTTCGTATTGATGAGGTTCAGGGACGTGTAGCCGATCTGCGCTTGGCGTTGCCGGAAACCTATACAATCGAAATGCCGGAGGCATATCCGTGGGATTAATGGATCGACTCGTCAAAATTGCATCCTCCAAGATCGGCAGGAAGGGCAACGCTCCCGGCGATGCTGTGATATGCCAGGCTGAAGCAACAAAGGGCGACGTGATTACACCTGAACTCTATCAGCAGCCCGGCATCTACTCTGCGCCTCCAGGGGGTGCAAGGGGTATATTTATCCCGCTTGGAGGGTCCCGTCGCTATGGCGTTATTGTCGCTACCCACAATTACGAACTCGATATCCAGGTAGCCGAGGGCGAGACAACGATCTACTCCACGACTCCCGACGGCAAAACCGTCAAGGCCAGGATCGACCTGGATGGCGACGGCAATATCGACCTGAACGGCGATAGCAAGAAACTCGTAACCTACGCCGCTTTAAATACCGCTTTACAGGCACTTGTAACGGCTATCAATACGACCTTCGGCACGAAACTTGATGGGGGCGGGACGGTAGGGGCACTTACCCTGGATATATCGGCTGCGGAAACGCAGACAGTGAGGACTGGAGGATGAAGATGAAAAAATTGATTTGTAAATTATTCGGTCACAAAATGGACAATCCTAATGTTGCTGATTTTATTTGCCTACGATGCGAAGAGCATTTTAAAATTGAATGGCCGAGGCCAAGGAAAAAGGAATGAACTACGACGGCGACGTGAAGCTTATCCCGACCGACGACGGCGGGCAAATCACAATCGAAAAAGGGCAGACGGTTATGGACGACGGCCTTGAGACCGCCGCCTATATCTCTCTTTTCTCAGGCGACTATTGGGTTAATGCCATATCCGAGAGGGATGAGAAATGCGAGAGCAAACTTGAATCGCTATTCTCTCGGAACTTGGACAATCAGACCCGCCTTGATGCCGAGGAATACGCTCTGCAGGCACTTGCTTGGATGAAACGGCAGGGCATCGCAGCAAAGATTGAGGCGGAGGCGTCTATCCCCCGCACCGGTTTTCTTGGTCTCGTTGTGAGAATCTACCAGCCGGACGGGACCGTGGCGGAGTTCCGCTATCAGATTAATTGGGAAAATCAGCGAGTTAGCATGGGGGTGGCATAATGCCGGTATTTTTATCTGGCTATGGAGTTAAAAAATCGAGAAGGGATTACGGAAAACATCCCAAAAGCTTCTACACAAAAAAGAAAAAGAATCGGAAAAAGAGGCGTAAATAGTGGTAACAATCCCCACAACGAAAGAAATCAAAGATCAGATTATCAGCGATATCGAAGGCAAGCTCGGCATTACCGTGCCCTGGTTGCCGAAAAACTTCATACGCATACTCGCCAAAGCTCTCGCCGGTATCCAGACCCTCGCCTACCGCGTCGGCCTGTGGTGCTATAAACAGATTTTCGCGGCTACTGCCGATGAAGAGGCACTTATCAGGCGAGGCGCACAGTACGGCCTCTCGCGTTCCCCGGCAGTTAGGGCCAAGCACACGGCCCAGGCGACCGGCGATGACGACATCCAGATCCCCGGGGGCACCCTCTGGATCGGCGATGATAACGGTCTGGTCTATCAGCAGCAAGAGACGGTCGTAATTACGGCGGGCGTGGCTACGATCACAAATGAATGTCTGACCGCAGGCGACGCTGGGAATCTGCTCGTTGACGATACCCTGAAAATCGCCTCACCGATTGCAGGCATAGACGATGAGGCGACCGTAACAGGCACGATTACCACCGGCGAGGATCAAGAGAGCATCGAGAACTTCCGCAAGCGGATAATGCAACGGGAAAAAGATAAGCCCCAGGGTGGGGCTGCATCCGATTATATCGGTTGGGCAATTAAGGTTGCTGGGATTGCAGAGGCATATGCTTTCAGGCCGACTCCAGGATTTGTGAACGTGTATCCGTTGACAGACGATCCAGACCTAGCAAATAGGATCCCGAGCAGCGGAAAACTAACCGAAGTAGAAGACTATCTCAACGAAACAAAACGGAAACCGTTCGGTGCCACAGTATTGGCACTCGCAATGACGGAGCTTGATTTTGATGTCGATATAGCCGATCTATCTCCGAACGATGCAATTACAAAAGCGAATATTGAGACAGTTATAACCGCCTACATGTATGCTCGCAGACCCCAGCAATACGAGGATGAAGTTAATCCAATAAATGTTGTTTCGGCAGGTGAAATCTATTTTATTGCAATCGCAGCCGGAGCAAAGATATTGACCGTTACCCTGAAAAATGCAGGCGGAAGCCCAATCACATCCTACACGCTCCAGGATCATGAGCTATCGGTATTGAGGGATTTGACATGGGTCTAATGAATCGAGTCTTACGCCGATTATTCCCGCCCGGTCACGCCTGGACGCTTACAGGCGCACTAGGCGACCTGGTAGAAGCACTCGCCATGTCATTCGCACGTATCCGGACATTTTTTCTGGGCATACTGACAGAATCGCTACCAGGTACGGCAGATGATACGCTTCCTGAATGGTTTGAGGCGTTTGGCCTGAAATACGATCCTACGCAGACGCTTGCAAACAGACAGGCTCGGGCAGATCAGGCGTACACATCGCTAGGCGGGCAAAACAAGGACTATCTTGAAGCGCAGATTCAGAAAGCTTATCCTGATGTGCATCTTATCGAAACCGACGTTAATCCTGAGAATATGGTCGGTCTTGGCATGGTAGGCGATATGCAGGTGCAAGGCTATCCGTCCTGGCTGGCAAGTCCGTCTACAGACGGCACATTTCCCGTGCATTATTACCGGGTTGCCGGTGAAGTGAACGACGCTATAGATTTGCGGGGGCTTGAAAATCTACTCGATAGGATTATGCCGAAAGAAATGGAGCCGGTATTTGAAATTACTATCAGAAATCAAACAGCTACCAGCGAAGTCGGCCTGGGAATGGTCGGTCTCATGCAGGTAGGAAGGGGACAAGAATGAGAAAAATCGCTGGCCCAGGCCACGTAAACTATACTTTCAAAGATTACGACCCAGTAACGAACCCCACAGGGACGTATCACACGGCAAATTGGGGTAACGATGTGCAGGATGAACTACGGGGCATCGAGGATGAGCTTTCTATTGCCGAGGCTGCGGGAACGAACAAGTACGTATTGGCGGCGATCAAAGGACTTGCGATAGCGCATGGTAAGCCTCTTGGGGAATTGTTTTTCCTCAACAAGTATAAAGCTCCAGCAGCATTCAACAAGGACAGCCCGGAAGATTATTTTCCTGCACTCTGTCTCGACGACGGAGACCATGATATTGCCGTAGCAAACTGGTCCGACTTAGTACCGGATCTGCGGACTCTCCGAGCAATCTACAATGAAGGCATCACAGGCGAAAAATACCAGTTTGATGTAATCAATTGGGCTGTATCTTCAAATGTCGGCACGCTGACATTCGCAGATCAGACGGCTGAGAAAGCTCTACTCTCCGATTATACCGAAGACAACCTGGTTCATGGCGATTTCAATGGTTATCGCAGCGTTACTCTGCCGGATGCAATCGGCAATATTCCCGCAGGGGAGTATGCTCTCAGCGGAATTGATCCTTCAGCACGTACAATCACATTCCCCGTAACCGCATCCGACGGCTCAGGGGGCGTAACTGCAATAGCAGAATTCTATCAGCATCGTATACCCGGCAGCAGCACGACCGCACGGGTATTCGAACGACCTGGTGGCGTGATGGTAGCGGCGAACGATGCCGACGGCGAGTGTATTGCGGGGATGAGACGGAGAGACCGGGGGCAGGGGCACTGGCATGATTTAAAAAGACATGTAGCTGGAAGTTATCCCCAAATCACAGAAACTTCATCCAGAGGTGTAGGAAGCGTAAGTTTTGATGAAAATCATGTTCAAGATCCCATCACCGACGGCGTCAACGGCACGCCACGCACCGGCAAGACCAACGATCCACGGGCGCTGGTGGGGCACATGTATATTTGGGGCCGGGAATATAAGGCAAGTTAAGGAGGCTAATATGGCAAAACAATTCGTACCGGTTTTCAAGCTGGAGGAAATAACGGAGCAAATGCTCCCCTCCCGAATCCGCATCAAGGGAGCGAGTCATACACAGACTGAGACCATCAAGGATGCGAAACATTATGCAGACTTTCTCTATCGTGCACGGCTTACCTGCGAACTTCACAATAGAGACCATCCTGACGATCTCTACGAAATCCAGGAGGAGCGGATAGTGGAGGCGACACCATGAGACTATTATTACCGATCCTGATAATTTTTCTGTTTCTCATGGCGTGTGCTCAAACAACCGCACCCGAATTAGAAAAAACTGAAGAGGCGCCGAACATAGCACCGACGGTAATAATACTTGGCGGCGATACGATAATCGAAAACGGCCAGAATCATCTTCTCACAGCCGAGGTTGACGATCCAGATGTAGGCGATATGCATTCATACCAGTGGTCTATAGACGGGATAGAGCAACTAGGAGAAACTGAATCAGCGTTTCTCTTCTCCAAATCCCCGGAAATCGAAACAGTATACGCCGTGCAGATTATTATCTCAGACGGCGAGGCAGAAGGACAGGCAAGCGTAAGCATAACCGTTCTTGAATCACCCTGGACGCCTGAACCATGGCATATCTACATCCTGGATGCTGCCGACACGATTCTATTCGATTATGTGGCTGCTAATCTCACCGACTATTATTACATGCTCCAGGCCGTCAAACTCAAGGTAGAAATCCACAACAGAGACTTTGTAGACCAATGGCACTGGATCGCAGGAGGTACATCATGATCTTGTATTCGATCATCACAACCGGCGTCGCTGGCCTAGCTCTATATGCTGCCTGGAAGTTCCGCAAGAAAGCGAAAAGAGAAAAAGCACGGGCTAATAAATTCGCTAAAGAAATAGACCGCCGAGGCCACATAATCAAGCGTATGGAGGAAATTTACAATGAAACGGCAAAGAAAAAAAAGAAGCTACGTTCCGGTTCTGATGCTGATAAGTTTGACGCTTCTCTTTCTATCATGTCCGAGCTTGCCCGTAGAGGTCGAGCCGATCCCGATTCAGATTGAATGGCCTGTTCCGCCTGATTCTACGGGGCAGTTATATATGCAGAATGGCTTGATATACATGCCTCTTGATTTCTGGCTGCAGCTCGTTGAATATATGGTTGATGTGGATCGGATAAGACAGACTTATGAAACGATAGACTTGACAGAACCGTGAGAATTTGTAATTTACTTGCCTCTTATTTACCTTTCTTCTCAAATTTCAGCCCACAGTTCGGGCAATAATTATAATCAGTTTCAAGATCATCTTTCCCGCAAGCATCACATTTCATCATTGCCTTTGCGGTCTTGAATGATCCATCACTGACAGAATAATAGGTTACTGTCGTTTTTGCTACGGATACCATCTGTGCAACATCGCCACAACCATCAGTATCTTTTCCCGCCCTCAGTCCGATATATCGACCGTCAAATCTGGTCTGATATTCTTTCATGGTTTTTCCTCCACTGCGCCGAGTCCCTTTAGCCCGTCATATTTCTCCTTTTCACAAACAGGACATATCCCATCCCTCTCATCGTGAGTATGGAGAAATCTGCCACATTTGGGACAGGTTATTTTCGTCCTTCTGCGCAATCCAGCGATATTATTTTCTTTCATCCTTTTTCCTCCTGTATCAATTCCCCGAATCCATCCTGAGCATCGTATGTTTCTTTATAATGTTCCAATCCGAATTCTGTATAATGCTCTGTCATTTCTTCGGTTTTATGCCGGGTAACTTTCCTTATTTGCGAATCTGGCACGCCCCGGCTCCGCAGATACGTATTGAAAAAATGACGCCAACTATGGAAGGTTAAATTCCGCTCCACCCTCTCATGCTCTGAAATCCCGATATTTCTCATGGCACGATATAGCCATTCGGTTACACGGTTCCCTGTAGCTGGCCTCTTCCCCCCATTGAAGCTGAAAATATAACCATCATATTCCAGATACTTTTCAATTTCTCGATACAGAAATCCGGGGATCGGCGCATCGCCAATTTCTTTTGTCTTAGTTTTCCCCAACTCATATTTTGCAGACCATGAATGCCTGATATGCAAATGATCGGAGAACACATCTTCTTTCCTCAGTGCGAGGATCTCCCCCTGTCTCATCGCTGTGAGAGATGCAATCAGGTTGATGCAATAATACATATGGTGTTTGTCCCACACTTCGTTTATTGTCGCCGGATTCAGAAGCGTTCGGGCTTCGGCCATCGTGAGAATCCCCCGCCTCTTTGTGCTGGAAGATAATGAAAGCACTCGCTTCCAGGGATTTTCGTCTATCATCCTTAATCTGGCTGCCTCGCCCATCATAACCCGATATACTGAAGCCCAATTATTTGCAGTCTTATAACTGACTCCCTGATTTGCCCAAGAGAATAATAGTTTTTCACAATCCTCGGGCATAATAGAGTCAAGCTGCTTGTCTCCATGAATCGATAGAATTTTCTTCATCATAACTTGATAATTCAAATCGCAATAACGATGAGTAATTCCCGGTCTATCCACATCTGAGCGAGCAAGCCGACCCTTGATATACAGACACTCTCCCCATATCCACCATCGCCTTTTCTCTGTCCACTCTGCGAGCGTAGGTGATTTCTGAGGAATCAATCTGCCTTTGGAAATCAGAGACTGACAATATTGTCGGGCAAGAGTCTTTGAAGATTCGCCGGTAGATCGGCCATAAGTACGCTCGCCATCCTTATCGTAAGTTCGATAATACCAGACGGCAACGCCCTTTTTTGTTTTTCTGGGATAGAGAGAAAACGGCTCCTTATATCGAGGCACGGAGAAGAGCTTATCACCGTTTTAAAAATGTGTCAATACTGGTTACATCAATTATTTTGTGGTTTATAAGTCTATATATTATATAGATTTACACATAGCAGGGGCAGGACTCGAACCTGCGACCTCCGGGTTATGAGCCCGACGAGCTTCCAACTGCTCTACCCTGCGTTGCCAAACGGAATATACCAAAATGCTTATAAAGTGTCAAGCTCCCTGCGGACTCCGCGATCCCTGCGTGAAATTTCTTTCAGTGTCCCTCGCCTCGCAGCATCTTAAGTCCATGCTCCATGATCGGCACCAGGGTTTTAGTGCAGAGCCGGACCGCTTTAACTGATCCCGGGAAGTTGACAATAATGGTATTTCCCTTCAAGCCGGCATAGCCCCTGGACAGCATGGCATTTTTAGTTTTTTTGTAAGATTCCGCCCTCAGGATTTCGGCAATACCCGGAAGAGCCCTGTCGCAGTACTGCTCGGTTACTTCAGGTGTAATATCCCGAGGGGAGATGCCCGTACCCCCGGCTGTCAGAATATAATCGGCTCCGGCGTATTTAGTAAAAGCAGCCAGGATGGCCTCTTTTTTATCCGGCACGATCTCTTTAGTAATTCTTGAGTTCGGAAAGCTTTTCCTGATAATTCCTTCAATTTCCGGGCCGGATAGATCCTGATAGATCCCCTTTGCGGCACGGTCAGAGATCGTAATAACAATAAGTTTCACTTGAGATTTCGCCTCCTTTTAACACTCTGGCAAAAATGCCTTTATGAGGCATAACGCAGTCTCCTAATGCCTGATAGATGGTACAGCCGTGACGGCATTCCTTGCCGATCTGGGTTACTTCCATAATCGTATTGCCGAGATAGAGTTTTGTTCCGATGGGCAGAGAACTGAGATCAACACCTTCGCTGGTGATATTCTCTGCAAAATCACCATAGTTCAACTCGATTCCTCTTTGACGCATCAGCTCGATATCCTCGTTTGCCAGCAGGGAGATTTGACGGTGCCAGGTACCGGCATGGGCGTCCCCCTCAATTCCGCAATTTTCTTTAATCTTGACTCTATCTACAGGCTTTTTCCGTTCACCCTTACAGGCAGAGATATTAATCGATAGGATTTTAAATTCATGTTTCACAGCGCGGCCTTTAGTCTGCACTTGACTAAAATTTATGTGTCTTCATCCTGTGGACAAAATAATAAAATCTTATGGGTTAAGAGCATAAAGGACCTCAAATTGGCTCATCTTTGGTTTTTTCCAGCAGCCGGATATCTGATATCTTAATAGATCTGTCAACAGCTTTACACATATCATAGATCGTTAAGGCCGCTATGGAGACAGCTGTAAGCGCTTCCATTTCAATTCCCGTTTTATCGGTACAAACTGCATAACTCCGTATCTCAACTGCCTCCTCCGCAACCGTAAAATCGATATCAACCTGATCGATTGTAATATTATGGCAGAGGGGGATCAGGTCTGCCGTTCTTTTGGCTCCGCTTATGGCAGCAATCCTGGCTACAGTTAGAACATCTCCCTTCTTAATAAGGCTCTTTCTGATCAGTTGAATCGTTTCCGGTCTGAGGTACACTCTACCGAAAGCAGTAGCCTCTCGCCTTACTTTAGGTTTATGGGAAACATCCACCATAACGGCCCTACCCTCTTCATCCAGATGGCTAAATTTCATGATTTTAGCCTCCAATCTCAACAATTTGCCTGTTTAAACAGACAGATCCTCTTTCAGGTTTATACTCGATAGCTTTGATTAGAGAAGATTCGATATTATTTAAATCCAGTTTTATCTCTATATTGGAGTGGAGGCAGGGCTTCAGTTTACAATCGGCCAGCATGCGGATACGATTGCAGTTGGCACAATCGGGGGGACGGTCATACCGGTAATTATTCATCTTCTCCTCAGTCAGAGAATAGTGATTGATCAATTGGAGTTTGATCCCTTTTTGAGCACAGAAGCGCTTCATCTGCCTTACCTCTTCAGCACCAGTATCATTTAATACGACCATATTGAGCTTGAGCGGGAATCTTGCCTTAAGCGCGGCTTCTATCCCTCGCAAGGCAGATTGAATATCGCCGATACGGGTGATCTTCCGGTAGCGTGCCGGATCCAGCGTATCCAGTGAAATATTCATACTATCCAAGCCCGCCCTCTTCAATTCTCCCGCCATCCTTTCTACTAAAGTACCGTTGCTGGTCATGGCAAGGCTCTCAACACCTTTAACACCTTTTATCATTCCGACCAGATCCACGATACCCCGCTTAACCAGGGGTTCGCCACCGGTTAAGCGGATCCTGGTAAGACCCAGCTTGACACCCGCCTTAACCGTTTGCGTAATTTCTTCGAGACTTAAAAAATCATCATGCCGGTGCAGCGGAACACCCTCTTCCGGCATACAGTACACACAGCGCAGATTACATTTGTCAGTTACAGATATACGAAGATAATTTATTTCCCTGTCAAATCTGTCTAACATGAAGCTCCCTGCCTTGCCTGTTCAGGCCGCTTTACCAGGTAAAATTTTGCTGTATATTCTGCAAATAGCAATTTCAATCCCTTAAAATGCCAACGGCGGGCCTCAAGGGTATCATTTCGATTCGAAGCAGAGCCGGTCAAGACCCAAAAGGACAGCGGGAAACGCAATTGTAGTGCCGTAAAAGATCACTTTTTTATCTTTTCTGCAGAAAGCCTCCAAAATTCTGTCTAATGTGTTGTTTGAAAGAGAGGAACCTGTTGCCATGCACAGGGAGCATTCTTCTGCAATACGGTCAAGATCTTTTTCGCCGTCCCAAATCGGCACACCGCAGGCCACTTTGCCAATATTTTCGGGGTTGAGGTCTGCTGTACGGACTTTCTCCGGCCCGAATCGGCTTACTATGTTTTTCAGCAGGGCCGGTTGATAACCGACAATCCCAATAACCTGGTCCATACCATACTTCTCCACCAGTTCCGCAGCCATCTTTTTGCCGCAGCGCTCCGGTCCATCATCCTTACAGTGTACAGTTTTATCCGCCAGATCCAGACAGCGCCCCACTGCGTTCATCGATGCTACAAGGAGAGCTCTTTCCCTGTCACTCTCAAGGGGAAGATCCAGGACCTCCCCTAAAGTTCCCTTCCATCGAAGGGGGCATGAGGTGAATGCCTGTCCTCGAGCCTCCCTGTATTTCACCTCAACGAGCTTCTCCACTCCCCTCTGTAAGGCAAAGTCCTTATACGGAGACGGATCACCTAATGCTTCCTCTACCCCGAGGGGTTCTGCGGCTATATGTTCATCTAAAGAAATATTTTTCTTCATAAGAACCTGAATAAATAGTTTCTGCGCTTTCTTTAGTATAGTCATTTGTTTTTATTCCTTTCCTCTGCCGTACCACAGGCCGTGCAGATCCCGTAGATCACCAACTGTTTTCCCTTTACCCTAACTCTTTCGGGCACTTCTACCCAGGGGAGGCGCTGCCCTGTGAGGCATTGCATCTTCCCACACTTAAGGCAGAGAAAGTGTGGATGATTTCCGGGGCATCCTGTACGGTCCGGAGGATGTGCACAGAAGCGCCAGGCCCCGTCTATTCCCTGCACGGTGTGAACCAGCCCTGCTCCCTCAAGAGTATAAAGAGTGCGATAGATTGTTACCCGGTCATAACGCTTCATTCCCGGGTGCGCTGCAATCTCTCCATGTGAGAGCGGGCATCCTGCTTCATAGAGGCGCTTCAGAACCGCATCCCGCACATGAGTGGGGCGCACGCCGGCCTTTGTAAGGATTTCTTCTGCTGTCATGGGCGTTGGGCAAAAGCACAGTTCGGATAGATACAGACTTCACAGCGGCGGCAGAGCCCGCCGACTCCCCATCTTCGTATTTCTCTTATGGCCGGTATTAGGCCTGCAAAGAGCTGCTGGAGAAGCAGGTCAAGGGTGGTCCATTCGTCATGTACGACACAAGCCGGGGCTCCTACTATAGCCGCCCTTCCCTTTACACCAAGCATGAGCATAGAACCCGGCAGGGAGGGAACCCCATGGAAAAGCACCTTATCAGATACGTCACTGATCGCAGCAGGTGTAAGATCGTCAGCATCAACACTCATACCTCCTGTGCAAATAATCAGTTCTGCGCCTTCTTCTAAGAAAGTTGAAATGCTGCGGCAGATTTCATCCTTATCATCCGCCACGATCCTCTGTCCCAGCAATGTTCCTCCGAAGCGCTCCGCCTTGCGTTCCATCCTGGGCCGGAATGTGTCCTTAATGCGTCCATCGGCAATCTCCCTGCCGGTGGTTACAAGTCCCACTTTCAAAGGAAGGAAGGGGAGAACGTTAATGCTCCTGCCCGCTTTCTCAGCCCGTGCCACCTGCTCTTCCTGCACAACCAGAGGACGTATGCGGAAGGCCGCCACCTGCTCCCCCTTGTGTACCGGCACCTTTGGTGGAAGTGTGGCGAGAATCCACTCAGGATCATCATTCACCCGGTTGACCATATCTTCATCAAATATAAGCAGGCCGTCTCTACAGGCAACTAAAACACATTTGCCTTCACTGGGACCCTTTACTTCCATACCTTCTCCCGCCAGCACTTCAGAGAGCCTCAGTGCCGCCTCATCCTCGTGTACTTCATCCTCGCTAATCTCTATAATGGAGAGGTGCTCCCGGCCCATGGTGCGCAGGGTGGGTACGTCCTCCTCTGTTACAACATGCCCCTTCTTAAAGCGGGGCCCCTTGTAACCTGTTTCCGGGACGATCTGGGTGAGGTCATGGGAGAGGCGAAGCCCCAGTGCCTCATCCAGGGGCAGTATTCGTATTTTCATATTCAGATCCTCCTCTGTCATGCTCAAGAAGGGAAATAGATCCCGGCCTCACTGCAATGCGCACATCAGCTCCCTCCTTCAGGTCGAGACGATCATAGGATTTAATGGGAAATTCCAACTGCCACTGCAATCCTGCAGCAGCTACATAGAGGCTTGTAGTGCTTCCTATTGAGACTCTCTCCACCACACGCCCATGCATCACGTTCGGGACAAGCTGCGGATCCACCGGAATATCCTGGTATAGAATCTTTACATGATTCGGGGGAATAAAGACCGATACAGGTCCCATGATCTGTACAGATGCGGGCAGCTCCAGGGCACCCTCCCCCCATACGAACCATGTGCCCCCCTCCCTCCGGCATACCTCACCGTGGAGCAGATTCCCCCAGCCCAGGGCATGCCAGGCCCCGACTTGAGAGCTGGTGTTCCATAGCTGGTCTACATTGATGTTTCCTGTAAGCTGTCCATCTTTGAGGAAAAATATACGGCCTCCCATAGAGCAGACATCCTCAATGTAATGAGTAACATAGAGCAGGGGTACTCCTGTCTCCCGGTGAAGACGCTTTAATTCCCTTCGCAGGCTTCTTCTTAAGGGGCTGTCTAAGGTATTGAAAGGCTCATCCAGGAGCAGCAGATCCGGTTCCGGCGCCAGCGCCCGGGCCAGAGCCACCCTCTGTTTCTGTCCACCCGAGAGCTGTGCCGGATAGCGCTGGTCCATGCCCTTAAGATCTACCCTGGCCAGCCATTCCCGTGCGATGTCATACCGTCTGCTCCCGGAAAGTCCGTAGGCCACGTTCTCCAGTGCATTCAAGTGAGGGAAGAGGGCAAGCTGCTGAAATACCAGCCCGATCCTCCTCTGCCGGGGGGGCTGAATAATGCCGCCCGGCACCTCAAGAAGCTGTCGTCCTCCCAGATGCACCTGCCCGCGTTTAGGGGTGTCGAGTCCGGCAAGCAATCTCAGAGTGAGGCTTTTCCCTGAGCCGCTGGGACCGAATAGCACTCCAATTTCTCTTTCCAGAAAGAGGTCTATCTGAAGCCTGAATTCCCCTACCTGATGGTCCAGGGATGCTTCAAACCAGGCGCTCATACCTGCCCTCCTCCATGCGTTTTACCAAGGCCAGACTCACAATTCCCACGACAACCAGCAAGGCTGCTGCCAGGTTGGCTTTGGCAAATTCCAACGCTTCCATCTGGCTGAATATATATAGCGGCAGTGTCTGTGTTCTGCCGGGGATGTTGCCTGCAATCATGAGTGTAATACCGAAATCTCCTAAGGTTCGTGCTGAGGCTAAAGCCAGTCCCGCCACGAGGGAACGCCGGCTGAGCAATAGTGTTACCCGCCGGAAAACACGCCACTCACCGTCGCCCAGAGTTCTGGCTGCATCCTCAAGCTCCTCAGGCACAGATGCAAAGCCGGAACGAGCTGCCTGAATCATGATTGGAAGCGCAGGCACCAAAGCCGCCAGTGCGGCGGCAGGAAAGGAGAACAGCAATCCCAGATGCTTTAGAAAAGGTACATGCCCTATGAACATAAGCAGGTAGAGGCCCAGAACAGATGGTGGAAGGGCGACAGGAAGCAGTACAAGCAGGGAGAGAATTTCCCTGCCTTTAAAGCGCTTCTTAGCCAAAATCCATCCAATGGCAGTACCGAGTAGAAACAGCAGGGGCATATCCACGGCCAGCACCTTTAGACTTATGATTAGAGCCTGTTTCATTTAGCCTCACTCAACCTGCACCGGTTTAAAGCCCCACCTGCGCCATATGGGCTCAGCTTTGCGGGAACGGCAGAAGGACCAGAAATCTCCAGCGCTTTTTCCAGCTTTCAGTGGAAGTCCCCCCACCTGATCTATTACTGCTCCAGGGATAATCAGGCAGCTTCCCTTTGCTTTTATTGCCATACTGTGGGGAATGAAGGCAGCTGCAGCAGCTCCATGGCGAACCGCCAGCACTGCCTGGGGAGCGCTTCCTAAGAAGATTATTCTCTTGCCTTCCAGGGCATCTCTCCACAGTCCTTCCCGGATCAGGTATTCCTTTGCCAGCATTCCGTAGGCTGTTGTCTCCGGTTCCGGCACAGCTACCAGCGACCCCTTAAGGATAGCCAGCTCAGGAGGAGCAGCCTTATCGTGCCATAACGTAAGTTGTCCTATGGCAAAAACGATTAGATTGGGGAGTACACCCTTTTCTTTCAGCCAGTTCGGCCAGCGCGGCTCCGATGCAAGCAGCAGGTCGTAAGGTGCTCCTGCCGCCATCTGTCGTGCCAGGGGGCCGCAGGCTCCCTTTACCATCTGCAATTGTTCTCCGCCCTGATCAATGAAGGCCTGCATAACCTCCTCCACGCAGGGAGCAATACCCGCTGCAACGGCCACTACATCGGCATCGGCCTGAAGGGGCTGTATAGTGGAGATGGACAACATTAAAGCTAATAACCAGGCAAAACTGCGTATTATTATTCTATCCTTCATAATTTGAGTATATCTGTTAAAATAAATTTATGCAACTGAGTTGCAATTCTTTTAAACTTTCCATGGTTTTGGTTTTGGTTTCACCCTGTGGGCACCCTGCGGGCATCCTGTGGGCACCCTGTAGATTGACTTGACAATGACCTCAATTCTATTATGATCTAATATATTATTTATATTTAATAAGGAGGCTTCTATGCTGAAAAAGACGATTCTTTTATTTGTTATCCTGGCCGCAGTGGCCGGACTGCTCATGACAGGATGTGCTAAGAAAGAAGAAAAGGTTGAAAAGCTCCATATTGTAGTTGCCACGGATGCTACATGGCCCCCCATGGAGATGGTAGATGAGAACAAGGAAATTGTGGGCTTCGATATTGATCTAATGAATGCCATCGCTGAAGCGGGCGGTTTCACGATGGAGTTTAAGAACACAGCCTGGGACGGCATCTTTGCCGGACTTCCTGCCGGACAATACGATGCTGTCATGTCCTCAGTAACCATCACGGAGGAAAGAAAGAAAACCATGGATTTCTCTGACCCGTATATCAACGCCGGTCAGGTTCTGATTGTCCGTACCGAAAGCGAGGGGGTGGAGACGCTGGAAGACATGAAGGGTAAATCCGTAGGCGCCCAGATCGGCACTACAGGCTCGTTTGCCATTGAAGAGGTTTCCGGAGTAGATCTGAAGACCTATGATGAGATAGGACTCGCCTTTATGGACCTGGTCAACGGAAGGATCGATGGATGCGTGGCCGACACCCCCGTGGCCGCCGATTTTGCACTTCAGAATGAGAATTATAAGGGAAAGCTGAAGATCGTCGGCAAACCCTTCACCGATGAGTACTACGGCATTGTCGTTAAAAAGGGAAACACTGAGGTGCTGGAAGCCATAAATCGGGGCCTTAAAAAGGTCCTGAACACACCCACCTACACTGAAATTGAAGAAAAGTGGCTGAGATAAAAAAAATTAAAATTGATGTCTCGGACGGGGCCCTTATCCCGGAAAAGGGGGAAAAGGCAGGCCTAAGTGCCTGGCGGATCTCCTTTTTCGGGGCCCTGGGCCTGCTCATCATCCTCCCACTAATCAGATCGGAACCATACCGGCAGATTATCTACTTTCTGCCCGATGGTATCTTGCGGACCTTCCAGGTAACCGTACTCTCCATAATCTTTTCCCTCATCGTGGGCCTTTTTACCGGCCTGGGTAGAATCTCCCGCAATAAAGTAGTCAATAAAATCGCTACCATTTATGTTGAAATCATCCGCGGGATTCCCCTTTTAGTACAGCTCTTTTACATCTACTACGCAATGGGAAAGCTCATCCGGGTGCCCCGGCTGATAGCAGCCATCACGGCCATGACTGTCTGTTACGGGGCCTACCTCGGTGAAATATTCCGGGCAGGAATTCAGTCCATTCCAAAGGGCCAGATGGAAGCAGCATTAGCACTTGGAATGTCCAGGATGCAGGCCATGAGAAGGATCATACTGCCCCAAACCGTTAAAGTAGTTCTTCCGCCTGTGGGAAACGAATTTATTGCCCTGCTTAAAGATTCCTCCTTAGTATCCATCCTTGCTGTTTCTGATCTTCTAAGAAGAGGCAGAGAATTCGCTTCCAAAACCTTCTACTATTTTGAAACCTATACGGTCGTAGCTTTGGTATATCTTATCCTTACTCTCTTCTTCTCAAAACTCGTCGGGATAATGGAGGAAAGGTTACAAAAACGTGAAGGATAGGGTTAGAATAATCAATGCAAACAAGAGCTTCGGCAAGCTTGAAGCCGTTCGCAATGCCAATATAATAGTGAAAAAGGGGGAAGTCGTGCTGGTGATCGGCCCCTCGGGCAGCGGTAAAAGCACCCTGCTCCGCTGTATAAACCGGCTTGAGAATCTCACATCCGGGGAGATATGGATTGATGATGAGTGCGTATCCGATCCTCAAGCCAATATACGCAGGATCAGAGAAGAGGTGGGGATGGTATTCCAGTCCTTCAACCTCTTCCCCCACCTGAATGCCTTGAAGAATATCACCATGGCCCCCCGCATTGTAAAGAAAATGTCTGAAGAAGAAGCAAATGAGGCTGCACGAAAGCTTTTAAAGCGGGTCGGCTTACTGGATAAAATAGTAACCTATCCGGATCAGCTCTCCGGAGGGCAGCAGCAGCGGGTTGCAATTGCCCGTGCCTTGGCCATGAACCCCAAGGTAATGCTCTTTGATGAACCTACATCGGCTTTAGACCCGGAAATGATCAAAGAGGTTTTAGATGTCATGCTCGATCTTGCAGAGGACGGCATGACCATGCTGGTAGTCTCTCATGAAATGGGCTTTGCCAGGGCAGCAGCAAATAAAGTGGTATTCATGGATAACGGCGAAATAATAGAAACTGCTCCCCCTGAAGTGCTGTTTAACAATCCCCTGAAGGAAAGAACCAGGAAATTTTTGGATCATATTCTATAAAAAAGAGGTCTTTAAAAGACCTCTTTATGCACTCAATCAATATCTTTTAAAAGAATGGATTTTACGCATTTTTTTTAAGCGCTTTCTCTCTAAAGCTTTTCTTTTTCTATTTCGAATTGTAGAAGGCTTTTCGAAAAACTCTCTTCTCTTCCACTCTCTTATAACGCCTTCTTTCTCAATCATTCGCTTGAAGCGCTTAATTGCCTTATCAAGAACTTCATCTTCTCCTACAGTAATTGCAGCTATATAAATCACCTCCTTCCTTCTAAAATAATCTCTTTAATGATACCTGAAACGGCAGTTTTGTCAATAAGGCCGGACTGAAGGACGGCTCCGGGGTCCACTGCAACACCGGAAACTCGCAACTCCCAGTGGAGATGGGGTCCTGTTGCCAGGCCGGTCATGCCGATACTTCCTAAGATCCCGCCGCTTTTCACCATATCGCCGTCCCTGACCTTCAGATCCAGTAGATGAAAGTACAGGGTATATACTCCGGGTAGATGTTCAAGCACCACGGTATTACCGCTCATGATCCTGTAGCCTGCAAAAACAACCTTACCGGAGCCGCAGGCCATAACCGGTGTTCCCTGCGGCGCTGCCAGATCAATTCCATTATGAACAGAAGAGAATCCTCCTCCCATAAACTGATATTTACGCCTGGCAGCAAAATTGGAGCTTATCCTGGCTCCTGAAACCGGCAGTATAAAGGATCCGGTATGATAGAAGGCATCAGAACGAAAGGATAAAAGAAGTTCCCTTAAATTTCTGGCCTCTTTCACTTTTCGCACATCAGGTTTTGACACCAGATCCTCAAGACCCTTATCCAGTAAAATCCGCTCAAAAGCGTACTGTTTAGCTCCTACCTTTACTGCTCCCAGGTAACGGAAATGACGATTCCCCTGCCCTCCCATTATTGTAAGCCTGTAAATTCCCCCTGTCAGATCACTCGGGATACCCAATAGAAAGCACCAAACTTCAAATCCCTGTCTATTACCTATTTTAAATCCTCCAGCTTCTGCTATAGGATTTCCATCCTGATCCTCAAGCTCTACGGAAAAATGTTCAATAACACAATCGATAATAATAAATCCGCAGAGTATATTCCCCCGGTCAAATTCTTCAGAATAAATAACTTCAGGAAGCAAGTGTGAACCTTGCCCCGAAAAATAGGAGAACAACCCCTGCCTGGGCATCAGTTTTCCTTCAGCCCAAAGGTAATCCGCTTCCGGTGAAACGTAACAGTATGAATCCTCTTCCGGACTGAGGCAGAGGATCTCTGCCGGAAGATGGAAGGAAAGATACAGCAGTAGAAGAATCAGGGATGATCTCATGGTTTCATCCTGTGGATGGTTTTGGTTTTGGTTTCACCCTGTGGGCACCCTATGGGCATCCTGTGGATGGTTTCAGATCTAAAATAGTAAGCTGAAGGGTTTCTGTATTCTGAAAATAGTTTCTTGCCAGTCGGTATGCGATATCTACAGTGTCGTGAACCGTAAAATCCTTTCCGGCTCTTTCCGCCGCGTTCCAGTAAATTGCCGGCCATCTGTATTTCCCGGCTCCGATAAGCAGCTTCAGGTGGGACATACCGCTTTTACCGATGATATCCAGTGCTTCAATCCTAACTTGCCGGGTCAAGAAAATTAGGACAGGGCTGCCTTCTCCGTAAGGCTCAAAAAGCTCTACAACACTGATTAAATTTGGATTGAGGTAGTCGGGAGGCACCTCAGCATCGATGATCAATTTTTCTCCACTATGATCGGGAGGATTAAGTTCCCTTATCATCCTGTAAAATCTCGATTCAAATTCGGGAATAATGGAACTGGCCAGGCTGAAACCTGCCGCGCAATCATGACCGCCGTAATTTAGAAAAAGATCGGCATAATGATCTAGAAATCCTTCTAGCGAGTACGGACTGCGAAGAGAACCGACAGCTTTATCATGGCTTACGGCAATGGCTATGGCCGGAACTTTGAAATAATTAATTAATCTGGAGGCCAGGATCCCGGTTATTCCTCTTGGAATTGAATGATCATAGACCAGGATAAACTTCCCATCAGCCTTATCGAGGCTCTCTTTGAACCGGGTAAAACATCTTTTCCAGACATTATCTCCCAGATATTTTCGTTTTCTATTCAGATCGAGAATATAATCCACCAGTTCTTCAACCTCATGTGGATCATTTGAGAGCAGTAGAGAGGCTGCTTTTTCCGGCTCACCCATCCTTCCGGCGGCATTAAGCACCGGTGTAATCTGCCAGGTAACATCCGTGGTAGTAATTCTCTTTCCGTAAAGCCTCTGTTTTATAATGAGTTCGCGCAGGCCGTGGCGTCCCATCTGATTTAAAACTTCCAATCCCCTCTTCACGATGATTCTATTCTCATCAGCTAAGGGCATCAAATCGGCCAGGGTACCTAAGGCCGCCAGATCCATAAAATAATTCTGCTTTGATAGGAGAGCATTTTCCTGTTTCAGTATAACAGTATTATGGAGGCTGATCAGCATATCAAGCTCACCGGAGCCCCGGCTTCCATATTGGGCCGGCCTTATCAGGCTCTTGATTTTAAGCAGGCTCTTACCCTCTAAATCCGGAAAGAATTTTCCTACCATTGGACGAATATCCGTAAGCTTCAGGTTCTCAGCACCTAATCCTATTCTGTCTATAAGTTTCCTCATGCCGGCTGAGTCATAAACTACAATATCATCTGCCGACATCAGGGGTAAAAGCCGTTTTTTCTGCGAGCTTGAAAGTTCGGGAAGCAGACTTAAAACCAGGCGCTCTCTTTCCACCAGGTTCACAAGTTTTACAGCTTCTACAGAATAGGTTTCGTTGTCCGGTTTAATATTTAAAAGCCACACAGGTTTGCCGTACATTGGCGTGCTTGAGAAAACCACAGCCCAGGCAAATTTCGCAGCCACAGCGCATCCTGCAAGATCTCTGAACGGGTAGGTACTTCCCGCCTGTTTCGGATTTATTATTGCCGCGGCCTCAGGAAGCGTATCCTGTGGAATATGATGATCTATGACCACTGTATCTATTCCTCTTTCCCTGGCTAAGGCTATTTCATCGATATTTGAGATTCCACAATCTACTGTAATTATCAGGCTGCAGGCAGAGGCAGACGAATCCTCAATTACCTGGCGAGTGAGCCCATAGTCTTCATTCTCCCCGGGAAGCTTCCACTCAACCCTGCCGCTTAAATCCCTTATGAGCTGGACCAGTAAAACGGTTGATGTAATGCCGTCTACATCCCTGTCGCCGAAAACCATAATCTTCTCTTTCCGATCTATGGCGCGGTTTACACGGTTTACCGCCTTCTCCATATCCCGGAACAAAAAGGGATTGTGAAGGAGAAGCAGATCATCCTCGAGCAGGAAACGTAGGGAACGGCTGTCCGTTAAATTCCTTCTAATCAGTATGGATGAGGAGATCAGGTCAAGATCGTTCTGTCTGGCGATCTCCCTTACTTCATCGGGGTCTGTTTCAATTTTTTCCCATATCATTGATTTACAATTTCTTTCATAACCCGTTTTGAGGGCAATATCTTCTCATCAGACAGCTTATAGGCCTTGTTTAGAAGCTTTTCAGCTTCCCGTATCTTATCGGGATCCCTGCCGTGAATAAGGCAAAGCTCATCCCCGAATTTAACTGAATCTCCCTGTATTTTTACAAGCTCTACCCCTACCTCCGGCAGTACAGGGTCTTCCTTCCTGGCCCGGCTTGAGCCCAGCAGCCCCGCGGCCAGGCCTACCAGATATGCATCGACCCGCTCCACATAGCCCTCTTCCCGCGCTGACAGCGAAACCACACGGCCGGCTTTGGGTCCTTTTTCCGGATTCAGGACAATTTCAGGATCTCCGCCCTGAAGTTCCACATTATCCAGAAACTTCTGCCATGCAGAGCCGTCTTCTATCTTCACGCGGCACAATTCTTCAGCAGATCCAATATTACAGGCAATTCCGCTTAAAAGCAGCATGTGGCCGGTTAAGCGGAGGGTGAGATCCATCAGATCTTTCGGTCCCCTGCCGTTAAGACATTCAATCGCCTCGCGTACCTCTAAAAAATTGCCGACTGTGAGTCCCAGGGGCTGGTTCATATCACTGATTACTGCGCTGATGCGCCTGTCCAGGCTCTTTCCCGTATTGACCAAAGAGACTGCCAGGGTTTCAGCATCCTCAATGCTCTTCATAAAAGCTCCGGTTCCGCATTTCACATCGAAAACAAAAGCCTCCGCCCCCTCGGCAAACTTCTTAGACATAATGCTGGCAGTGATAAGGGGAATGGATTCCACCGTAGCTGTAACATCCCTTAGTACATACATCTTCCGGTCTGCCGGCACCACCTTCTCGCTCTGACCGGTCATAGCGAAACCTACCTTCTCAAGGCCCATGATGAAAGAATCTACGGAAAGGTCCGTCCGGTAGCCCGGAATGGATTCGAGCTTATCCAGGGTACCCCCGGTATGGCCCAAAGCTCTACCGCTCATCATTGGAACCATAAGCCCGCAGGCAGCGGCTAAAGGCGCCAGAATCAGAGAGACCTTATCACCCACCCCACCGGTAGAATGCTTATCCACCAGAGCTCCATTTAATTTTGAAAGGTCTATCACATCCCCTGAATCAATCATGGCCCGGGTTAAATAGCCGGTTTCTTTAAAGCTCATACCATTAAAAAAAACGGCCATGGCAAAACTCGAAACCTGGTAATCAGGTATCTCTTCTCTCACATAACCCTGAATAAGGAAATCGATCTCTTGCCTGGACAGCTCCTTCCCGTCTCTCTTCTTCATTATAAGATCCACAGCTCTCATGCTGGCCCCTAACGGAATTTCACGGTCTTCAAAGGCCTATACTCAGCACCCTGGGGCTTGAGGATAGATTGAAAGAGAACAAAGCTGTCAATAGTGAATGACTGCTTCAATTCAGGCAGATGCTTGAATACCCCGGCATCTAT
Source organism: Spirochaetales bacterium (assembly GCA_030615505.1). GTDB lineage: Bacteria > Spirochaetota > Spirochaetia > SZUA-6 > DRHE01 > JAUWZD01. The sequence goes on along the minus strand of JAUWZD010000002.1, from coordinate 22,035 downwards.
CCTTTCATACTTGTTTCTGGCCAGGGTAATGTGTGGAATGAAATCCTTCTCATTATTAATATAGTGGCCACTCAACTTTTTTACCATAGCATAGAATTTTCCATAAAAAGCGGTAATTTGATCCTTTCCCGCCTCGATACGGCAGTAGATCACCCTGGGATTTCCCCGCACAGGGAAACAGCCTATAGGGCCTAAAGATGCCTTAATCCTCTCAATATGCAAATCAGGGCTTTCCATGATCTCCATAATCGGCTGTATCCGTTCTTCACTTAATTCCCCGAAAAAGAGAAGAGTAATATGAATACCCTGTGGCTTTATCACTTTCAAACGATGATAATGTTTTTTAAGAGTCCCAGCAACCCCGGTGAGGGCGCTGATTACTGCTTCAGGAATCGGCAGTGCGGCAAAAACTCTCATAGAATACCCGAGCCTGATTTAATGGAGTTGAGATTCACTTCTAAAACGCCCTGTACGAGCTGATATAGCACCTCTTTCAAAGCACGTACCGAATCATCTTCCAATCCTACCTTGAGCGCTTTGCCCAGGGAATGGGTGGAGGTTTTGGCCAAATATCGCCGTCCTCCTGCAGGCAGTATAATGGATTTAAGCCTGGCACAGCGAGAACAGAGAAAAGATAAATCCCGGCTGGAAAAGAAGCTTGGTTCATTGGTTTTAAAAGCCGAGGCACACTGACTGCAGGTCTCAAGCACCGGGCTGAATCCCATTAAGCATAGAAATCTAAAGAGAAACTGTATCGATACCATTATCTCCTTTCCCTCACGGGATTCATTCAAGGCTTTAAGTGAGCTTGAAAATAGGCGGAAAAGGCTGCCTGAGCTTTCTCCACCGCCAAAAGCTTTTAAAACAACCTCAGCCCACAGAGAAGCAGTATAAATCTTAACAATACTCTTTCGAATACTCTCAAACGGATCGATGCTCTCCATATCAGTAATTTTATACTGATCTTTTACAGGATCATGGTAAAGATAGACTCTTAAATAGCCAAAAGGTTCCGACAGGGTTCTGAAGCGGCTTTTGATCTTACAGGCGCCGTGAGCCATGGCACTGATCATGCCTGCTTCCGGGGTCAGCATTGTCAATCTTTTATGAATCTCCCCGATTCGGACCTTACGGAGCACTATAGCTAAAGTGGTGGAATTCCTGAACATCGCTTTTAGTATAATAGTTTAGAAAGCCCAGGCAAAGCAATATGCTCCATCCAATCGCAGTCTAAGACCGCAATTGTCCGAAACATATTAACTTGACATCTGCCCGGGAGGATTATAATTTCTATTACAAAGATAAGAGGTAAAATATGCCTGACAAACAGATTGTGCCCACATCCCAGGTGCTTCCAAATAAATTATATATAATTCCAATCACGGGAAAGCCCATTTTCCCCGGTATTTTCATGCCACTTATGATCCTAACTGAAGATGATGTGAAGATAGTGGAAAAATCAATATCCAGCGACGGCTTTATCGGTCTTGTTCTTACCCGTTCTCCAGAGGTTGAAAACCCGTCAGGGGATGATCTATTCACAATCGGCACAGCTGTTAAGATTATTAAGAAGATAAACCTGCCGGACGGCGGGGTCAATCTCTTTATTTCGACACTGAAGCGCTTCAGTATCAAGAAGTTTATACATAAGGAAAATCCCATAGGCGTAGCCGTAAACTATCTGGAAGACGAGAATGTTGAGACAGATGAAGTCCGGGCCCTTACTCGATCCCTGATAAGCGAAATGAAACAGATTTCGGAAAATAATCCCCTCTTTTCAGAAGAGATGCGCCTGAATATGGTGAACATCGACCACCCGGGAAAAATAGCCGATTTCATCACCTCAATACTTAATATTGACAGAATGGAACAGCAGAAGATTCTAGAGCTTGTAGACGTGCACGAGCGCATGATGAGGGCGTTAATTTTTATCAAGAAAGAACAGGAGCTTCTTAGCATTCAGAAGAAGATCCAGAAACAGATCCAGGAGAAAATTACCAAGAGCCAGAGGGAATATTTCCTTAAAGAAGAGCTCAAGGCAATAAAATCCGAACTAGGTATGCCTGTTGATTCTAAGAGCAGTGAATATTTAAGGTTCAAGGAAGCAGTCAGCAAGCTTAAACTGGAGAAAGAGGTGGCAGAGCAGGTTGAGCAGGAACTGGAGAAGTTTTCCTTAATGGATGCAAACTCATCGGAATTCATAGTTACCAGAAATTACTTAGAAACCATCATCTCTCTCCCCTGGAATAATCCAAAACCAGAAGCCATCGACATGAAACGGGCTCAAAAAATACTGGAGGCGGATCATTATGGGCTTGAAGATGTTAAGGAACGAATTTTAGAATACCTTGCTGTAAGAAAGCTCAAGAAAGACACCAAGGGCTCCATTGTCTGTTTAGTGGGACCTCCGGGAGTGGGCAAAACCTCAGTGGGGAAATCCATATCTCGGGCCTTAGGCAGAAAATTCTTCCGGTTCTCAGTGGGAGGAATGAGAGATGAGGCCGAGATTAAAGGCCACAGGAGAACCTACGTTGGGGCCATGCCGGGAAAAATTATCCAGGGCCTGAAAATTGTAAAGGTGAAGAATCCTGTTTTTATGATCGACGAGATCGATAAACTGGGAGTTTCTTTTCAGGGCGATCCCTCATCCGCTCTCCTTGAAGTCCTGGATCCCGAACAGAATGTAGCCTTCCGTGATCATTACCTGGATCTTCCCTTTGATATCTCCCATATCCTGTTCCTGACCACGGCAAATACAGTGGACACCATACCGGCCCCGCTTTTAGACCGCATGGAAGTGATCCGCCTCTCGGGATATATAAACTCAGAAAAGATGACGATTGCAAAAAAATACCTCATTCCAAAATCCTTAGGGCGTACCGGCATTAAAAGATCTGATATAAAATATGAAAAACCGGCTTTGCTCCAAATAGCGGAAGGATATGCACGGGAAGCGGGTCTTCGTAATTATGAAAAGGCTTTGGATAAAATTCATCGTAAAGTAGCTAAGCAGGTGATATTGGAAAATATCTCTTTACCGCTAATCATCACCAAGGAGGAATTGGAAAAATATCTCGGGAAACCAATCTTTTTTGAAGAGGGGATTAAAAAGATAACCAGGCCAGGTATGGCCATTGGATTGGCATGGACTCAAATGGGAGGCGAGATTCTTATTGTGGAGGCAGTGGCCAATCCCGGAAAGGAAGGCTTTCGATTAACCGGTCAGCTTGGAAATGTCATGCAGGAATCCGCTAATATTGCCTACACCTATGTACGGCATATTGCAGAAGACTTCGGCGTAAAACACGAGTTTTTTGAGAACAATCAGATACATCTTCACGTCCCCGCCGGTGCGACCCCTAAGGACGGCCCTTCAGCCGGAATCACCATGGCTTCCTGTCTGCTCTCTTTAGTAAGAAAAAAGAAGATCAAAAAATCCCTGGCCATGACAGGAGAGCTGTCTTTGGTCGGACAGGTTCTCCCCATAGGCGGATTAAAAGAAAAAGTAATAGCTGCAAAGAGAAATAATATTAAGGAGATCATTATTCCCGGTCAGAATGAGAAGGATCTTGAAGAGATACCTGGACATATAAAAAAGGGGATTCAGTTTCACCCCGTGAACCGTATGGAAGAAGTCTTAGAGAAGGTGTTTTAAGGCGGAGTGGGAATATCCTCATCACCTATCTATCTGAAAGCGCTCCCTAAAAGTACTAGCCTCTTGACAGTTAAATCAGGCAGGAAAGCAAAGGAATAGAAAAAGAACAATAAATACTGTATATTAACAGAAGAAGGAGAAACATATGTCTGTCAATTTGAAAATAGACTTGGATTTTAATCAGGTGAAAAATATTATTGACCAGCTCCCGTTTGATGAACAGGAGAAATTAGCAGAGTATCTGGATGATAAAACATTATTTGCCCAGTGGAGCAGGGTCAAGGAAGAATTAAAAGATATTCCTGTTACATTTGAAGAGATAACAGAAGAAGTTGAAGCAGTAAGAGAGAAGATGTATCGTGAAGGTAGTAGAGTTCGAAAATGCAATAGAAAGTAAAGATCTGCTAATATTAACATCCCGGAAGCAGCTTAACGAATTATTCAGAGTAATTACAAGGCCTAAACTTCAACAATATATTATTAAAAGAAGACGTTTAGTTCTGTTACGCTTGCTGCAAAGGTGGAGTATTAAAGTTGAAATAAAGCAAAGAGTAAATGCGTGTCGAGATGTTAAGGATAATTTTATTTTAGAAACTGCCGTAAATGGAGGAGCTGATTATATAATAACAGGTGATAAAGATTTACTTGTTTTAAATCCGTTTAAAAGGATCGAGATAATAACATTTAGAGATTTTAAGGAAAAAGCCTTTTAGATACAAAATCATAAAACCATTAAAACAAGGCTGGTTGATTGTCGTAAATGCTTATGGGTAAACGAATTCTCCAGCCTACACGCCTGCCTGTTCGCACTCGAATGGCTTCAAGCTCTCCCGACTTAACCTTTTGCAAAACGGTCTGCTGGCTCACCCCTAAGGCCGAAGCCGCTCCCTTAAGCGGATACCTACCTTCACCAACCTCATTCGGTTTTAGCCTTTCGATGTCCTCTTTGGTTACTACGATACGCCACGGAGCTCCAGATGTCAATTGTGAACCGCGTAGCAAGCCAACTTCTAACCACCGGATAATTGTACTTCGACAGGCACCCAACAGTTCTGCTGCTTTTTCTGCCGTATAGACGTCTTCCCCTCGTAGTGGCACCCGTAGACCCTTAGGAATGTTATATTTATTTCGCACGTTGGCTACATGGTAAGCCATGAAAGGCCGACCCTTTGGTGTCTTCAGTCTCTTGCGGTGCAAAATGCGTGCGATCTGGATGTCTGAAAACTCAGTTGCCAGCGTACGTATTAACTCAACGAGTTCAAGAGGCGACACATAACGGTGAATGCCACTCTTGCCCTTGAGTACATCGAGCTTTGTAACCTCGCCGCCTTTCCAGTGCACCTGGGCTATAAGCATTGTGCCTTCTCGCGGTGAGGTTACCACTACGTTCTCGATCAGACATCGGGCAATACGCTTCCGACTCAATCTCTTCTATGGCTCTAAGTGCCTTTTCATACCGTCTTTCCAGCTCCCGAGCAACCCCAAGGTCGGGACCTTCCGGCAAGCCGATTCTCTGGATCCACCGCATCATACTGCCGGCGAGCGAGATTCATCTCGTAGTGTGCTCTCTCGATGTTTTGTTTCCATCGGGTCCGTTCCACCTCGTTATCCTCGGTATACACCTTCGCCGCTTCCAGCATAGCCTCTACGCCCAGCGGTGACAGGCAATCCAACAAGAGTCCTTCCACTGCTTGCTCCAGCCGGCGTGCTCCAAAACTCTGACACACCGGAGCACCTGTTTGCTTGCGCGCTTGTGCGCAGCTATAATGGGTCGGCCTGGAGCCTTTTCCGTAAGCGATTCTCATCCTTCTTCCACAGCGTCCGCAGAGAATGATCCCTTGCAGAAGTCCATCCCCCTCCCGTGGTGCTCCTGGGCCCTTTCCTGGCCGCCCGTTCGACCCGATGCGTTTTCGGTTTATTTCAAACTGCTCCCATGAGATATAGCCCTCGTGATGATCTTTCAAAAGCGTATGCCATTTCTCCTGTGGAACCTTCCTCATCGGCTATCAGAGTACCGGTGATCCCACATACGTCAAGAAGATGATACTAATTCCGATTACCTCGCCCCGTGCTTTCGGCGGCATCGACTGCCACAGTCTGTCGATCCAATGTCTCTCCTCCGCTTCGAACAGTTCGAATTGCTTGCCCATGTTCTGCTCCCTTCAAACAATCATTTGAATGAGCTTTACACAGGGAACTGCCCGACACAAGGACTTCAAGTAAACGCATGAGTTCTCGTAGTACGTGCGGGGTTGCTCGATGTCATGTGCCCATCCGGATGATCCGTCCAGGGTGCCGCCGGTTTGGATAGAATTAGCTAAAACCTTATCATAGTAGGATTGGAGCATCTGAAAGATCAACCTGGATATATCGGAGAACAGCATTCTGTCATGCTTGAAAAACACTCGAAGGCACTTGGGAATACAAAAAACCCACTGTCTGTGCGGAAGCCTTAAGAGAGCTTCTTGTGTGATCTGTTCTGCAAACAAGAGGGTTCTTTTCTGATGACAAGACGGACATAGATAGAATCCCTTGCAGGATAGGGGAACAAAATAATCATGGTTTTGGTTTCACCCTGCGGGCACCCAGCGGGCATCCTGTGGATGACCGCAGTCAGGGTTGGTACATGGTTTCATCCTGTGGATTTTATTCTAGCAAGACCTTCTTTATAGTCTCCGAATTTTATGAATTCTTCTACAACTTCTTTAATTCTATCAATACGATATTTGCCGTATGCTTTTGAATATTTCTCATCATACACTTCTCTGAAATCATCAAAATGTTCTTTGAATACCGTTTGCAGGACATTTTGCCCTCTTGGTATATGGGTATATTAGGAAGATAGAGGTTCTGTAAGCGTTTGGTTTATTTGAGCTTTTGAGCCCACATATACTTATTACGGCGGGAGGTGTCATTCTGCTTTTGGAATACCGTGATGCCAAGGTCAATTCATCGTGTCCTTTCGGTGAGCGTGCGTGGAAATCGCAGCCGGAGGGTGTAGCATAGGCTATCCAAAGATCACGAGGAGGATGGCTGATGAAACAGGAGAATTTGCCGGACGGACGGCGGACACCGGCGGAAGTGTTGAAGGAGTTCCAAAGCTGGTGCAGCGTCAGAAAAAGGGGTTCGCGAATACCGCAGCGCTTGTGGCAGGCGGCGGCCGAGTTGTCGGAGCGGCACTCCATCAGCGATATTGCGCAGACACTGGTCCTGGACTACACGAGGTTGAAGCAGCGGGTTGAGGCTTTACCGCCGTTGTTGGATCGAAGGCGTTGATACAGATCACGCCGCAGATGCGGATTCTGCTGGCGGTGGAAGCGGTAGATTTTCGCACGGGGATAGACGGACTGGCTGGGGTATGCAGGAGCGTCATCAGGATGGACCCCTTTTGAATTGTCACTCTTCTGTTTACCGACGGAGAATCAGGGTTGGACTTGTATCCTCAGAGAAAGGTGGGAGATATCTACCCCGCCCGGGTTCTCAAAGGGGGTGCCCTGTCCCAGGTCCTGGTGGTGGAGGCTACCCGGGCGCTGTCGATTCTCGGATCTGAGATGTACCTTCGCTGGGGCCTGGAGAATAGGCCATACAACACCCAGAGAGATGTGGCGCCGCCCGAAAAAGTTATCCGCGGCTGGGGCGGGGAGGAACAACTTGTCGATAGACTGATCGAAGGTCATGGAGGGGTTCCAACCCACGATCGTTGTTTCTCCAGACAGCCGTTCGAAGGCCTATGAAGATGATACCGGGCTTTTCGACATGTCCAACGACGCCGTGTACAAGCTCTTTTAAGTATTGCAGCGCGAGCCGATCCCCGGTTTTTTACGGCTGGGGATCGGCTTATTTCCCTTGCCGGATCGAAAAGGTTAGACTCCCCGGCAGGACTAAAAGGAGTCAAAAAGATTGCAGGTTTTCCCAGCTACTACCGCTTAAGGATCGGAGATTATCGGCTCGGCCTCAAGTTGTCAGGTGACACATTCGAACTGATCCGCTTCTTGCACCGAAGAGATATTTATAGGCGTTTTCCATAGTCTGTTTAAAACCATCCCACAAAGTACCATATTTCCTTAAAACAAAAACCTTCTTTGTTTTTCAATCGACAATCATCAATACTGCCTCAGGTATGTCTGGATCATTTTCTATACAGCGGATCTGACCCCATCCGACAAAATTGTAGATCACCGACCTCTATTTTTAACATTACGCCCCAATCCCTTACTCTCGTCTTACAGTTATTTAATTACAAATGGACGTCCCCTAGTCCAATTGGAAAACGATTAAATTCTCTTTTCCCGGATTTATTATTCATTTACACAACTTCTGTTGAATCCACTTCTTCTTTGATTTTTACGATTTCATCTATATTTTCCAAAAAAACATCTACCACATCTGGGTCAAAATGTTCACCACGCTCTTTCTTAATAATATCGATCGCAACTTCTACAGGAAAAGGATCTTTGTAAGGACGTTTGGAAGTAAGAGCGTCAAAGACATCTGCCAGGCCAACAATCCTGACTGCGAGAGGAATATTATCACCGCCAAGGCCCTGCGGATATCCCTTACCATTCCATTTTTCATGATGGGAAATGGCTATCTGCTCTGCAAGTTTGAGGATCTCAGCCTTTGAATACGCCAGGATATTTGCCCCTATTACGCTATGGGTTTTCATGGTTCCGAATTCTTCGTCTGTCAATTTGCCCGGCTTCATTAAAATGCTATCCGGTATGCCGATTTTTCCCACATCATGCATGGAGGCAGCATAGAGTATATTTTGAACCTCGTTGGCCGACAGACCAAGTTTTTCAGCAATCAAGGCACTGTAACGACTCATGCGCATGATATGGTCGCCCGTGTCTTCATCTTTATATTCAGCCGCAAGCACAAGACGGTGAATAGTGTCAAGGTAGGCTTTCTGTAGTTCTTGTTGGCTGCCCTTTAGTTCTAAGATGGTCTTGTTCAGGTCATCGGCATATTTCACAAGTTGCTGATTTGCAGCTTCAAGCTCTTTTCTTTTTTCCTTTTCAGATTTGCAAACTTCGGCGAGATCCTTTGCATATTTTTCTAATTGATTCGAATTAGAAGAATCTTTCGGAAAGTCATTTATTTCCATGAAAATCTCCCCTGGATATTGGATGCTTGATGCTCGATGCTCGATAGTATACATCGCAATTTCCAGTATCAAGTTTCGAGTTTCAACTACTCCAGAACCTCTTCCACCTTCCTTATCAATTCCAAAGGGCTGAAGGGTTTAGTAAAATAGTCATCTGCTCCTGCTTTAAACCCCTCTTCCTTGTCAGCCTCCTGGCCTTTGGCTGTCAACATAATGATAGTGCATTCTTTGGTTTCCGGGTCATCTTTTAGAATACGGGTGGCCTCAAGTCCATGTATATCACCTGGCATCATGATGTCCATGATGATCAGGTCAGGTTTTTCCGCCTTACCAATCTCAACGGCTTCCTCCCCGCTTTTAGCCTGGAGAACCTGGTAATCCTCAACCTTGAGGGTCATCTCCACCAGCTTCCTAACCTCTGGCTGGTCATCTACTACGAGAATCTTTTTCATCCTTACGATTCCTCCTTTTCATTTCTATCTCTCAGATATTAGATTTGCGATGTGATCCATAACCTGCAATCCAAAATCATTTTGTTGGTATTGTAAATTTAACCGTTGTTCCTTTCCCCAGCTCACTCCCCACCCAAACCTTGCCCCCATGGGTCTCCACAATGCACTGGACAATGTTCATGCCCAGACCAGTACCTGGAATGGCAGTGTTGGAGGCATCTGCACGGTAGAATTTATCAAATATCTTCTCCACCTGCTCAGGGCTCATCCCCATGCCCGTATCAGCTACGCTGATCTCGATTGCGGATTGTTTTTCGTCTCCTTCCAATTCCTCAATCCTTTTTGCCGACACGGAAATAGAGCCGCCTTCGGGAGAATACTTTACCGCATTGCTCAGAAGGTTCTCTAACACCTGCCCCATCTTTTCCTTATCCACCATCAATTCCACGGATTCTTCTGGCAAGACCACCTCAAAGCTGTGTTTTGGAGACAGTGTCTGAAAATAGGGAATTGTGTATTTGATGATATCGGCAATATTGCAGGGAGTCTTGTTCAGAGTAAATACCTTACCGGATTCAATACGGGAGATATCCAAAAGATCGTTGATAAGAGTGGCCAGATTTACCGATTGTTTGTTGATGTAGGAGAGACACTCTTCTTTCTCTTCCTCTTTGATACCATCCCGCGTTAAGAGAATCTCTGAGAAACCCTGGATGGAGGTGAGAGGGGTTCTTAATTCATGGGCTACTGTTGAGAGGAACTCTGTCTTCATTCTGTCCACCTCGCGCTCGTAGGACACATCATGGATAATGGTTATACTACCGGTATGCTTACCGGTCTTATCATCAATCACCGATGTCCTGGCACGCATAATACGGGGATGCTTGGTATCCTCTCCCGGCAGTTCAAAATCAAACTCATATCCTCCCTTCTTTTTATCCAGGGTTGTTTTGATTCGATCCCTAAGGGTTTTATCCTTGATGGTAAAATCGATGGATCGATCAATCGCCTCACTAAAGCGTACACGCAGCAGATCTTCAGCAGCAAGGTTCATCAAAATAATCCTGTTATACATATCGGTGACGATCAGGCCGTCACCAATAGACTTGAGGATACCATCTATCCTGTCCCGTGCCGCTTCTGTGTCATAAAGGGCTCGGTTAAGTTCTTTGGTTCTCTCTTCCACCATACGTTCCAAGTTTTGAGAGTATTCCTGTATTTTTTGCTCTGCCTGCTTACTCTCGGTAATGTCCCTGAAAATGCACTGGAGATATTTCTCGCTGGCGATTTCGAGTAGAGAGTAACTGATGCTGACCGGGACTCTTTTCTTGTCCTTGGTCAGGACTTCTGATTCGACAAATAAAAACTCGCCAGCGACATGTTTCTTGAAGCCTTCCATCGTCTTTTTGACCTTGTCTTTGGGATGGAGCTGGTCTGCTCTCATAGAAAGGATTTCTTCTCTTGAGTACCCGGTGATCTTTTGGGCCTGTTTGTTGCAGTCAACCAACTTCCTCGTCTCGGGGTTGGCGATAAAAATGGCGTCGGTGCTGCCATCGAACAACTCCCTGAACTTTTCCTCGCTTTCCCTCAACAACTCCTCCGCCCGCTTTCGCTCGATAATTCTCCCCAATCGCTCGGCAATGTCGATGATCAGTGCTTTTTCCTCTTTCAGAAAAGGCCCCTCATCTATTTCTGGCTTTTCTTCTAGGTAATAGACCTCCACAGTTCCGATCCACTTGCCATGAACTTTGATGTCGCTTGCCTGCTTCCAGACGGTTTCTTTGAAATTTCCCGTTCTGAATTCTTGGCCCTCTAAAATTGCTCGTGCACAAGTGATCTCCGGATACTGCCATGCTGGGGGAATGAGATTAACAACCCCTTGAGTTATCTTCTCTAACGAAATGCCCTCCTCCTCAGCAAGTTTAGAAATACTATAGAGGCAATCAAGCTCCTTGACCCGCTCTTTAAGATCATACGTACGATTCTGAAGTGTCCTTTCGGTCTCCTCCAGTTGGAATACCTTCTGATCAAGTTTCTTGATCAGCCGCTCGCTATGCTCCTTCAAGAAGTCAGCCTCTTCTTTTTCTACCGGCATTTCAGGAGAGGGCATGAGGCCTTTTTTGTGATTCTTTAATGTATCCTCGATTGTCTCCATAAAGCGCTTATGTTCCATTGGCTTCACAATAAATCTCTCAGCACCCAGGCTCAAAGCAAACTCCTCGTCCTTCTTGTTTGTGTAATTAGCGGTGTAGAATACGAAAGGTATATTTCTTAGCGTGTCGTCTCTCTTACACTCCCTGCACAGCTGGTAGCCGTCCATCTTGGGCATGAGGATGTCAGAGATGATCATGTCAATGGAGTCCCTTTTTAAGCTCTCCAGTGCCTCTGCCCCGTTCCTGGCAGATGCAACTTCGTAGCCGCTCCCCTCCAGCCTGGCTTCCAGCAGCTCGAGGTTCGCTTTTATGTCATCTACAATAAGGATTTTCATTAATACGTGCCTCCTTTTATGGAACCCCGGCAGACTCAATGAACCGAGCCACCGCCTTGGGAAATTCACTCGTGTCGATGGGCTTCGTGATGTAGCCGGCACAGCCGGCCGCCAGCGCTCTTTCTTCATCTCCCTTCATCACGTGAGCCGTCAGGGCAATGACGGGAATATCTTTTGTCGCAGGGTCTTGTTTCAGAACCCCGGTTGCCTCCAGTCCGTCCATGCCCGGCAGGCCGATGTCCATGAGAATGAGGTCGGGGAATTCGGCTCTCGCCAGCTCTATACACTCCTTAGCCGTCCCGGCCTGGATGACGACGTAACCTGCCGCTTCCAGCAGGTCCGTTGCCAGTTCCATGTTCATGGGATTGTCCTCGACGATCAGTATCTTTTCGCTTGCCATTTCACAACCTCGTCAATTTGATTTTCCGCCCTTCCTCTTTCCCAGCCTCTCAAGCGCCCGAAGTAAGTCCTTCTTGCCCGAAGCCGACTTGGAGGCGATCGCCTGTACGTGACTGTTGAGCCGTTGTCGATCCTCTGCGGTGAGATCTTTGGAGGTGTAAATCATGATCGGAATCTCCATAACTTCAGGGTGCGCCCGCAATTGCTCCACCACGTCGAACCCGCTCACCTCAGGCATCATCAGGTCAACAATAATGAGGTCGGGGTGCTTCTCAATGGCAAGATCTACGCCCTGTTGACCACCATATGCCTGAAGCACAGTGAATCCCTCGGCCTGGAGCATGTCGGTCAACAGTTCAACGGTCTGGGGCTCGTCGTCAACCACAACCACAGTCACGGCCCCGATCTTGCGCACGGCCTCGATTAACTGCTCCTTGTTCACTGGCTTAACAAAGTATTCAACGGCCCCCAAATTGAGGCCAAACGGTCGCTTTTCTACTGTTGACACGATGACTACAGGGATATCTTTCACCTCAGGCAGGGATTTCAGCTCTGCCAGCACCTCCCAGCCGTCTTTCTTCGGCAGAATAATGTCCAGGGTGATCGCATAAGGTCTCAGTTCCCGCGCTATTTTAATCGCCTGCTCCCCATCAAAGGCGTGGGCCACCCTATAGCCTGCTTCGGATAGATAAAGACTGATCAGCTCACTCGCCTGGCGGTCGTCTTCCACCACCAGGACCAGGGGCCGGGAATCGTCCACGTCTGGTCGGGAAGGTAAAGGTTCTTCCGGCTCGATGGAGACCTCGCCCTCCCGCTCCAAAGCCTCAATAGGAATCACAAAGGTGAAGGTGCTGCCTTTGCCCTCGCCTTTACTTTCCACCCAAATGCCACCGCCGTGCAGCTCGACCAGTTTGCGGGTCAGCGCCAGGCCCAGGCCGGTCCCTTCCTGCTCGCGGGCATAGGTTGAGTCCGCCTGCTCGAACTCGCCAAAGATTCGTTCCTGATCTTCGGGTTTGATGCCGATGCCGGTATCGGCTACGCTGATCTGGATTGATGATTGATGATTGTTGATTGTTGATTGGGCAGTGATGTGGATTTCTCCGCCGTCAGGGGTGAACTTGGCAGCATTGGAAAGCAGGTTGAACATAATCTGCTTGAGTTTACGCTCATCTACCGATATCTCGAGATCCATTAGCTCCTCAGAGATGTGCAGGTCGAGCCTGAGGCTATGCTTCATAGCCTTTTCCTTGATCATGACGAGACTGTTTTCAAGAAGACCCTTTATGTTCACCCTGGATGGTTCAAGTTCCATCTTGCCCGCTTCCACCTTGGAAAGATCCAGGATGTCGCTGATCAGTTGGAGCAGGTGGCGGCCGCTTGTGAGGACATGGTTGACGTATTTTGCCTGTTTCTCATTCAGTTCGCCAAAAGTTTTTTCCCCGAGGATTTCCGAAAAGCCGATAATGGCATTGAGAGGGGTACGCAGCTCATGGCTCATGCTGGCCAGGAATTCGCTCTTTGCCTGGGTGGCGGTTTCGGCCTCTTCTTTGGCCTTATTGAGTTCTTTGTTGGCAGCTTCAAGATTTCTTGTACGCGCTTTCACCAGTTCTTCAAGGCGATCCCGGTGCTTTTTTAACTCCTTTTCAGCCTTCCTGTGCGCCCTGATTTTTTCCTCCAACCTGACATAAAGGTCGGCATTAACTATTGAAATTGCTGCCTGTGAGGACAGTGTCCTCAATAATTCCAAACGATCCGGAGTAAAGGCGTCTGTTGTCAGATTGTTCTCCAAATACAACAGCGCTGAGAGTTTTCCCTGATGGACAATCGGCAGACACAGCAGCGATTTGGGTTGATGGATTAGGATGTATCTGTCGGCGGCGTAGGAGTTGTCATGACAGGCATCATTCAAAACGACAGGCGTTTGCGTTCGTGCTACGTAATTTACAACTGAGAGGGGAATTTCTCCGCTCTGTTCGATGGGGATTTCCTGCATCGTTTCGACCTGTTCCTGCCCGACTTTGCCTTTTGCCTGTATTATCAGCCTGTAGTTCCTGTTCTCAATCAAAATGCCTTTTTCCGCGCCTGCACTTTCAATGACGATGTGTATCATTTTGTCAAGCAGTCGTTCCAAATGGATTTCCTGGGAGAGCATGTGGGATGCTTTTATAATGGCTGCCGTATCTAATGAAGCGGATACTCCGGATGTGGAAGTGGAACTCATTCCTTTACTTTCTGGTATAGTCATGGTCGGGGTGAGAGTTGTCAGCATTAGATGCCTGTACTGTGCTTCCAAATCGTCAACTTTGCGTGTTGCGCCCCAAAGTCGGTAGCCATCCAGGGCTTTGGTTATGCAGAGCTGGGCAAATTCCTCTCTGCCCAAAGCAAGATAAAACTCTGCTTCGCGTTCATACGCCAGTGCCTCTTCCTGAATATATTCATGTTCCCGGGCGCCTTTTATAGCCCGGCCGTAATGTTCCATTGCTTTGAGGGTTTCACCTGATATCCGGCCTCTCTCTGCCTCGATCAGGTCGTATTTATGCTGAAAATTCATGGGGGCATGGCATGCCCATTGTTTCATTTTTTCTTGAATCGAGGCCACTATATCCAGATATTGTTTCTTCGTCCCGGGTTCGACCTCGGGATAGTGAGCCAAAAGCGCCAGGGCATAGTAAAACTTGTGCTCAGGAAGATAAATAAATCCTTCTCCGCCTTTTTCGTATTCTTCCCCCAAACGGGCCGATTCGATCGCCTCAGCATAGTTTTTAAACAAGTACAGCAAGATTGTCCGGCAGCAAGAAGCGCAAAAAACCAGGGTAAGATTGTTTTGCTCTATCCAAACCGGCAGCATTTCCGATTCATCAAGCAGTTCCCCTGTCAACCGGCACGGGTCCGCGGACCTGCCCAGGAGATTCAAAACCATTTGTGCCCATATCTTGATGAAATAACTATGAAACTCCAGTCGAAACCTTTTTGTTGTCTCCAGATATTCCGCCTGCTTCTGACGAATAAGTTCCAGGGATTCTCCGATACAAAACAAATAGCCGCAATAGTGGGCAGCCCCATAATACCCATACTCCAAATCTCCTGTTTCAACCCCACTTTGATGTACTTTCTGCAAAGGTTTTATCGTTTCGCCGGCATGTTCTTTCCAGTGTCTTACAGAAACGTTAAACAGAAAGATAACTTTAGCTTTGAGTTCTGTGGCGTTAAACTGCTCCAGCACTTTCACCGACAGTTGTCCAAACTGATGCCCCTTCTCGATGTCACCGTATGCTCCGCATAAAAATGCGGCATACCAACCATAGGCAAAAGCTGCCAGGGGCGAATTCCCATATTTGACGGACATGAGAACCATTTTGAAGATAATCGCCGGCAACAATCCGGGATTCGCCTGATGAGCCGGAGCAGCCATATTCATCAAGATCCGCATCGCTGCCAATTGATACGGCTCCTTCATTACCGGCAAGTCGGCTAAATCATCGATCCGGTCGACTTTTTCAGACAATTCTTCCTGCAACTTTTCAGCATAAACATTTATCTCCTCCGGTTCGGTGGGCAGAGAGACGTCCAGCATCTCCAGGGCTTCCAGCGCAGACTCTATGGCTTTGTCATTTTTGTTTTGGGCTGTGTAAAACAAGATCTGGAGATCATAAATTTTGATTTTCTCCAGGAGACCTCTGGCATGTTGGAGAACTTCTTTGGAGAGTAGTTCCGCCCGTTCAAAGGTAGTCATTAAGTATTCGGCTTCCACGGCTTCCATATACAGGCTGAGCGCCAGGTCATATTGAGCCTCCCATTTATCTCTTGGCGGCAGCAGTCCTATCCCCATACTTAAATACCAGATAGCCGTCTTATATGCCGTTGCGTTCTTCGCTTTGCGTCCGGCTATGAGATTTAATTCTGCTAACTTGAGTTTCTCCTGTTCATCTTTGATGTATTGAAACCCCTCATTGAACTGATTCACAATATCAAATATGTTTTCTTCCAAATCAGTCTCTTCCGTATCCTGTAAGCATAATCTCCCAATCGTAAGAGAAATCGTTTTTCTCTGTTTTTTGCGAATCAGCGCATAGAAGGTTTGTCGGGTTCTGTTATGCAAAAATTCGAAATGGCTTTTTACTCCCGATTGTTGTCCATTCGGAAGCGCCGCCATTATTTTATAATTATCATCCAAAGGCAGTACCAATCCCTCTTCAACGGCCTTCCATAGATTGTCAAATGTATCTTTTAGCGATTGTTCCGCAATGGCGGCCAGCATTTTCAGATCAAACCTGTGCCCTATACATGCGGCCAGTGTCAGTATTTTTCGAGTGTCCTCAGGTAATTTTTCGATTTTATGGATCATTAACACGGCCACATCGTCTGGAATATTCTTTTCCCGAATTTGAGTAATATCCCATTTCCATCTATGCATATCAAAATGAAAGGTCAGCAAGCCTTCCTCATATAACGATTTCAAAAATTCAATAGCAAAAAATGTATTCCCACCTGTTTTTTCATATACCAGTTCCGATAATGATTGCGCATAAGACGGTTCGCATTGTAAAGTGTCCGAGATCAAAAGGTTCAGTGTGTCATGAGAAAGATTTGCCAAATGAATCGTGTTGATAATAGCCTTTTTCTTTTTCATATCTTCGACCGTCATCATTAACGGATGGGATTTCCCGACCTCATTATCCCGATATGCGCCTATGAACAATAAATACTGATTTTCTACGCCGCTCATCAACAATTTCAAGAAATCTAAAGAGGCAACATCCGCCCACTGTAAATTATCGATAAATAACACCAGCGGATGTTCTTTTTGAGAAATGGCTTTAACAAAGTTTTGAAACACATAATGAAAGCGATGTTGTGCCTTTGTGGGGTCCAGTTCCTGAACAGGCGGCTGCCTGCCGATAATCAATTCTAAACTTGGAATCACCTCAATCAACAACTGTCCGTTTTCCCCGACCGCCTTCACGATCTTTGCTTTCCATTGGGCAAATCGCTCGTCACTTTCCGTCAGCATCATGTTGACAAGATCGGTAAACGCCTGAATCAAGCCATAATAGGGGGTATTCTGCTGATATTGATCGTGCTTCCCCGAGATGAAACATCCCTGCTTTTCCGTGACAATTTTTTGAATTTCCATGACTATTGAAGATTTCCCCACACCTGGATAGCCCGATACCAAAAGAATTTCACTTGTGCCTCTATTCACCCATTCAAATGCCTGTATCAGGGTTTGAATTTCCTGTTCTCTGCCATACAGTTTCTGAGGAATCTGAAATCTCCCTGAAAAATCCTCTTTTGCTAATTCAAAGCCTTCGATCGTGCCTGTTTTTCTTAATTGATTCAGGCAGTTCTCTAAATCTGCCTTTAAGCCATACGCAGACTGATAGCGGTCTTCAGCATTCTTTGCCAGCAGTTTCATCGCAATGTCCGAGATCGCCTGGGGGATGTCGGAGTTGATCTCGCACAGCGGGGTCGGACGTCTGGCAATGTGGCAATGGACGAGCTCCGACACATCAGTTGTGTCAAACGGTAATTTCCCTGTGAGCATCTCGTACAGTACAACGCCCAGAGAATAGAGGTCGGTGCGATAATCGATAAACCGATTCATTCTGCCGGTCTGCTCGGGCGACATATAGTGAAGAGTCCCTCCCAACACTTCAAAATCCCCTATATAGCGGGTCTTGAGATCGACCTGCGACGCCATGCCGAAATCAATAATAGTGGCTGTCTGCTGTTCGAGATTGACCAGAATGTTACGGCTATTGATGTCTTTGTGAATGATGTTGTGGTAATGGATTTCCCCCAATGCCTGCGCGATTGAGATTGTTACCGTGAGCATCTCTGCCAGGCCCTTGCGCTGCTTAACAAATGCTTCCCGGATGGTCTCACCTTCAACATAGTCCAACACGAGGGCAGGTGTGCCATCAATCCTGCCTGTGTCGTATGCTTTGCGAATTCCCGGGATGCTGAGGTCTTTCGTTAATTCGTACTCATTGCTGAACAGAACAATCTGCTCAGATGTAGGATAGTCGTGTTTCAGGAGTTTAATAATGACTGGTTTCCCGTACTCGCTTGTGTCCTGACGGTAAATGAGGGAATTGGCGCCCTCATGAATACATTGCAGCGATGCCAGGCCCTGTTTCGATATTTTCATAATCTATTCCCCATTTTAGTCTTCAGAAACGCTTTGGCGTCTTTCCAGGTTTCATTTAAAATTTCCATCGTTCCTTCACGCGCTTCGCTCCGTAAGCCAAACAGTTTGTTGAATTCTTCCACATTTTTTTTCATTTCATCTTTGGACACCACAGGCGTTAAAACCAGAAGAGATCGCTCGTAATTGGCCAACAGGAGCTTTGCCATGTCCGGATCCATATCGCTGCAGTCTCGGCCGAATATTGTCTTCCAATGGTACGTCCATCCCGGTATCATAAAAAATGTTCCGGGGGTTTTGCATTGTTCCGCATAGTAACAGTCCCGTCCCCCGAGGAGCAGACCGACACAGTCATCCACAGGATGATCCCTGTCCATGGGGATAAAGACGGGCAGGTCAACATCAAGCAGCTCGCCCGGGTTTTCAAGTGCGTTACCGCACAAACCATACCCGAGAAGCAATGCATCCACATGGTGACTCATCTCGCGGGCCGCATTGACCAATCCTTCCTGCAATCTTTTCCTTGTTCGGTGAAGCGCCAGTTCCAATACGCGTACAAGCACCTCCGGCTGCTCTGAATGATCAGGAGAAAAACTATTAATATGAGGGATTCGTCTTAATTTCTTGACCTTTTTTGATTCCAGCGCCTCGATCAAGCGGAAGGATCGGATATCTTCCAGAATTGTAATCCGGGACAGTTCGTTATCTGTAACAAGCAGATGGGCAAATTCGAGTTCCAATATTTCGCAGGTAAGAATACCGAGTACTCCCATATGGTGATTCCCCATGGTGATTCCCCGTTTACTTCACAAAAAAAAGCTGATGAGCTTAAAACTCTTTTCAGGACAAGATCTCTCACAGCGCCTGCATGCCACACCGCTGCATAAGGATTGGTCCAGCACAACCGTTGCGGGATCAGCTTCTGCGATGACGGTGATGGCGTTTTCAGGACATTCTTTCACGCAATTCATGCAAGCTGTGCAGCCTTCCATGTCCACTTGCACCTTTCGCCCGATATCCGGAATGGTGGTGAGGCCCATTCTTCCGAGGTCATCAATATCCCGCTTAACTGTGCGAATGATTTCAGGCGTACCGCCAGCCGGCTGCAGGTCGGGAAAACCATACTTTTTGAGGAATCTTCTATACAGAGAGATCGGCATGCCTTCGGTCCAGTATGAAATCTCCAGAATATAGGTTTTCTTAAAAGTATTGGAAGATGCAAACATGCAGTGGCTTTGCCGTAGCTTATCGGCCAGGCTGCTCATCACATCGAGTTTTTTAATATCCGTCACCAGTTCCCCGGCCATGGCCAGGGATGTGTTCCCCACCTGAAATATGGTTTCTACATTGGGAGGAACCATACCGAGTTTCTGCGCCTTTATGGCATCCACAAAGGTGCCTGAAGCCCCGGACATATATGCTGTGCGAATATCCTCCAATCCGATGCCGGCTTCGTGACAGAGGGTGATATGGCCGGCCCGCACGGAGCCGATGGCCTTGCCCGCCTCAATAAGATCAGTTTCCGTAAAAAAGATGTCTTCGCCAAAATGAAATTTGCCATCCGCTGTATTAATACGCGGTATGTCGACCAGATCGGCATCCACTGCCTGACTCACAATGCCAATGGTTCCCGTGCCGGTAATCCCGATCGGTCGGGCCCCGGACCCCGCATCGCCGGGGCTGCCGTCCCTGAGATTAACCAGCGGGCCTTGAACAGGAAGCATTTCCGAATTCAATACGATCAAACGATGATGGGGACTGTCCGGCTGCAGATCGGAAATGGCCCCGGGAACAGCCAGCATGCCGCAGGTGAGTTGCTGGCCTTCAAGGGCCGGCCCCGCGGCGGTGGAGCCCGTAAGCACACGACCTTCATGAAAAAGCGCCATTTCCGCATTTGTGCCGTAATCCGTTGTCAACGAGGTTTCGTCTTTTTCAAGCATACCTGTTTGAATGATCATGGCCAGAGCATCCGCTCCGATTTCGTGGCAAACCGACGGCGGGATGATCACGTCACATCCCCCAGGCAGATTTAATCCCGAAATACCTTGCGCAGCTATAATTGCAGCTTCCCGTTTTTGGGGCACTACACCGAGAGATTCCAGTTTCCGCTTTCCGGCATAGGCCAGATCCCGGATTTCGATTCCCTGGAACAAGGATAACTGAATGGGATTTCCGCAAATGGCAAGGCGATCTACTCTGTCCGTCTGCACATGAAGTTTTCCAATGACCCTGTTGACTGCCTGAATCATTATCCTGTTAGCTGCTTCCACTCCCATTTCCAATGCAAAATGAATATGATCAATAACATTGGCGCCCGGTAAGGGATGACGTGTAGTAACAGCGGTAGAAATGATCTCACGGGAAGAGAGGTCGATGGCTTGCGCGCGAAAGCCGCTGGTACCCAAGTCCATAGCGATTGCCAGTCGCTCCATGAAGATTCTCCTTATACATGACTTACGGCCATCTTAGGATTACTGTTATATTTTCTATACCCAGGCTGTTTTCAAAGCACTCTGCAAGGACGAGTCTCATACAGTTTATATGATTTCCTTCCCTAAGGCTTGCTTAGATTTATAACTTTTACTATCATTCATTAAACGGCATTGTTATTATTTTAAAGGCCATAGGGAAAATCCGC
The DNA here is from genome assembly GCA_030615505.1 of Spirochaetales bacterium. Taxonomy (GTDB): domain Bacteria; phylum Spirochaetota; class Spirochaetia; order SZUA-6; family DRHE01; genus JAUWZD01. The sequence continues at coordinate 1,148 of JAUWZD010000002.1, read as the reverse complement.
CTTTAGGGCTTCCTTTGCCTTCGGCAGGAAGCCCTAAAGGCTTTTTCAAAAGGTAAAAATCTAAAAAATTACTTGATCCTCACAGGGCGGAAGCCGTATTCGTTGACCTCGGTCCACGGGTCGGTGTATCTCCGGTAGGCACACTGCAAGTAGCTGGCAGCGTAATTCCAGCAGCCAACACGAATAGGACGGCGCGTACCCGTATCCGGACCATGCGGATCGGTAAGCGGACCGGGATCGTAAGGTACGGGGGGGTTTGGCGTCCAGTCCCAGCAATGTTCAAATACATTACCGCTCATATCATTTACCCCCAGGGCATTGGCATTCTTCTCCCCCACAGGATGAGTGCTTCCTCCGCTGTTAAGATCATACCATGCCACTAAACCTGTGGCGCCTGCATCAGTATAATCAGCCGTTGCTCCGCTGGCATAATCACCCGGTGTCCAATCAGAACCATCCCTGTAACGGGATGCGTATTCCCATTCCGCCTCTGTAGGCAGCCTATAGCCGTCTGCAGCCCATTTTACACAGTCATTGGCAATATCTCCGTAAGCAGGATCAATTCCACCATCATCAGTAACAACTTTGAGCACCGTCGCTTGGCCGCTGTCCGTGTAATATACAGGGGTTAAGCCCTGCTTCTCACTTAAGGCATTGCACCAGACCATGGCATCCCGCCAGTTTATCATAGTAACAGGTTCGGTTTTGTCTGCTGTAGGAGGGTCTCCGATAATACCGTCATGGCCTTCCCTCCCCTGGTTGGCAAATGTATAGCCATTACTTTCAGCCCAGGTGTAGACCTCATCCCAAAGCTCATAGGTCACCTCGGTTTCCGCCATCCAGTAGCCTCCTGTTAAAGTAACCACCGGAGTCGTGATCTCTACATCTTCACCCATGACAAAGGTGCCTGCCGGCACATAGCGCAGGTCAAAGGAAACAGAGCCAGTGGTTTCTGTTCTTTCTTCTCCTGCTGTAGGGGCTGTAGAACCATCGTCAGCTGGATCGCCGCCAGGGTCAGGGCAGGAGACCAAACTCAATACTAAGAGTATGGCAAACATGAGCAGGAAACGTTTCAAGATATTCATGATAAAATTCCTCTTAAAATGATTTTTTTTCGTCTTGTTGTATTTTTTCACACTTTTTTACCT
>JAUWZD010000153.1 GCA_030615505.1 Spirochaetales bacterium | reverse complement strand
TGAAACCTGCTATCCAATTTATATTCAAAGGTTTATGAAGGAAAACAGAGGAAGGTCAAGCAATATAGTGAGCCCTGGTACAACTGAAATGGAGAACCGCAGGGTGCCCAGGAAAAAACCGGTTAAACCAAAACCTGTACCAGTTAAAGAAAAGTACAGGGAGCAATTAAAGAAAGCGATACAATACATTGAGGAAAAAGCGGAGCAGGGAATATCGAGAAAGGATATAGTTTCTTTTCTAAACGAACAGGGATTCAGGACTTCAACTGGCAGGCTGTGGACGTACGATATTTTGTCATTGGAGATTAAAAGGCACGGTATAACGGTAAAAAAGAAGTCTGGAAACTCAACTTCATTATCTTAGGCAAAGTCTAATGACATTTTTCCTGTGCCGCAGGTATATCATTACAGTTTGACCGTTTACCAGCTCTTATATTCCTGCCCGGCTAACCATACTAAATGTATTTGATAAAGGCTTTCCGGAGCCTTCTAGAGGGTGATCAGCCCGATAGGCTGTTATGGGAGGAGCCTGTAGCGAATTATAGTATGGTTGATTAAATCTTTGACGGCATGATCGACCCTATTCAAAGACTCCTTTCGCACGGGCAAGGCTGCTCGGATACTTGCTGTGAAGATATTCAAACACCCTCTGCGAGTTCTAAAGCTAATCGTATTCAAACGGATCTAATTTCTTTTCAGCAGGTCTTTTAAAAACTGAATATCCGCATAATCTGCACTTGTCTTATCCTGGCGATGTTCTTTGAGAGCGAGCAGATCCTCAGCAGAAGCGACAAGGATAAAAAAATCATCTATAAGGATTTTGTTTGCTCTTTCTTTTAATCTCATTACAGGGATACTCAGCTCAAACAGGTAATCAACTTGAGTGGTAATGTCGATGTTTTTTAAAGGAACACGGGCTCTAAGGGGTTTGCTTTCAAAGCCAATAAAAGTAGTAGATCCGCTTTTTGTACCGGTTATCCATTGTTTCGCTTCAGATGCGGATAACTGTATATAAGCAGAATCATTTTCTACCGATGTCACCAGGCAATAATCATGCTCATACATTAGATCGGTTATTTTTTCGATATCCAATGTTCTGACGGAGAGGTCAAGATCATGGGTAACTCTTGGGCTGTTATACAAGCGCATAGCTATCCCACCGATAAGAATTGCAGTTATATGATTGTCGTATAAAACACGTAAGAGTTGCTTTTTATCTATCATCACATTTTTTCATGAATTTTTTTCTAAGGTAATATAACGAATATTGCGGGTTAAGTTTTACCAATAGCCGCGATTCTTTTTCACACAACTCTATTTTCATGGAGGGGGAAATATTTTTAAGCACTTCAATCTGAAGTTTCTGAGATATATCTACTGTTTTCATACTATGTTACTTCCTTATGATAGTAAAACAGAATCGGGGAGTCAATGTTGTAATAAGTGATAGAGACAGAACGATTAAGATGCTCTGTAGAAAGATGATCCCTCAATAGCTTAAGAGACGAGGCGTCTCCAGCCTGGATGCAACAGAAGAAAATCCCTGGCCTTCCCTAATTACTCTTTATTCCCATTAGAATCCAGCAGGGCAAAGTAGATTTCCTTGTTCCCGTAATGGTTCTACCCTAATATAGATATTTAATATTTTGCTTTAGAATGTTTCCTTAATACGTGGTATAATAAAAATTGATAGGCATAATCTAAAGGGGTAATAACGTATGCATAGAATCAGAAGTGGGGAGCCCCATGATGTACAATCGAAAATAGAAGAGCATGGGAAAAAAGACATACCTGTTCAATTCTACTTCGGACTGATTATCTTAAGCAGCCTGGCTGTATTATGTCTTTCTGCCTGCTCATTGGATAAGACCGTCGGTACTGAAGTTATAGGCACTCTAAACCTTCCTGCCGCCCTTCCAGCCGGAAGCACCTACTATGTGCAAGTTGAAAATGACACCTACTGTGCTATTGCATGGACATCCGGAACCTGCAGCCCTCCAACGGCGTTTTACAAGATAAGCGGTGTGTTTCCGGGCACTTACTACATCTATGCCTGGCTTGATGAGGCGCCTGCTGACGGATCGCCGGATTATCAGAAATATTACGGGGGTATCGGATTGATTCCTCCGGCATCGCCGAATGCCGAGGTACCTGACTCCGGCGAAGTTACCTTCAATATTACTTTTTGACCTTAGAAAGCAATTAAGAAGAAGCCTTCCTATTCGCCCGTTGTTGTTAAACCTGATCTACAGCCAGGTAGCTCAGAAAGGTCTGCAGTGCGGCTGCTTATTCATCCGGAGTGATAGATAATATCCTAAAAGATGCATTACGCGGCAATTTGAGAAAGTGGGGGAAAGCTTATGAAAAATAGTGCCAGAATCAACAATAACACGTTGGGCGTAATTATCGGAGCGGTTGGTTTTGCAAGCCAGGGGAAAGCCGCCTAACCCGCACGTCCCCGGTAGGCAGCCCCATTGCTATCAAGGGGAGAAGAAAGGCTTCGGGTAATCAGGCATTGTTTTCAGCAAGGGCATCATGCGCCCTGCAGGGTCAGAACAAGATGGATGTCTTTGAGAGCGGCGGGCGTATCGCACCGTGAGCGCCGTCAAGTTATGGGTTGCGATCTATCTCGTCGTCAGTGCAGAGCAGGAATGGAGGAGAGTTGGTTGTGGAAATGCGAGGATTTCACCCTGTTAGAGAATATTATTTATCTGCAGTTTTGGCCCATGCGACCATTCAGCTCAATTTAAAATAATCCGGCTCGTTTCCTGGCTTCCATTTAATATTACATCCCATGCTGGGTTTCTGTTGTCTGCTCACCGTGCCACCATAAAGCACAGACTCTAATGCGCTGCGAAGGTCCATGCCTTCAAGGGGCAGATCATTGCCCGGTCTGCTTTCGTCCATCTGGCCCCGGTAGACCAGTTTTTTCTGACCATCGAAGAGGAAGAAATCCTGCGTACAGGCGGCATGGTATGCTCAGGCCACCTCCTGGGTTTCGTCGTAGAGATAGGGTAAGGTGTACCCCAACTCTTTCGATACCTTGGCCATCATTTCTGGGCTGTCGTCTAGATAGGTATCTACATCATTGGAGTTGATCCCCACCACAGCTACCCCTCTAACCTGGTACTCTTTGACAAGCCCGGAGAAGTATTCCTGGATGTGTTTTACGTAGTAGAACTTGTTAAAACCATTACTCACTCCTTTCCTTATATATATAGAAAGTACCGGGCAACAGGCAAAAATCAATTGACCACAAGAATGCTCTTAGTGAGCATTCATCAGGCTGACCACATCTTCACCCTCAAAAGACTCATGTTCCATGACGTTGCACCAGTGGCAGGTAGCATACCCGATGGACAGAAAGATATGCTTGTTTTTTTCTTTCGCCTTCTGAAAGGCTTCGGGTCCCCAGGGGTGCCAGTCCACCGGATTGTCGGCATGCTGAAGGAGATAAGGTCTCTTTTCTTCTTTTAATCGGTTCAATGATTTTCCTTTCTCGCTGCCGGATGGAAAAACGGCCCATCCGCAGGTTAGAAAAACAGCAAGCAGGATCAGTTTTATTCCATTCATAGCTACAAGGTGAAATATATGATTAAAATAGTCAACATAATCATGGAATAAGGAAAAATTGCATATCTAGAATAGGAATAGAATATTAATAAAAGAACTGCTATTAAAATCTGATTTTGCTAATATCAACAATCCCTAAATTCGACCCGATTTAATTGGCTATTTAAGGAAATTTTTTGTAACTTATGAATTTATAGAAAGGGATGAAATGAAAAACTATTTAAAACCCTGGTTTTGAACAACAAGGAGAGAAGAGATGAATAAAGAGTATGATCGGCTCGTTGTGCTGTGGACGAGCGGAGACCGGGAGGTCGCCTTGAAGATGGTGTTCATGTATACGTTGAACTCAAAGGTGAAAGGGTGGTGGCAGGATATCCGCTTAATAGTCTGGGGACCATCGGCACAGCTTCTTAGCGTAGATGTAGAGATCCAGGAGTATGTTCATAGAATGAGGGAGGCCGGTATTACCTTGGAAGCATGTAAAGCCTGTGCGGATATTCACGGTGTTTCAGACACTCTTGAAGCCATGGGGATTAATGTGCGCTACATGGGAGAACCGCTTACAGGATACATCAAAGAAGGGTGTAAAGTCATTACATTTTGAAGCAAGGAGACAGGTTTTGAGCATCGATACTGTGTTTGATAGGATCCTGCGAAAGGAACTCCCTTCGGAAATCGTATTTGAGAGTGATCATGTACTTGCGTTCAAAGATTTAAATCCCCAGGCTCCAGTACATGTCCTGGTGATTCCTAAAAAGAAGATTAGCAGTTTTAACGTGATATCCGATCTGAGTGCCCGTGAGATTGGCTTGTTCTTTCAGGGTGTTTCCTTGGTGGCACAAAAACTGGGACTGGCTGAGTCAGGATATCGGATTGTTTTGAACTGTGGCAGACATGGGCAGCAGACGGTGGATTATTTACATGCCCATATCCTGGCAGGACGCCAGATGACCTGGCCGCCGGGTTGAGAATCGGAGAACCGAATACATGGGTCGTGGTTGGTGGTATTTCGCAATAACCAGGCATTTGTGAGTGGCTTCCCAGAAAACCTAAGATTTATAACCGTATAACTTTACATATATACTAATACAGTAAATATTGTATATCATACCCAGCGCAGCTTACAGCCGCAACCGAAGTTCTAAAAGCAAAAGTCTACCACAATATATTTGAGCGCCCACAGGGCCGCCGCAGGTTGAAGATAAAAGCGCTGGACTTTATTATTTCTTACGCTGAACTCGCAAGATTTTAAAGGTAATAGTATATAATGCATCACTACTGTCCGGTTATAAATCTAGTAATAGCAGTTGTTTAGCAGAATCGCCCTCCATAGATTTGTAATCAAAATCTGCCGGAAGGTCCCGACCTTGGAGTAAGTACTTGTATTATAGGGATTTAGCATGCTTCCAACCGTTTGTTGTTTCCATAGAAAATAGTGTAGAGACTGAGATCCAGATTCAGCCGTTTTTTGATGATGGCCACAAGCACGTATAATGAGATCGCTATCCAAATCTGGGTCTTTACTGCATTTTTCGAGGTACCATAGAAAGCTTTGATTCTCAGATGTTGTTTGATCCACTTGAAAAACAGCTCTACTTGCCAGCGGCATTTGTAGAGCTGGGCGATAGTAAGAGCGGGAATGATGAAGTTGTTCGATAAGAATGTCAGATACAGATTTGTTTTAGCATCGAAATAACGTGTGCGCCTGAGTTTATCCGGATAATCTTTTGCAGACTTAGTGCCAGTCAGAACAATCATTTGATCACACTTCAATCCGGTGGACTTATCAACCGGACGAGAGTAAAGCCTGCGAAACTTTAGGTTGGTCTTGGAACGGATAACAAAGAAAGCAAAAGATTGAGTCAGGGCGTACAGCCGTTTAAAATCAAGATACCCCCGATCCATGATATAGTAGGAGCCCGCTTCTGGAATCAAATCATCCAAAATGTTCACATCATGGACCTTTCCGTCGGTTATTTCGATGAATGAGGGCAAATTCCCGCGTAAATCAAGCAAAGTATGCAGCTTTATGGCTCCTTTTTGCCTCCGAAAATGAGCCCAGGGGAACAGGGAAAGACATAAATCGATCGTTGTGGAATCCAGTGCATAGACTCGAGTTCTACTCCGAACTCATCGCCTCTATAGAGACCTCTGGCGATGTGAATCAATACTTGGGCAAAGTCTGCATAGATACGCCAATCTCGAGTCTCGTTTGCATAGGCCAGAGTGCTGCGAGAGATGTTGCCTTTAAAGCCCATGTGATATAGTTTCTTCTGCATGGAGTTGAGGCACGACTCAATATCTCGAAGGCTTTCCCGGTAAGTGAGCCTAAGCAAAGGCCATACACAAGAATTGATTCCAACATGAAAACTTTTGACTTTGTAGTTGCCTGAATAACGCTGTACGCATTTGCGAAACTCGTACATGGGCACAAAATCGATTATCTGCGAAAAGATGATTTGTCCGGTATGCATTGGTCACTCCGTTATTCTGTTGTTGGTAAAGTAGCTAAAGTATAATTCTTATTTCAAATCGATAAAAGAATTTCTTACATGTATTTACTTTATATATAAATACTTATGGAGATCATGAAATCAAACAACCGGACAGTAGTGATAATGCATTTATGTTCGGCGATATGCAATGTACTTAGTAATTCGCCTGCATTGTAAAAACTTAAATAGGGGCGAATATGGTTTTCAGATGAATGTGTGAAAGGATTGAATCATGTTGATTTCAGTTAATCCACATAGAGGGGTACCCGTATACAGACAGCTCATGGATCAGATCAAGTTCCATATCGCCAGCGGATTATTAAAACCGTATGATGAGCTTCCCTCAACAAGGACACTTTCAGCAGAACTAGGAGTAAATCCCATGACAATAAGTAAAGCATACAGCTTTCTTGAAAAGGAAGATGTTGTGGAGAGGCGGCCCGGGCAACCGCTGGTTGTTAAAGATTTTAAAGCTAAGCAGATCCGAGAAAGAAGGATACATCAGCTTCGTCTGAGCCTGGAGCATACGGTGGTAATGGTGAAACAGCTCGGCATTGATGACAAAGAAGCTGTTAAAATATTCAAGGAGATGCTTGAATCTAAAACTTATAGGCAATCGAGTAATCAAGAGAATGTAAAATCATGAGTGTAGTAGAATTCAATAATATCCACCGTGCAATTAAACTCGGAGTTGTGCCTTCTCACATTAAACTGAACGAAATCGGTGCTTTTTTCTCAAATTAGTCTGGATAAATTTTGCAGTTGGGAAACTTTGTCAAGGGCGACAAAGTCGCCGCTTAGCGGTCGTAAGACCCTTGACAAAGCCTCTTTCAATACACTTTAGCAGCATCGTTGCAGTAGCAACGGTGCTGAGTGCTCTTTATACGAAGCCAGAATAATCTGAGGAATTCCTA
>JAUWZD010000110.1 GCA_030615505.1 Spirochaetales bacterium | reverse complement strand
ATTTATGAAGCTACTAATAAGCTATTATTTATAACATAGGCACTAATTTAGAAATCAAGAAAAATATTCTTTTGAATTATAATTATTCAAAGCCATGTTACCTAAATTTAGCATATCCAAAATATAATGATTTCGGTCTTCATATTCTCCCTTTTTCTGTTAAAATGGTATCGGTGATAGCTTTCTTATTCATTATCTTCATATTCTCAGCAGCTATGGCGTTGCCAGAGACCTTTACATATGAAGATGTGACAAATCATGGGTCATTTTCTAAACTTAAGGTTGAATTCGGTCTTAGTACGTGTTATCGAGTAGATGATCTAGACTGGAATATTGCCGGTGCAGGAAATAGCCCAAATATACTTTCTGAATTGACCTGGACTGATTTAGAGATTTTTCAGGTAAATTTAGGTATAAGAGCTATTATAGGAAAAGCTCTATATATGAGAGGATCCTTCGGCTACGGATGGATATTCGATGGCGACAACCAGGACTCGGACTATGCGGGGGATGACCGTACCTTTGAATTTTCCCGCTCAAATAACAACGCAGACGATGGTAATACATTTGATGCATCTTTAGGGATTGGCTATCAACTCACCTTTGGATTGGATAACTTTGGAATTACGCCCATCATAGGCTACTCGTACCATGAACAAAATCTAACGATTACCGACGGATACCAAACTATCGAGTTGGTGTATGGAAATACAGGAGCATTTCCGGGTTTAAACAGTAAATATGAAACTGAATGGAAGGGACCCTGGATCGGGTTAAATATGTTTATTAAGCCCAGTGAAAAGCTTACCATTCTTTTAAGCTTTGAATATCATTGGGCTGACTACTATGCTGAAGCAGATTGGAATCTTAGAACTGATTTTGCACATCCTAAAAGCTTTGAGCACTATGCCTATGGGAATGGTATAGTCATATCGGTAGGTGGTGATTATTCTCTAACAAGACATTGGTCCCTATTTATGAGTTTCGATTATGAGGATTGGTCTACTAACGCGGGTATTGACAGGCTCTTTTTTGCTAATGGTACTACTTTAGAGAGTCGCCTGAATGAAGTGAATTGGGAATCCTGCACAGTTCTGTTAGGTATTGCCTTTTGCATCTGAAATAGTATATCGTATCGGCTTTATGCTATGAAGTGGCTTTGCTGTTCATTACGGTCTAACCGGATTTTGGATTGCTATTTCAATATAGCATCTGATACTCACTATTGACATGTAATCCCAAATAATTTTAGAATAGCTCTAATACTGAACAATTCCAGTTCCCTACATAATTAAGGAGACTAAATTATGTCTTCAATAAAAAACATCGGTATCATAACCTCGGGCGGTGACTGCGGAGGCCTGAATGCCGTTGTTCGCGGCGCAGCGCAGATGGCCATGGCCATGGATATGGGCGCATTTATCATTCCAAATGGCTATGCAGGACTCTATAACCTGGTTAACATTGAAAAACTTGTCCGCCTGGATGAATCCCGAATCGATCACGTTCATTCCAGTCTTGCCGGCTCAGAGGCAGGTCATTCCCGTGTAAAGATCTCCAAGATTCCTGACCCGGATAAGTATGAGCGGATACTTAAGGGACTTAAGAAATTTGAAATTGGCGGACTGGTGATCTCGGGGGGAGACGACACCGGCAGTGTGGTCGTGGATCTATCCGAACACGGGATTCCATGTGTTCATACTCCCAAGACCATGGACCTGGACCTGCAGACCTACTCTGTGGGCGCTGATTCGGCCATCAATCGCATCTCAAGATTTGTGGAAGATCTGAAGACAACGGGACAGACCCATAACCGTATTATGATCATTGAAGTATTCGGGCGCTATGCAGGGCATACAGCTTTCCGGGGCGGATTAGGCGCCGATGCTGACTGCATTCTCATTCCGGAAATTCCGGTTGATTTCGATGTAGTGTATCAGCACTTGAAAAAGCGATATATTAAACGTGTAAGGGAAAGCGATGTTCGTGCAGGCACCTACATTATTGTTGTGGCAGAGGGCATTGAGGATGCTGCCGGACAACACATTACCGATGAAAGTACAGGGTTGGATTCTTTTGGCCATAAAAAACTGGCAGGCGCCGGTAAATATGTTCGAAAGGAGATGGAAAGCCGTCTGAAAAAGGATCCTGAGATCAAGGAATTCATGGAATCCATGGGCATGTATGTACCCGATCTTTACGAAGCTCCGGAGGCAAGGGAGGTGGTGCCCGGGCATCTGGTACGTTCGGGGAGCTCCTCTGCCTTTGACGTAAACTTCGGTAAAGAAGCCGGAGCTGCGTCAGTAATGCTCCTTATTAACGGCATAACCGGTGTAACTGTAAGCAGTGTAAACAGGGGAGAGATCAATTACATGCCAACGAAAAACGCCATAACTCAGAGGCGTGTGGAAGTAGAGATGCTCTCCCTGTATGAAGAACTCGGAGTATGTTTTGGACGTAAACCGGTTAAGTACAAGCCCAGCTTTCGTATTGAAAACAGGCAGAACATAAGATATCTATAAAATGGCTGAAAAAATTACCCCTAAAGAGCAAAACTACTCACAGTGGTACGTGGATATTGTCCTTAAGGCCAAGCTTGCGGACTACGCCCCGGTTAAGGGGTGTATGGTCATCCGCCCCAGGGGATTTGCCATCTGGGAGATGATGAAGAGCGCCTTAGATAATATGTTTAAGGAAACAGGTCATCAGAACGCCTATTTCCCGCTGCTGATTCCAGACAGCTTTTTGAAAAAAGAAGCGGAACACGTGAAAGGATTTTCTCCTGAACTGGCCGTTGTGACTCATGGAGGGGGTGAAAAACTGGAAGAGCCCCTGGCCATCCGACCGACCTCTGAAACCATTATCTGGAGCATGTACAAGAAATGGATCCAGTCCTACCGTGACCTCCCCCTGCTGATAAACCAGTGGGCAAATATTGTTCGCTGGGAAAAGAGAACCAGGCTCTTCTTAAGAACAACCGAGTTTCTCTGGCAGGAAGGACATACGGCCCACGCCAGCGAAGCAGAGGCAGAGGAAGAAACCTTAAGGATGCTCATGGTCTACAAGAAATTCGCAGAGGAGTTTATGGCTTTGCCGGTCCTTACAGGCATGAAAAGCGAATCTGAAAAATTTGCCGGCGCTGTTCAAACCTATACAATCGAAGCCATGATGCAGGATAAGAGGGCACTGCAGACCGGCACCTCTCACAATCTTGGTCAGAACTTTGCCAGGGCCTTTGATGTTACCTATCAAACTCAAGACGGTAATCTTGATTATGTCTGGGCCACCTCCTGGGGAGTATCAACCCGTCTAATAGGCGCCCTGATCATGGCCCACTCGGATAACAGGGGGTTAGTGCTTCCGCCGAATCTGGCGCCCACTGAAGTTTTAATTATTCCTATTTTCCAGAACAGGAATAAGGCGGAAGTGATTGGATATACACGCAGGCTCTATGAGCAGCTAAGGCAAGAGTTCAGAACCGAAATCGATGATGGCGATCAAAACAGCCCGGGCTGGAAATTTTCAGAAGCCGAACTTCGAGGTATTCCGGTAAGAATCGAAGCTGGACCCAGGGAACTTAATAAAAACCAGGCAGTGTTAGTAAGAAGGGATACAGGTGAAAAATTGAATGTCCCCGCAGACGAGCTTAAAGCCAAGATTAAGGAACTTATTCGTGACATTCAGAACACTCTTTTTCATCGGGCCCTGACTTTCAGAAAGGAAAATACCCATCAGGCTAGCGATTATTCCTCCTTCAAAGAAATTCTTGAATCCAGGGCCGGATTTATAGAATGCGGCTGGTGCGGGAGCCCGGAATGTGAAGCTAAGATCAAGGAGGAAACAAAGGCCACCATTCGAGTACTGCCCCTGGGCCGAAACGGCGGTGATGATAAATCCTGTATCTACTGCGGAGCAAAGGCCAAAGAGCTCGCCGTATTTGCTAAAGCCTATTAGAAAGCACATAAAAGCAGATGAGAAAGCTTCTTTACGCTTCACTGTTCCTTTTAATTCTATTCGCCTGTCATAGAGAGATAGAGAAAACATATCAACAGTTGAGTACGCCTCCCGGATACTGGTTTTCAATTCTTGAAGGAAGTATAGAACAGATCGAGGATGTCCGGCTTTCATATTCCGAGCCCGGTCCCTGGACCGTACAGGAGAGAATTGCAGATCTATCGCTTCTACATGGGAAGATATTTTTAGCAGTTAACGGGCGCGGAATTGCTGCTGCTGACATATCCGCCTCCATTCCGCCCCAATTTAAATACTACTATGATCCTCTGATTTTCAAATACAGAACCATCACTACGATTATACCCGGCGATAAATTCCTGTTGTGCCACATTTATTTTAATAAAATGCTCAATATCACCAGCGAAAAAAATCTCAAGATCCAGGGCATAAGTCTGCTCAAGCTTTTCCCTGAAGAGGAAATATATCAGTTCATCAGCCTGCCCTTTCAGGAAAAGAACCCGGAATGGGAATCGGTAGGTTTTATCCCTGAAAAGTCTGACCTTTTCTTTTTTGAATGGAAATTCAGCAATGAAGAGGAAACGCGTTTTTATCACTCAATTTTCTCCTTAGATCAGATGACTGATAAGGCTGTTGATGAAAATATCTTCCGCCGGGCCTACAATTTCAGGGAGATAAAGAATGAAAATACTCCTCAAAGCCTGCAGGCTCTTTTTCAAAACGCCATAAAAAGGCTGGGTTCAGAGCAGTTCAGTACAGCATTTCATTTCCTTATACGCAGGGGAGAAGAACCCATTATTAGCAGATATGAATACTACCCGGAAGACTTTGCTAAAGCCCCCAGTATCCGTCTGCTTACCCTTTCAATCTTCAAGCAGAATGAAAGCTATTTTCTTCTGACCCCCCAGGGTCTAATAATTAAGGCGGATGAACAGGGAAGAAAGCTAAAAACCTACACCCTGCCCCTCCTGCCTGGGGGTTATATTTACCTTGATCTAATTATCACCAACAGGAGACTCCTGGTTACCTGGGAAGAGTCCCTGTTCACAGATGTAGGCTCAGCAGGTCTTTTTATCTTAGAAGATGATTTTTTTTATTAACATTTTTCCACAATGTGCTACACTTACATGTAGGATGAAAAAGATTCATATATTTATAGGCTTAATTATTTTTCTTCTGACAGCTCTCCCCGCTTATACACTAGATTTTCTGCAGTTCGACGGGGGGCTTCTGTTTATCGGCAATACGGAAGTAGAGAGTGCGCCAAGCCCCCTGCTTCCCACACTGGGACTTACCCTGCCCTTTCCCGTTCTCAAACACCCCTTCATTAACCTTGAATCCGGATTCCTTTTGTTTGGAACATACTATCAATTCGAAGATGAAAGAGCTACTCCGGTGGAGCTGGAGCACAGAGATTTCATGGTTTTAGGCGCTTTAGTAGATACCCGAATCGGTATTGACTTAAAAATTTCGAAGGCTTTTAAAATGGGGTTTTATGCAGGCCTGGCTCTGCTCATTCGAGCTCCAATCCCACTGTTTGAAGATATAAAGAGCAATTTAGGCCCTACCCTGGGCTACTTTTACGGTAAGCTTCGCTTTTTGTATCCCGAAACACAAATTACAGCCCAGATGCCGATCTTAGAAAATTTCGATATTAAAATCTCCCTTCGCGCCTATTACCCCCTGTTCCACCTGTGGGATGGGGAAGGATTGCCCTTTATGGATCAATTTATGATAGGAGGGCTAATAGGGGTCGTCTATCATATGCATTAAATAAAATCTATCAGATCCACTTCATCCCCAAGATTTTCATGCCTGGCAATTAACAGTGAAACAAATGCTGAGGTCAGCACATCCAGAATCACCCCAAAACTGATCAAAAGGGGAGCTATAGGTTTCAGTATAAGGTATCCCTCCTGTAATCCTTTACCGAAAATTCCGCAAAGCACAGCAATAGCAATGAAGGCTCCCATACCCGGCACCGATCCAAGGGTCGATGAGATTAGCAGGGAAAAAGCGAATGTCCAGATCACGTGTAGAAAACTGATTTCTAAACTGGAGTAGGATTTCAGAATAAGGATAAAGGAGACACTGGCCACCATGGCTGTACCGGCTCTACCTAAAAAGGCGAACATAGGATATACAGCAGAGCCTACTCTTCTGGGCACACCCAGATTCTCTTTTCCATGTTTGACTAAAACACCGATTGAGAGATATTCATCTCCGGTAAAAAAAGCAATGAGGGCAGGGGCTGTAACGGCATAGAGCCATTTATAGGGATTCTGCTTTTCCCCTAAAAAATAGAGCAAAGCTGGATAAACGGCAAATATAATCAAAGCGGAATCTATTCCCAGGATAATGAGTACCTGTTTAAACAGACCCAGGTCATTATTTTTCATATTCATTAAAAAAAAGGCGGTTATCACCACCATAAGAAAACCAAACACCTCCACAAGCAGGGAATTAATATGATAAAAAATTCGGTTTAATGAGTCTAAAAGCTGCACCACAGGATCGGTTATACGGCGATCAAAATTCAGATTTATACCTAATAGAAATGCCATTACAATAATAGGGATCAGGATATTACCGCTTCCTACCAGTACCTGAAAGAGATTGGCGGGAAAAATATTCAAGAGTGTTTCCTTTATGCCGGTAAGCTGCAGGGCCTTTTCTTCTTCAATAATGATCGGGATGCGCTCCGGAGAAAAGATTAAAATTGACAATATGCCGATGATGATCAACAGTGCTGTAGAAAGAATTAAATAGAGAAAAGACCTGCCGTATACCGATATAAGCTTTTTTTCCCGCTTCAGCTCAAACGTACCCATAACCAGGGAGAAGAATACTAAGGGAAAGATAATGTACCTGCCTATCCGTATTAGTAATTTAAAAAGAAAACCGAACAGGTCCAGATTCTTTTCTCCTGCCGGCAGAAAAATCCCAAGCAGCACACCGATAATTATTCCTACTAAAACCTTAATCCAGATTTTCATTCAACCTCCTATACCTCGTTGTCTTCGAAACAATATATGATTATGATTTTCCAGTCAATTAATTGCACCTTCCGGGGAAATAGTTATAATGAGTTCAAGAATTTAGTTAATATCAGGAGTAAGATGTGAAAGGTGTTATTCTGGCTGCAGGCTATGGAAGCAGGTTTCTGCCTGTAACCAAAACAATTCCCAAGGAAATGCTTCCCCTTATCAATAAGCCGTCTATTGATTTCATTATTGAAGAATTCCTTGAATCCGGAATCAATGAAATTCTTGTTATTACTTCCAGACGAAAAAAGGTCCTAGAGGATTATCTTGACCGGGAAGTTGAGCTGGAATACACCTTTAAAATGCAGGGCGCATCCGGTAAACTGAAAAAAATCCCGCCTCCCGAAGCCCATATATTCTTTGTGCGCCAGAAGGAGATGCTCGGAGTAGGACATGCCCTGCTTCTGTCAAAACCCTTTGTGGGGCATGAGCCCTTTATTACAGCCTACCCGGATGATATTTTTTTAGGGGGAAAACCCCCGGCCAGGCAGTTAATCGAGACTTATGAGCAGACTAACTGCACTGTGCTGGCCACTATCTACAACCCGGAAGATATTGAGCGCTACGGAACCCTGGCAATCGCTGAGGATGGACTTCATATCACTGATTTTGTAGAGAAGGCGCCCAAAGGTGAGGAGCCCAGCCGGGAGGTCTCTATCGGGCGTTATCTCTATACACCCGAGATATTTCCCTTGCTTGAAGAGGGATTGAAAAAACACAAAAAGGGTGAGTACAATCACACCTACAGCCTGAAACAGCTTGCCAGGCAGGGAAAGGTCGTTTTTAAACGGATAGAGGGAGAGCGCCTGGATACGGGCGAGCCTGAAGGATTTTTCCGGGCTCTTCTGGTGTACGCCCAGACTGTGCCTGAATTGAAAAATGTTTTGAAAAATTTTCTGGCGGAGAATGAACTGAATTAATGTGCTTTCGGGCAAACTATCTTTAATTCATTGGCGCAGATAGGGTATCTGCTCAATCCAAAGGTTGGGCTTTGGCTTTCAACTAAGAGTGTAAACGACTAAGCTTGTATTCAAGCGGTTCAAGGGGCAGAGGCTCGATACCAGGGAGCCGAGAGGATAATCGAGTATTTTGCGATCGTCGGTTATGATTTGAAAGGAATGAAGACGCGCCGAGGCTACAATGATCCTGTCTGCCGGATCTTGATGAAACTGCTCCGGTAAGGAATAGGCCTCTTCCATAATATCCAGATCAACACCTATTTTATCTAGCGAATAATCCCAGAATAATTTTGACAGTAATTTTTCATCTCGCCAGAAGACAGTCTCAATCATTGATTGGCCATCCGGACCAATGCGTCTGGGCGCCCTCAACAGAAGGATTTCGCACTCTGTGTCTGTGTCATCATAGCTGTCTGCGATGAACGGCAGAGCAGATCCACCCAGATTCATGATGATATCCTCGATGTCCCACCGGGTATCTTCTCCTAATCCGTAGTGCATCGACGACTGTATCCTTGCTCATTGGACGACCACCGTACCGGGTCCATACATGAGGTGGTAGCGCCACATGCAGTTTCAAGTAATGCTGCAGCATGTAGTAGATTTCATACATTTCCAGCAGGCGGGGAACGGCATCTTTTGCGTCGGGACCGATTTTCCCCAGGGCAATGACGGCCTATTCATGAACTTCCCTTTAGTCGTAGAGTACGTCGATGAGCGAAGGTACCGCATCCCGGGCGGCTGCGCCCATATTGCCTAGCTCAATCGCCGCCTGTCTCCTGGTGAGCCAGTTCGGGTGCTCGAGATCTTGCAGTAAAGCTTCCAGATCACTGGCCACTAGTACCACAATCGGTACAAACGAGAAACAACAGTAATAGAAGCAGCTTTTTCATAAACAATACTATCAACTTCAGTGATTCATTCCTCACTGTAATCGCCTTTCTTGGCTCTCGCTCGGGATTCCTCCTCATTGATACGATCCTATGAATAACTGGACTCTGATAATTATGTCACTTGATAAGAGAAGCCAGCGTTTTATAGACGAACTCTGCGTTTTTCCTTGCCTCTTGTGCCTCATCGGCCGAATAAGAACGTTCTGCGTAGAAAGCCGGCGCCCGTTCCTCGGCCAGCGCCGAGGATATATTTTGTATTATTTGAAGTGACGTAGATGCAAGGTCAACACCCCTCTCCAGGCAGATTTTTGTAAGAAGGGGAGCCGGATCATGAACTTTGGGATACTCGTAGCCGGAAGCCTTGATGAAAGCCTTAATAATAAGCTCGACAACCTCTTGAGAACGCCGAACCATCAACCGGTAATTACCCGCCCCTTCTGCTGAAGGAATATCTTTTCTCAGAATCAGTTTAGCTTCTTCGAGCAGCTCTTTGGAGCTTTCCTTATTGTTCATATCGTAATCTTCTCGTTTAACCTGGCATCGGGCTTCAGATTCCAGTACCAGGTTCCATCTTCCAAAAAAAATCTGCGTGCACCTAGCCGGCGAAGGCGCCTTAGAATCCTCTTTCTCGTACGCGCAAAAAAGCCTGCCGGGTCAAAAAGGACAATACCTTCATCGACAATATCAAGGAGCACATAGGGGGCATCATCCGCCTCGGAACGGCTCATTAACACTGAGCTTATAAAAGGAAGAGAGAAGATATCGGGGCAGCCGGTTGCCTCCATCAATTCGGACATTAGAGTCGATCTGATTGTGATGAACCTGTCTCTAAATGCTTTCCGCGAAACTCGTTCCTCGTCATAAATAATCAACACGTCTATATCGCTGTGCTTACCCGCCGTACCCCTGGCAACAGAGCCGAAAAGCACTACCGATACAATGCTCGAGCAAAACTCCCGGCACAGCCTTTTCATTAAATTCTGAAGAAGGTCCTGGTGGGCATGCTCTGTTTTTGTCCTTTTTGTATGATCCGTAAGAGGCATATCCGCTGCCTTTACTGCGAGTTGCTCCAACTCGTCGAAAATCCAGCCCTCCTGCTACTCTACCGTACATTCTCTGCCTCGATAGTGTAATCAACATGAGTTACCTCGGTATCCTAACCCTTTTCTCCCTAAAGATGCAAGGAGGAAAAATATGATTATGAGATTTCATGGTATCGATCGACACAAGAATTTTTCTACAATCTCTGTGCTGGATCAGGAAGGGAAGGAAATTGATTTTCAATCGATTTGTTTTAACCTTAAAAAGCCATATTAATGAGCTTGGACCCGAAGATGCAATCATAATGGAGGCTTCTATGGGAACATTCTACCTAAGCTGATCAGGTAGAGGCAAAAGGATCTTTATGCTTCGTACTTGATCCCTACAAGTTTAAAATCATCAAAGATTCCTGGAATAAAACTGACAAGCACGATGCCCGTAATATGGCAAAGGCGCTGTGGGTATATCTGGTTAGCGATGAATTTGGAATACCTACAGTGTATAAGCCGTCTGTGCTGATCCGTGAGCTGCGCAAGCTATTCTGCCAGTATGCCCTACTGAACAGACAGCCCGTGCCCGAGTTCCGAATCGTCCCGGATGATTTTATCGCTCAAAAAAACGGCATCTCACCAGACTGACCTGGCGTGAGGATAATCGAGTATTTTGCGATCGGCTGTTATGATTTGAAGGGAATGAAGGCGCGCCGAGGCTACAATGATCCTGTCTGCCGGATCTTGATGAAACTGCTCCGGTAAGGAATAGGCCTCTTCCATAATATCCAGATCAATACCTATAATCTGCCAGGCATTCAGGTTGGTTAAATGACGGAACCAGCTTTTCCAGTGCCGCTCCAACTTACTTTAAATATAGACATGTCAAGCATAAAAATATTTCTCAGCCAATTCCAGATAATGTTCTGACTCACGAATCCTGCCCCGCTTCCGGCATCCTGCGGCATAGATCCGGCATTTCCGGGCCAGCTCCGCTGCGGCCAGCCTGCGCTGCTCTCCGGTGAATATGTCCGCCTCCGGATTTACCTGCAGGGCTTTGATGCGGAAGATCTCGATCTGCCCGTACTTCTCCGAAAGCTGGTCCGAATGCCCACCTCGCTTAATTACCAGAAATTCATCGATATAGCCGATTTGATGTTTGGCCGTAACCCGAAGCCAGAGCTCCCGTGTATGGCAGATCGGGAGGTCTGGATGCTCTTGGAAGAAGGCAAGTTGTCTTTCCAGCTTCTCCGGCTTCCAGAGGTCGTCCGAATCTAGGAAAGCCAGGTATTTTCCGGCTGCAAATCCGGCTCCGGCATTGCGCACCTTTCCGGGTAGACCGCTGTTCTTGAGGCGAAGGTAGCGGATGCCGGATTCTTTTAAAAGAGTGGTTCCGTACTCTTCCGTTCCGTCGGTGGAACCGTCGTCGGCTATAATCAGCTCTAACGAGCTTAATGTCTGGCCAAGAACCGACTCAACCGCCTCTTTTAAAAAGGAAAGGCGGTTATAGGTGGGAATCGCAGCTGAGATAAGTGGAATCATCGATTGAAAGTCTAACGGTGTAGCATTAAATTTTCCAGTGTATAAGACTAAAATCCAACGGAGAATCAGTCAGGATCAAAGGGCGCATATTGGACATCGTTCAGAATGCCCCAGCTCCTCCTTCCTCCTATCACGTACAGATAGTGATCATTGGCCACGATGGCACTGAAGTGGCTGCAGACCGGAAGGTTTTGTAGTGCACGCTCCCATTCGCAGCTATCAAATTGCTTCATGCTACTACCCCGTCACGAGGAGCATTCCTGTAAAGAGGACAATCTACAGTTTCATATTCCTTTGCATCTACTGGTTTAGCAGTGACCTTCGAGGTTAATCTTCCGTTCAGCGAGGTCTATACATCGGACTTGCTCTGTGAAAAGGAACTGTTACCAGTAAATGCTCAAGGATACGGGATCAGTTTTAAAGAAGGGATTTTCCAACACAGATCTCACAAATACACGCTTCAAAGACTGACATTTACATCAATCCTCATCTTGCCTGTACGGATGCACAATAGAAATAACTTTCAAAGCAAAATTGTGATTGTAAAAACAATGTGTTTCTTTATTATATAAAATAAAGATGAAGAAAAGGGTTTACATAGAAACAACAATTCCAAAAAGAACATGATATGATTGCACGGAGGGATTGGACAAGATATTGGTGGGATACTCAAAAAGATTATTATGAATTAGTAACCAGCGTAGCAGTTATAGAGGAATTAGATAGAGGCGAATTCCCCTCAAAAAAGGCTTTACGCTTAATCGACAGATTATCACTTTTACCTATTGTTAATGAACTTGAAGAGATAGTTGATGTTTACCTATCAAATTATATCATGCCTACTGATTCAAAAGGCGATGCTCTTCATTTAGCACTAGCATCGTATCATCATTGCCATTTTTTGTTGACATGAAATTGTTCTCATCTAGCAAATGCAAATAAATTTGAACATATCAGACATATTAACACAACTCTGGGGTTGTTTGTTCCAATTTTAACTACCCCCGTAGAGCTATTTAATGTAGCAGGAGAAATAGAATATGAAAAGGAATGATATAGTTATAGAAGGTATATGGGCTGTGAGGAAAAAAATTGCAGAAGAATTCAATAATGATACTCATGCTTTTATTGAACATTATAAAAAGCTGGAAGAAAAGTATAAAGATAGAATAATTACAAGATCTATACCCGATGTTAAAAGTACAAATTTCAGTACCTTAAGCTAAAATATCCATAAGAGAATTATCGGTAAAAGTATAATCCTTGTGACACACAGCAGAAACTGTTTTTCATAAAACTAGAACCCCATTGGTGAAGTGGTATTGGCTTCTGTACCGGATTTCGATGGACAAAGTTGGTGTTTCTAAATCAGAGATGCAGAGGATATTAGAAATAAGCTCTTATATACTATGATAGGGAGGATATATGATGAAAGATCCTACAATCAATAGAATTAGATCAATAAGGCATGTTATTTCCAAGGAATTTCAGCATAATCCTGAAAAGCTTATAAAATACTATATTAAGCTTCAAAAACAATTCCAAAGGAAAGGCATCCCCTCATCAATAAGCCGTCGATTGATTTCATTATAGAGGAATTCATGGAATTCAGAATATTAGAAAATAATACTTGAAAAGGCACCCTATAAAGTGTAAAATACACAATATATAAAACTCTATGGGGTGTTAAATGGACAGGATGAAGTTTGTACCGCTCATTTCTGATTGGCAGAATATTATATTATCTGTCCGTGGAATTGAGAGGGATTATGAAGTCGAATTATTAGGTGCAGTTGGTTCTAAGCCAATAAAGATTATAACGGGATTCAGGCGGTCCGGTAAATCATTTCTAGTTCAGAGGGTTGCCCGGAAGCTGATTGACAGTGGAAAATACAGGAAAAACAATATTCTCTATCTCAATTTTGAGGATTTCCAGCTCTCAGAGATTAGAACTATTGAAAATTTAAATGTAATCGTTCAGATGTTTCTGAGGGAAATGAGCGAGGCAGATAAGAAATTGTTGATCTTCGATGAGATACAAAAGATAAAAGAGTGGGATAGATTGATCAGAACGTTATATGAAAAAGAACGTGAGGTTGAAATTATTCTGACAGGATCAAACTCAGAACTTCTCTCTTCCGAAATCGGTTCAAATCTTGCAGGCAGATTTATTGAACTGCCCATACTCCCCTTCAGTTTTAAGGAATTTCTCCAGTATCGTGGAGTTTCAATAAAGACAGAAACGGATTTTTATAGAAATCACAGCATCATCTTACCCTATTTTACTGAATATCTGAAATATGGTGGGCTCCCAGAGGTATTCTCTATAGAGAACGAGAGGGCAAAATATTCATATATTGAAGGGATACTCAGTAAAGTTATTCTTGATGATATTATTGAAAGATTCAGTGTGCGCCGGGTTGCTATAATTGAACAGATTCTACATTATCTTCAATCCGGTATCGGTAATATTGTATCCTATTCCAGGGTTGCTAATTTCATTAAAAACGCAGGTATTAATATAAAAAAGGATACGGTAACTGCGTATATTGATTACATAATGAAAACATTCGCTATTTTTAGCCTGGATAAATTTGACTGGAAGCTGCGGCGAGTTTTTTCAGGAAACAAAAAATATTACTCTGTTGATACCGGCTTGGTAAATTTGTATAGGGATATTGTTGGAAACTATGCAAATCAGCTTGAAAATATTGTGTATTTGAAACTGAAGCGAGAATACAGAGATATTTATTACGGTGCACTTCAAATCGGTAAAGAGATCGATTTTATTGTTAATAAAGGGAATGATAAATATTTAAAATATCAAGTAGCAAAGACTTTAAACCTGGAAAATAGAAAGAGAGAGCTTTCATCATTTGTTCAGTCTGATGAGTACATTGGCAAAGAAAACAATTTCCTTCTTACTATGGATGAAAACGAAGAGAAGGTAATGTATGAAGGCTCCTTCATTTTACAGAAAAACCTGATAAAATGGCTGCTTGATGTATAGTTATCTTTCTTATAATACCTCATCGTATCGAGCCGCCAGCTGCTCATAAAAGCGGCCTTACTATAAGGGCAAGTATAATAACACATACAGTCTTAAACAGCTTGCCGGGCAGGGAAAAGTTTTTTATAAGCGGATTGAGGGGAATGATTGAAGCAATATCTGCTCAATCCAAGGGTTGAGCTTGGGCTTTCAACTCCTGCCAGAGGGTTTCCAATTTCAATTCTATTACAAATTTTTAGAGGTAAGATATATCCAATTTTCCTGATTGAACCTCATAAACACTTAAAGCATCTAAAAACTGCTTCTGACTGCCTCCTGACAGCTTT
>JAUWZD010000094.1 GCA_030615505.1 Spirochaetales bacterium | reverse complement strand
ATCTATAATCTTCGCCACTTCGAAGGGTTTTCTTATTAGAGAACGGGCCCCGGCATCGAGGGCCCTCTTTGCAAGCGGATCTGTTGGATAGGCTGTAATTATAAGTATTTTAGCATCCGGTTTTACTTTAATGATTCCTTCAGTTACCTCTGCACCATTCCTTCCGGGCATCCTTAAATCCACCAGGATTAGATCATATTCATTCTCCAGCGCTTCTTTTTCTCCTTCAGCAGAGTCGGAGATCCCCTTTACCTGGTATCCCATATCTTCCATAATGATTTTAATGGCATCTACAATCATTACCTCGTCGTCAATCACAAGAATCTTTTTCATCTGCTCTATCCACCTCTCAATATTGGAGACTGTCTCCGCAGGATAACTCCCATGTACTGCTCCTCTTACCCTTTAACCCGCTTTGGAGTACCCCCTGCATCAACAGTAATCCTTTGCCGGCACAAGGGACAGCGGTACAGTCCCGGCTTGCCAATTTTTAGAGGCTTGCTACAATAAGGGCACCTGAAAAGAGCAGGAAAATTCACCTCACCCGTTTTAACCGCTTCGAAAGCCTCTTCCACATTATCGACATAATTAAAGAATTTGGAAAAGCCTAAGTTTTCAATAACTGTTTTAATCTTATCAGCCAGATTGTAGAGAAAAAGATCGGTTCCCTGCTGTTTGGCCACAGCCAGAAACTCGGTAAAAGCACCGATCCCCGTAGAGGACATGTAGGTCAGCTTGAGCAAATCAAAAACCACCGTTTTAACTTCTGAGCTAAGCTTGAGGATTTTTTTAACCACTTCAGCGAATATTGGAGAGTTTTTAGTCTCCAGAAATCCATCCAGACTGATAATTAGCCTTGTCTGATCCTCTTTGTAAAACGCGCCGCTGAGCGCCAGACCGTTGTTAGTTTGGTTGAACTCATCAAAATAGGAAGACCAATAGGGCATTTTATTTACTCCAACCTTTTTACTGCTCATTTTTAATTATAAGCAGTTTAATCTTTCAGGCAACCCCTATTTTGTATGATTGACACCGGTTTACTCATTCTCTACCATAATGGTCAATTGCCATGTTGAAAAACAGCTTTTCTGAAGATCCTTATACTCTTGAGCAGCTTAAAAAATACGCCAAAGACCTCGCCAGGGTTTACAAATCTGAAAAAGAAAAAAGAAAAGAACTTGAAAATGTATATCAGGAGCTTGAAAAATATGCAAAGGATCTTGCCCGAGTTTACAAATCTGAAAAAGAAAAAAGGGTAGATATTGAAACTGCCCATCAAGAGGTTCAGAAGATGTATATCCCCCTGGAAAGGGATGCCTCGGGAGAGAAAGGCACAACCGGTGGAGAACAGAATGACCAAATTGAATTCTTTGGCTACTACAAAGGAGCCAAGGTTCTATCCGGTGATTACTTTAATTATAAAAGACTTGATGATAAACATTATGCTGTGATTAAGTGTGATGTGGCCGGCAAGGGAGTGCCGGCCGCTCTCATTATGGTACAGGTAGCTACTCTCTTTGATTCCTTTTTTAGAAAATGGACCATCAAGAATCCGGGTTTTAGAATCAATAGGCTCGTTTACCAGATTAACGACATGCTTGTGGAACGGGGCTTTAAGGATAAATTTGCATCATTAAGCTTATGCATTCTCAATATAGAATCCGGAGAGGGGTATTACTGTAATGCGGGTGATAATATACTGCATGTGTACAGCAGCTCTCAGGGAAGGACAGCAACAATAAAGCTTCCGGAAGCCCCTGTGGTGGGTGTATTTCCTTCTGAGTTGGTAGATACAAGGTCCGGTTTCAAGACGGTTTCCCACAAGCTGAATTCGGGAGATACTCTTTTTTTCTTTACCGACGGCCTGGATGAGGCCAGGCGTTACTTTCGGAATAGTAAGCTCCAAATCATAACCTGCAATGAAGCCTTCTCGAAAGAGAATGGAGCGTATGAAGAAATCTATTTCAAAGGGAGTGATAATGAAAGACTGGGCGTTTCCAGAATTCATCAAATCATCAATGCCGTGTTCAATCGGGAAAAGTTCAGGTTGGTTAAGCATTACAATCCGGTACCGGATGAGGAACTCACCTTCAATTTTTCTAATTGCAAAGGCAGCTCAGAAGAAGCAGTTCTAGCCCTGGTTTCGGTGGAGAAGGTTTTCCGTCTTTACCAAGGTAGTAAGGCAGGAAGAAGTGACAAGGTTGTCGTAGACAAAAAAATTGATGAGTTCTTAAGGATCTATTTTGATCAATACCGCAAGTACTTCGCAAATCCAATAGAAACCGGAGACAAATTGCCGGTGAAAACATATTCCCATATTAAAGAAGATGAGCAGTACGACGATTTGACAGTACTGGGGATTAGAAAGAGATAATGGCTCATGAAAAGTCCGCCGACATGGAAATAAATAATCTTCCGGAAAATTCTTTGAATCTTAACCAGCTTAAAAAATATGCCCAGGACCTTACTGAGGTTTACAAATCCGAAAAAGAAAAAAGAAAAGAGCTCAAAGCCGTAAATCAGCAGCTCATGAATTATGCTGATGCATTGAATAAGACCATCTTAGAGCTTAAAGCGGCAAATAACGAATTAAAGGAAGCTTACTTAGATACCATTCACAGGCTTGTTCTTGCAGCAGAGTTCAAGGATGAAGACACGGGTGAACACATCATGCGCATGAGCCGCTACAGCGCCTTAATTGCAGAAAAACTCGGTTTAACGGATAAGGAGGTTCAGAATATACTCTATGCAGCTCCAATGCATGATGTAGGGAAAATCGGGATCCCGGAAAGTATATTGTTAAAACCTGGTAAGCTAAATAATGAGGAATTTGAAACTATGAAGAACCATACTACAATCGGTGCGAAAATTCTGGTAAATTCAAAGGCCGAGATCCTGCAGTTAGCCCAACAGATTGCCGCGGCCCATCATGAAAAATGGAACGGAAGGGGATATCCTAAAGGCCTTTCTGGAGAAAAAATTCCCCTGGCCGGCAGGATTGTTGCCCTCGCGGACACCTTTGACGCTCTTACAACCCGCCGCCCCTACAAGGATCCCTACCCCGTTGAAGTTGCTTGCGATATTCTGAAAAAAGAGCGGGGAGAGCATTTTGATCCTGATATAGTCGATGTTTTTCTGGAAAATATCGACGAGATTCTAACGGTCAAAGCAGAAGTAGATACAAAAGAAATTGTCTCTCTTTCAGATTTCACCTGGAGTAAGAGAGATCGAGGCGGAGAAAAAAACGAAGATAGCAAATAGAATAAGCGCTTCTTTTTTTATAACAGCTTTAATACTTACAATTGTTACAGCCTCTATTTTTTACAGTATCGCCAGGAGAAATCTGCAAAATGCAATATTTGCACATTTAACCACAACTGCCAAATCAAGAGCCAACCATATAGAAACATTCTTAGAAGAACATAAACAGACCGTCGAAGTAATAGCATCAGGAATTATTTTTAAACAATTGTTAAGCACAGGCAGATATGAGCCAGAATATACTCAAAAATTAGAGAGAGTAAATAGCGAAATAAACAATGTCAAAAAGATTCACAAAGAAATTTTTGAAATTAATATTTTGAATAATAATGGAATAGTCGTTGCTTCTACTGATAAAGCATATGTTGGTTATAACAGAAGCAATGATGCTTTATTCCTAAAAGGTAAAGAAGGACTTTATATTAGAGATATCCATATTTCTAAAACCTCCGGTAATCCCGATATGGACATAGTGTCACCGGTTCTTTTGAATGGTGAATTCTTAGGGGTCATTAATATAGATCTTAAAACAGAAGAATTATTTAAAATAACTCTAGATAGAACCGGCTTAGGTGAAACAGGAGAAGCCTATCTGGTAAATAAAGATAAATATATGATAAGCCCTTCAAGATTTAATGAAGATGTAATTTTAAAGCAAAAGGTTGATACGGAAAATGTAAAAAGATGCCTGTTGCATAAGGGTAAAGAACATATTCCAGAATTGGAAGAAAAAGAAATAGCTGTTTTTCCTGATTATAGAGGTATAACTGTTTTAGGAACACATCAATATATACCCCAGATGCAGTGGTGCCTTCTGGCAGAGATTGATGAAAAAGAAGCCCTGGCGCCATTGGCTAAACTAAAGCTTATATTTTCTATCGTGATGTTTTCTGTCCTGATAATAGCATGGTTGATTGGTATTTTTGTTTCAAGACTCATCACTAAGCCAATTCATAACCTGCATAAGGGAAGCGAAATAATAGGTTCTGGTAATTTAGATTATAAGGTAGGTACAGAGGCAAAAGATGAAATCGGCCGGCTCTCAAGGGCATTTGATAGGATGACTGAAAGTTTAAAACATAAAACTACATCCATAGATAGGCTCAATAAAGAGATTGCTGAGCGCAAGAAGGCGGAAGCGGCGCTGCGTGAGAGTGAAGCGAAATACAGCTCAATGATTAACGATGTACTTAACAGCTCAGGGGTCGGTATTTTTATTCTCGATTCTGAGTTCAAGGTTGTCTGGGTAAACAGGACACTGGAAACTTTCTTTGACTTGCAAAGAAGCGAGGTTATAGGCAAGGATAAGCGAGAGATCATTTGCGAGCGAATAAGGTATGTCTTTGAGGAACCGGAAAAATTTGCCGAGACTGTGTTTTCTACATATGATGACAATACCTATATCGAGAGATTTGAGTGTCATGTACTTGCGAAGGATAAATGCAAAGAACGCTGGCTTGAACATACGAGTAACCCTATAAAATCAGGTTTCTATACTGGAGGGCGCATTGAACTTTACGTTGACATCACTGAGCGTAAGAAAGTCGAAGAGGAACTCAGAGAGGCAATGAGTATTAAATCACAGTTTACTTCTATGGTATCCCATGAACTCAGAACCCCTCTCACCGCTATAAAGGAAGGAATAGCTATTGTACTGGACGGTTCAGCCGGTAAGATAAATGAAGATCAAAAAGATTTTCTAAGCACAGCTAAAAGAAACGTCGATAGGTTGCACCGGCTGATAAACGATGTACTGGATTTCACAAAACTGGAATCCGGAAAAGCAGAGTTCAGAATGGAGGAGAATGATATTAATGAAATAATAGAGGAGATTGTGAAAACCCAAAAAGCCGTAGCAGGGGGGAGTGGCCTTTATCTGAAAACGAACTTAAGCCCGGATATTGAAAAGATAAGATTCGATTCTGATAAGATAGCTCAGGTTCTCACCAACCTCATAAACAACGCCATCAAATTCACCACCCGGGGGGGCATAACCGTAACAAGCGGCATAGATGTGGAGGGAAAAGCTGTCAGAGTTCAGGTTGAAGATACAGGGACAGGCATAAAAAAAGAAAATCTCTCCAGGCTTTTTGTTGAATTTCAACAGGTGGGTTCAGATAAATATAGAAAGCCCGGCGGTACAGGATTGGGCCTGGCTATATGCAGACAGATTATCGAGGGCCATGGGGGAATAATCCGGGCCGAATCTGAGCAAGGCAGGGGTTCCAAATTTATCTTTACACTTCCGATAAAACCGGAGGGATAAAATATGAGCGATAAGAAACGCATACTCTTGGTGGAAGATGAACCGGACCTGATTAAATTAACCGTGTTCAGACTGAAGAAAGCGGGATATGAGGTAATAACTGCCACTGACGGGGGGCAGGGATTGGAAACAGCGGATAGGCAGAGGCCTGACCTGATTTTGCTCGACTTAGGGCTTCCGGTAATAGACGGGTATGAGGTTTGCCGCAGGCTCAAAAGCGATGAGAAGCTAAAAGATATACCGGTGCTGATAATGACTGCAAGCATCGAGAGAATAAAAGATAAGGTTAAAGAAATTGGAGCAGATGGATTCGTCCTGAAACCCTTCGAACCGCAGGATTTGTTGTCAGCGATAAAGAAATTTCTTGAGTAGATTCGATTATAATAATGTGGGGAGTATTGTATATGGCGAATACGATTGTCCTGGTTGAAGATGACGAAGACATGGCCCGCTTGATTGAATACAAGTTAATTAAAGAGGGGTTTAAGGTAATATGGAGGTCCGATGGAGCAGCCGGCCTCGATGAAATAAAAAAGACAAGGCCCGATCTGGTGATTCTTGATATAATGCTTCCCAAAGTGGATGGGTTTCAGGTTTTAAAAAACTTGAAAAACACTGATGATACCAGGGCTATACCGGTTATCATGCTTACTGCCAAAGGTCAGGAACAGGATATTGTAAAAGGATTTGAAAGCGGGGTGGAGGACTACCTGACCAAGCCGTTTCGTCCGGCAGAGTTATTGCTCAGGGTAAAAAAAGTCCTTGCTAAGAATATGTAAAAGAAATCAATATGAAAATAAAGAAAATCTTTTTATTTGCCTCGATTATCTTGTTCATAATTGCGGTAAATAAATCTCTGAATGCAGACAGCCCTCTGTTAAAAGAGCATGTTTTAAAGACAATTAATGAATTAAAGGAAAAAGAGAAGTTTGAGCAAGCTATAAAAATAGCGGAAGAATATCTTTTCTCAAATCCTTCAGATTATGAAATTGAGATTCAATTAGCGCGTCTCTACAGCTGGACAAAAAATTATGCCGGGGCGATTTCCATTTTTGATAAATACCTTGCTCAAAATCCTGATAACTTTGATTTAATGCTCTTCAAGGCACAGGTTCTAAGCTGGACAGGAGAATATGCCCGGGCGGAAATATTGTATGAAAGAATAATAGCTGCAGTACCTGATTATTCGGATGCCTATTGGGGGCTGGCGGATCTATATCTCTATGCTGAAAACTATAAAAATGCCATTGGATTGTTAAAAAGACTGGAAAAAGAAGGAGAGAAGAATCAAAAAGTTTTGAGAAAGCTAAATGAAGGGTATGACGACTGGCACTCGGGTTATATAAGTCTTGCCTTTCAACCTATAAAACGATTTGAGGTGGTCCTATCAGGAAATATGATTGAACGATTTAACAAGCAGGATCAGAGTATTGGGATTGGATTCTATTATGATATTCTTTCCGGAGTAAACTTACACGCAAATGCTTCAGTTTCCTTTAATGCAGACATCTTGCCTGTTCAGCGTTATGATGTGGATACTGTTATTTCGCTGCTAAAAGGAACTTCTCTCCTCGGCGGTTTCGACTACCTGGGTTTTGACCGGGGACCTGTATGGGTGCTTTCCGGAGGGCTTGAGCAGTACCTGAGCTCCTATTTTTATATAACTTACCGGCTTTTTTATGGTAAGGATTTTGATAACGTTTCCTCACATACACATCTGGGAAAGATCGACTTTTTAAAAGCGAGAAGATATCATTTCACCCTGGGCTTTGCAGGCGGCAGTGAAGCCTATAAAGCGGAAAGCTCGGTAGAAACAATAAATATCGACTGTATAACATGTTTTTTGAACATAAAGTACTGGCTAAAATATTATCTGGGAGCGTCCTTGAATGGATCCTATACCTACAGGAAAAACTCTTATGATACATGCTCTATTGGAGGCGGTATCTTATTCCGTTTCTGAGCCAACGAGACTGATTATATTTTTGATCTTTATTCTTCTGTTTTTGACAGTAATGCTCTCCGTCTATATTATATATCTCCGCTTCAAGATAGATCGCAGGAACCGGTATCTTAAAAAAAAGCATGGGGAGTGGCAAACTCTATTACTGGAATATCTCTCCGGGGACACGGCTTTTTCTCGAATTGCCGGTATGATTAATAAATCCGATTTTGAATATTTCTCTGATTATATCTCCCGTTTCTTTACGAATATCAAAGGTGAGGATTTTTTAAAACTGGTTACTCTTGTAAACGAAATAGGCCTGGCAAACTACTACCTTCAAAAGCTGAAAAAGGGTAATAAATGGCAGAAAGTATATGCCGCTTTTTTTCTCGGCATGATTCATGAAAAAAAGGCAATACCGGATCTGATCGACGGTCTGAATGATAAATATTACATGGTATCCTTTGCCTGTGCTCAAGGCCTGGCGAGCCTGGGTGCGAAAGAACATTTATTTAAAATTCTGAACGTACTGACCCAAAGAGAAGATTGGAGCGAGGATAAAGTTGCAGAAATCATCCTCGAACTCGGTCCCGACGCAGGAGACGATCTTTTAGAGCTGCTGAAGCAGGCGGATCTTGAGGCGCAACGGAAATATCTAATTGTGGAACTTCTTGGGTTTTTCAAACATTTGCCGGCATTGAATTTGCTAACACGTATGCTCGCAGAAACCGAAGACGATGAACTGAAAATAAAAATTATCAAAGTCCTTGGTGAGCTGTCCTCCCCAACGAGCCTTTCTGTTTTGGAAGCCCATCTCGATTATGGAAACTGGCGCGTAAGAAGCAGTGCAGTAAAGGCTTTGGGTAAAATCGGCGATGAAAAGATGGCCCAACCTTTAAAGGAAAGGCTTAGTGACGAAAACTGGTGGGTTCGATATAACGCCGCCTGGTCCCTGTCCCACATTGGAAAAACCGGGATTGATCTGCTGGAAGAGGCAGCTCATAAAAAAAGTAAGGACCCTGCAAGGGAAATTTCTCTTCAGGTCTTAAGCGAAATTGAATTGGGATGACCATCACTATGTGGAAGTCTATCGTTTTTAAATTTATTTTTTATTATGATGTTTTAATTGTTCTATTCTTTATCGCCTTGAACTTATCCTATATCGTATTGAATATTCTTTCTTTTTTTTCGATTAAAAGATATATAAATGAACTGCGCTCAGTGGATTTAAAAAAACTGTTCCAGTCAACTTTTTATAAGCCAATTTCCATTCTTGTACCCGCTTACAATGAAGAACCTACGATTGCAGAGAGCGTAAAGTCTCTACTTCAATTACAATATCCGGAGTATGAAGTAGTTGTGATTAACGACGGCTCCACTGATAATACTATCAATGTACTGAAAAAAAGATACAATCTGATCCCGGTTCCCCGTTCTTTGAGCTACCAGGTGGGATGTAAAAATATTAAGCGGGTATTTGTCTCACGGGATTATTCCAACCTGGTGGTTGTTGACAAGGAAAACGGAGGAAAGGCCGATGCCCTGAATGCGGGTATCGATGTTTCGAAGTATCCCCTGTTCTGTTCGATCGATGCTGATTCCATTCTTGAAAAGGATTGTCTCTTGAAGATGGTGAGACCCTTTATGCAAGATTCCCGCACGGTCGCCGTCGGGGGAATTGTTCGGATTGCAAACGGATGTGATATTTCCTATGGAGAGGTCAGCCGGATAGCTCTTTCTAAAAAAAACCTGGTAAGATTTCAGGTTATAGAGTATTTAAGGGCCTTTTTATTTGGACGCGTAGGACTTTCCGTTTTGAATGCTCTTTTAGTTATTTCAGGAGCAATCGGAATGTTCAAAAAGTCGGTCGTAATCGAAAGCGGAGGATACAGAACTGATACGGTAGGAGAAGACATGGAGCTGGTTGTCCGGCTTCATCGTTTAATGCGAGAAAAAAAAGAGAAATACCGCATCACTTTTGTTCCGGATCCGGTTTGCTGGACAGAGGTGCCGGAATCTATAAAAATATTATCCCGCCAGAGAAATCGCTGGCAGCGAGGCTTGATAGACAGCCTGCTCATGAACATACGTATGCTTCTGAACCCGCGTTATGGGGTAGTTGGAATTTTCGCCATGCCGTTTTTTTCCATATTTGAAATGATTACCCCCATAATTGAGGTCACCGGGTATTTCATGTTTGCAGCTTCCTTATGCCTTGGCATTATTGATCTAAGTTTTTCATTACTTTTTTTGTCGGCAGCCATTATTTTGGGAATAGTACTCTCCGTCAATACCCTATGTCTGGAAGAATTATCTTTTCGCCGCTATCCCAGGCTTTCAGACATTATTACCCTCTTCTTCTACGGGATATTTGAAAACCTCGGCTACAGGCAGTTAAGCGCATGGTGGCGCTTAAAAGGAATCATTGATTATATCCTTGGGAAAAAATCCTGGGGAAAGATGCAGCGAAAAGGATTTTCGAGAAAAAAACAGGATGAAAATAGTATTGTTCATATTGATGCAGAGCTTGAGGAACTTACAGATGATTTTCTTAAAAACAGAAAAAAGGACATCAAATCACTTAGGAAAGCTCTGGATAAGGACGATTATCAGAATATCCGTACCCTGGGCCACAAAATGAAGGGAACCGGGGGAGCCTACGGATTTGATGCTGTCAGTGATCTAGGCGGATCTTTAGAGCAGGCTGCAGAGGATAGGAACTCTGAAGAGATCAGCAAGTTGATTGCCGAGCTTTCCGCCTATCTTGAACAAGTTAAGGTAATCTATGAATAATAGACCAAGAAAGAAGGATTATATGAAAATATTAATTATTGATGATGATGAAGATATCAGAAAACTGGTGAGTTATCATCTTTCTTTAAGCCAGCATGAAGTACTGGCGGCTGCAAACGGCAAAGAAGGTTTGGAAATCGCTATCAATGAAAAGCTGGACTTGATTCTTCTTGATATAATGATGCCTGAAATGGATGGATTTGAGGTTTGTATCAGGCTTAAAAAAGATCGAAAAACAAAGTCTATACCTGTTTTTATGCTCACTTCCAAGACTCGAATAGGAGATGTAGAAAGTGCATTCAAGGTTGGCGCCGACAACTATATCACGAAGCCTTTTAATGCAAAAGACCTGGACAATATAATTAAGAGAAAATATCGAAAATTGAAAAAGCTAAAGTGACTGGGCTTTTGTCCCGGTGGATTTGGATAAAAATCGAAGTCCTTGTGCCCGTACCGGCTAACAGCACTGAGTTAACCTTCCTTTAGCTTAGAAGAAAAAAGAACTGTTAACAAAACAGATAATGCACAAAGACAGAATCACCGATGGGCTGATCTGTCTTCTGCGCTGTGTCGAGCCGTGCATCAGTTATGATATTCGGCGGGACTGCAGCACTAAGAAACTGATACTTGAACCGAAACAGAGGAAGTGCCTGCATATCTATCATTACTGGGTAGATCCTATATTTGGGTTCATGAGTGCTCGCATTCAAACCTGGTTTCCTTTCACCATCTACATTTGCCTGAATGGCCGGGAATGGCTTGCTCGCCAGATGGATGTAGCAGGGACAAAGTACAAGCGAATCGAGAACTGCTTCACCTGGTTAGAAGATGTAGAGGCAGCTCAAAAACTGATGGATGAACAGTTGAGCTTTCAGTGGGTGCCGGAGCTGGATTTAATCGCGTTGAAGCTAAACCCGGTTCATGATGAGATTTTCCATCGGTATGAGCTCAAACTTTTGGAGCGTCCATCAAAGCGAGTGGGCTTCAGATATCATGTTTAAATCCCCCCAAGCTCTTTCAGAGATTTATCCTAAGTTGGTTGGGGGAGCGATGTCCAGTTTTTCCTCTCCCGCGTCCTGATGTAATGCGTTTTTTAGGGCGTAAGCCTCACGGTAATTTCCAAGGTGAAGTGATAAGCGATTACAAAAAAAGGACGGAAGGAATTCGGGTCAAACACAGGGTAGGAGCTAATTCGGTCAAGATATATTACAAAGGGAGAAAGAACTTGCGATTGGAGACAACCATAGACGATCCGAAAGATTTCAAAGTGTTTCGCCCGCTGGAGGGTAACCCCCAGGGCAGCCATGAGTGGAGAGAAATGCGAAAGTGAATAGCAGACCTCCCGAGACGTGCTCAGGTTTCTCAGGCCTCTAATGAACGTTATGCCAATGATCTGGCTACCCTCAATACGAACAGCCCGATCAATAAGTTGGTCGATCCGGTTTGCCGTACTGTGATTTGGAATGGCCGTAGGATACGTGCCTTGCGTCCCTGGTCGGATGAAGATCAGCTGTTTATCCAGATTATTAGTCGAGGCGAGTTCGCTGTTAACGGCTTCCGTAATAGAGATCTGTTCCAGTATCTTTTTCCAAATGCCGCATTGTCAGTTGAAGAAAAACAGAGTAACGCTGCACGGGTTACTCGTAAGCTGTGTTTGCTTCGTGCTCACGGTATTATTCAAAAGGTTCCGCAGCTTTTTTCTATACTTCAGGTTTATTAGGGCTGTTAATTATTAAGGGGCCGGTATTATTAGGCATTTTAATCTCACTACTGAGCTCAAGCCTGCTTCAGGGTATTGGCCGCTTTATGCTTGCAATAGGTTCTATAATTATGGCTTTAGCCTACCTCTACGGTCTGGGCGGAACACTGCAGTATCTAAGAATAAAGACTCGGGAAGGGGAATGATTTTCTTTACGATTCCGGTGGTAATCGGCAAGAGGGGTATAACCAGAGCAATGTCCACTCTATCCCTGCATGTGGATGTTTTCTTTCAAGTGCAGTTGGAAGCGGTACTCCAACAACAAATCAGCCGTGATATCAGGCTGAAAGGATCCTGCAGGTTCTGAAATATTTGAACAATTTTATTCTGATCGAGAACTACAGGCAGTCGTTTCCTGACACGGGAACGTATGGCTTCTGCTATCCCTTCAATCTGTTTGTTTAAAACATACCGATCAGTCCGGTAGGATTTGTGCTGAAGTCTGTGGAGTATACGCATTTGTAGACTATCTTTTTCCCACTCTATACACCAACGGAGTTTAACCGCTTCCTTTTCCTTTGCCCAGGCTACATGCCAGTCCTTAAATTGCTTCTGCAGATCCGTTAAAAACGGTTCTAAAGCTTCTTTTTCTTCAAGCTGATGCTCGCTGAAATATTTTTCAAAAGGGATCCGATTGGACGGTATGTTTGCAGTAAGCCCAAGAAACTTCCCGAAGGATATATACCGGGAATATTTTATATGCAGCATATTTATACCTCTCTTCTTATCTGGTCTTATAATATTTAGCTACTGAAATGGTTATACTGCTTCAACAGTATATTTTGTTTTCAATATCAGCTTTTTATCGCAACGTTCGATTGTTGATTGTAGTTTGGGTTGAATATGTGATATAATATTTTAGCCACCATTAGTCGAATGATTTGCTCAACTGATAGATAGAAAATATCTATATTCAGTTGCTAAGAAGATCCCTTTGAGTTATAGTCCATTTATGTGTAGTCAAAATAATAACTATTTGAGAGTTTATCTCTTTTTTAGTGTTGATATCTGCAATTCAACTGGGTACAAATTAAATAATGAATCCTGGAATAGTATTTTTAAAGAATTCTTCAAAAAGTTCTCGGTAAGTTTTAATGATAACATTGATAGAGAAAAAGATAATTATAAACTGATTCAAAATGAAGAAAGAGATATTGTAGAACTAACATACCCAATTAAATGGAAATTAATAGGCGATGAAATTCTATATATGTTGAAATCAAAGAATATTACGAACAAGTTCTATTTAGCATAATTGCATTTAGGAATACTATAAATGAATTTAATTTAAATGACAACAAGAGCAATCTAGAATTGAAAGGAACTATCTGGTTTGTCAATATATCAAATTATAGAAATACCAATATCGAACTTACAACAGAAATTCAAGGCCATTCTCTTAATGATTTTTTAGGTAGTTCCATTGATATAGGATTTAGACTTTCTAGATTTTCTAGTACAGAAAAAATTACTATCTCAGTTGAAACAGCTATTCTTTTAATGCGTGATAATTATTTAACACTAGAAGAAAAAGGAATCAATGTTTATTTTGATGGTACAACAAAATTGAAAGGTCTCGGTCCTTTAATATGTGACTATCCAATATTATGGATTGATTTATTAGATAAAAAGAAATTAGAAAGATTAAAAACGTCAGATGATAGTTCAAAATTACAGATATTAAAACGAGAAATCCAAAAAACAAATCTTTCGAATCTAATGGAATATTGCCAAACTTTTATCAAAAGTAGGGACGAAAAACTCATTTATCCACAAATTCCT
This sequence comes from Spirochaetales bacterium, assembly GCA_030615505.1. Taxonomy (GTDB): domain Bacteria; phylum Spirochaetota; class Spirochaetia; order SZUA-6; family DRHE01; genus JAUWZD01. The sequence continues at coordinate 4,175 of JAUWZD010000094.1, read as the reverse complement.
GGTGATAGATTGTTTTCTCCTCATGTGTAACTCAATAGAGAAGAAAAATAAATGATGGCTAACATGCGGTTGGAGTTGACCGTTTAGATTGCTACTGATTTGGATTATTTTAATCCACAGAAGGTATTGTTCATTTTAAATTCGGCGCGGCAACTCAATCTTGTCGTTATACCAAAATGTCCAAATGCTATAATTTGTTTAATTAATAGTAATAGAAAATACGGGAGAAATATGTTAAATTAATATTATGCCAAAGTTATATGAATATTTCGGCTTAATTGTTCTTTTTTACTCCAATGAACATCAACCTATACATGTGCATGGCAAATTTCAAAATAAGGAAAATAAAGCTGAATTCATTATTGTTGATGGTAAGATAGTAGATATTAAATACTCATCTGTTAGGGGAAAAGACCCTTTAGACAATAATGAAATGAATAAATTTAAAGCTGTAGTTGAAAATTTTAAGGATGATATTGTTCAAAAATGGATTGATTTCTTCTTACTTAATAAAGAAATAAAAGCTGAAAAGATTACACAAAAAATAAAATAGGAGTCCATTATGTCTATTGAAATCACGAAAGCTGAATATTTAAATGACTTTAGGATTAAACTACATTTTTCTGACAACAAGACACAAATTGTTGACTTTAAAACATTTTTAGAAAATTCAAAAAACCCAACAACAAGAAAGTACTTAGATATTAAGATATTTAAGGAATTTAAAATCGAGTTTGGTGATCTTGTTTGGCATGATTATGAATTATGTTTTCCAATTATTGATCTATATGAAAATACTGTCTCTAAGGAGATGCATTCTGTAGCATGAAAATGGTATAAAATGGCTTTTGGAGCTGACGCCTTCTCGGCTTCGCCTGCGAGGGCGCAGCTGAAAAGATCGTTGGGCATAAATCCGTTCTGGCTAATTGAAAGGATAGAAGCGTAGGCAAGATAAATTGCAGGAGTTCATGTCAAAAAAAAGAAATCATTACATTACTGCATCGTATCTCGCCCTGTTTTCTCCGGAAAGGGAACGAAGTGGCACTCTATTCATAACAGATAAGTCAAAGTTTAAAGTGTATACATCCAGTCCATCTAATGCCGGACTTCAAGTGGATTACTTCTCTGTAGAAATACCTGGTGTTCCTCCTGACTTACTAGAAGATAAGGTATCTGAACTAGAAAGTAAGGCCATCCCGGTACTCAAGGATATAGAGGCACAGAGATCTATCCCCGGCGGCGAAGAATATGATTGCCTGATGACCTTTCTTGGTTTGCTGATCTTACGCACACCTCCCTTTAAACATTTCATTGAAAGATCTACAGAAAAGGTATTGCTGTTTGCACTTGATGCAATGTGGAACGAAACAAGCCATGCAGAATATGCAAGAAAAATGAAAGAACAGGGAAAAAGTCCAGAGGAAATACTATCTTTCTAAAAAGCACGATCCTTTATCGAAAATGATATGTTGGAAATTAACTTTAGAAATGAATGGTTCCTAGAGAATATACTGAAGCTCTGGTGGCCAATTACTCAAATGCTAAAAAATCGAAATTGGTATGTTCTATATGTAACGCCAAACATATCAAATCGTTTGGTTACATCTGATCGCGCGATTATACTAACCTGGAAGGAAGATATTTTTCAAAATTGGCCTCCAGGATATGGCATTCCAAATACTCGCGTATGGTTTCCTGTTACTGACTCTACACTACTCATGGGGAAGTTTGAAACACTACCTTCTGTATCCAGCAGATTGGCAAATAGGTTCATTAGATTGCACAATACTCTGCAAATGTCATTTTCTGAAAGATTCATTTTTTCAGGAGTCAAATCTTTCCCAATAGCGCCTCCAGCTAATGAATCGTCTACAGCTTTACAAAACGAAATGCAAAAAGCGGAAGAAAGAGAAAATAATGAATGTAATGTTCGATCCTTACAAACCACAATTGTATGCTAAAATTAAGAAGATTATGCCCAACAACGGGATGGAGCTGACGCCTTTAAGGCCAATACGAAGTGTAAGATGGCATTAATTACGTAAGTGGGCCGGTATAATTCGGGGGCGCAGCTGAAAAGGTTGTTATGTGGCATGATGGTACATTGATGGAGTATTGATGTGGAGCTTTTTGGTCATGGTGAATTAAAAGTTGATGACTTTAAAGGTAGAGTTTATCTTTATTTTGAACCTTCAAATGAAAAATTAGAAGCTATAATACCAATAGAAATTGCTCCCACTGTTGTAAAGAAAATAGAATCTGAAGCAAATAATGAGTGGTTATCAAATGCCAAACTTAAAGATATAATTTTTCAAACTCCAAATGGAACATTAAAGAAGGATGGAATAATTAATGTTATCGCTAAAAAAGCTTCTTTACCATCTCCAGAATTATATCCGTATATATCGGTTCGTACAGCAGGTTTGTTCGGAAGAACCTTTTCATATATTACAATAGAATTAGTAATTAAAACTGGATATTTAGAATTCGAAGTACAAGGCCTTATCGGATCATTAAATAAATTAGTTCTAAAAAGTAATCGAATTATACTAAAACCATTTATTATATCAATTAACAGAGGTCTTAGCAAACCGCCAGATTTTTCTTAATTTTTAAATAATTTCTTTCCCGGCTTTACCTGATTTCATACGTTATTGGTAACCTGAATCTGTCTAATGTGTGTGGATTCATCAAATTCAGTTCTTCACAAAATCGCCGAGCAGCATAATCAATTTCTTGGTTCTTGAACCTTCTCAGCCTCACTTTCAAAATACCATGCTCTAACTTTATGTATCCACCTCTGTTCAGGATCATTGCCAGCGCCGGCATAATCTCTTTCTTTTTGTCGTAGTAATTCAGTAGAATCTTACACATCTGCTGCTGCATGTTGCACGAAAATACTTTAATACAGTCTAAAAATATTTTCTTTTCAAAATTAAGCTTGAGTAATTTCTTACCGTCATGCGCTCGATCGAAGGGTACCTTTTTTGGCAATTTATCAAGTTCTTGATCCAGAAAGAATATTTCATTATTCCCTGTAACAATATCTGCTAATAACTCAATCTGATTTTTCTTTATCTCTTCCCAATTCATGCCATCTTTTGCTTCTGCAAGTAGCTTATCTGTTAATTTGACCTTCAGCTTATGCAGTTCACTCGTAATCTTAGCCTTTTCTTTTTTCAGTTTTTTCACTTTCGGATTATCCACCAGCGGTTGTTCTGCCATATGCTCTTTAACATATCCCGGTGTATAGTTGATGAAATGCTTTATCATAAGCTCTTTGATTTTGTTCTCCTCTCCCCATCTGCGGCAGATTAACTGAATAACAGTATTACTATCAATTTCATCTTCATCCCCATTCGTGTAAATGGCTGAACGCTTTCGATCCTCACCACTTTCTATTACGATGGTGCGAATATTTCCGTACTTGCTCATCATCCTCTTTGTATCAAAATATTTAACTTCTTCCACTTCCTGTATGTCATAGGTAACAATCACACTGTGTTCAAACTTTTCATCTGGAATATCATATACCCATTTATCCGCATATTTTGCCCAACTGATAAATATAGCCCTGCGCTTCTTATCTTTTTTATCTCTCCCATCAAGAAATCTGTAAAGTTCCGAACTATATCCTTCGCGGTCAAATACCACTACCAAACCTTCAAGCTTCTCCTGATCCACACCAGCTCGAGCTGCTGCTTCCTTTGCCTTAGCTACAATTTCCGGAAGGTCCCGACCGTGGGGCAGGTATTTTCTGCAATAGATCTTCTGATGATGAGCGGATTAGAAATATCCACGGCGTGAAGTTCGCATCAACCCCCGGAAAGTTATAGCTGCCCTTCATCGGTATCTGTCTTACACCGTGCCACCCTTTTGTAACCGGATACATCTCGTAGTATGGAAGAAAATGACCGTCTATATACAGCACCCTAAAGCGAGCGATCCCTGATTTCAAATACTCATAGGCAAACTCATCTATGAGTTCTTCACTCTTTTTTAGCTTCCGCACCTTATGCAAAAATCGTCTCAGTGTAAAACGACTGGGACTAAAGGAGCGGCCAATCAAAGCGCCGAACTCTTCCGGATATACTCTCTTGAAATCCTCCATCGACCTGAATCCAAAGCTGTCAAGGTAAAATAATGTCAAACAGAGTTCTTCTAAACTGTAGCCT
>JAUWZD010000099.1 GCA_030615505.1 Spirochaetales bacterium | reverse complement strand
CTCGAAGCAGGGCGGACAATCGGTTTTGAATGATATTTCTTATGTGATCCGGTTACTATGCCTGTTGATTTGTGAAAAAACATACGAGTCCGTACACTGGATGTGTTTATTTAAATTTGCATCATATAGTTTGAGCAATCTCGAAAAAATTTTTGTAATTTCCAAAGCAGCTTTCCACAGAAGAACGCTAAGCCTTGTTCAATCTTAGGATTTCAGAAGCTATAAGTGAAAAACTTTATTCACATGCCTCAGCAATTTCGTAATCGTTATCAGGATGTGCCTCACCTGTGATACAGGTAAAGCATGCATTTCCAGCAACAGCTGATCCAATTACCCAAATCGGATTTCCACACCTGCATTTGATACCTTTCTTATACGCTTTGAGTGCTTTCTTCAATCCTTCTGTAATTTTTTTTCGTTTGGTTCCTGGGTTACTCTTAAGATAAAGCTCTATGTATTTACTAATGCTGATTTTTTTGAACCCTGTTTTCATTTATCATTCCTTATATTTTTCATAAATATTGAATGCTGACTAATTTATCGAACCCCACATCTCCAATATTCTTCCGAAAACAGCCCTACATCTTTTGAAGCTAACTGGTATCTCAGTACCTCCATACCAATGCTCATTTTTCTATCAAATCTTTCAAATCGGTTAATTTATGAATCATCATTCCTGTCCAATTTTCAACATCCTTTCGAATAGGATCATATACATCACTAAGCGGAGTACAGATTAATATTGCTTTTATTCCTATTGATTCAGCACCGCTTAATTCATTGCTGCTTCCATCTCCTACATAAAAACAATTGTTTGGATTAACATGCAATTTTCTACATGCAATCTTATAGATTTTGCTATTAGGCTTTTTTATGCCCACATCGAATGAAAAAACAGGGTCAATAATATATTTTGAGAAGGCTGATTCTTGCCATACTTTTAAGACATCTGGAGCGCAGTCTGAAATAAGACCTATTTTAATTCTCAAAGATTTGAGATAATCTAACGTTTCAATAGCGCCATCTTTAGGTTGTAATGCTTCTTTTGTAAAATTAAGATGTAATTCTGTGGCTTGGGAAATATTTTCTTCCGCAATCTCATAACCTAATTCATCACATATACTCTCAATATTATCATCAATACTTTTAAACTTCCCAGTTACACGATCTTGGAATGTTTTTACCCACAATATTGAAAAATCAATTAATGGAACGGACAAAACAGAACATATTTCAGACATAAAGTGTTCGTGTTTTGCTTTAGAAAAATGACTTATTAAAGTACCGAATAAATCAAAAAAGACAGCTTGTGGTTTCATAAAAAGATTCTATATATTTCGGTATAATACATGAAGATAATCTTTAAATCCATGTTTTTTCCAAAATGAATATCCAATTTGATTTTTTACTGCTACCCGCAACTCAATTCTAGTAATACCCATAGACTTAAACCATTCAATTATTTTCGATTGTTGTTGCGATGCTGTCTGCGCTCTGGAAGACCTTATCGGTTCAAACCTATGACTGGGGGAAGTTCGTCATTCTTATGATCGACGTGTTCCTGGAAGCCAATGGTATTTATCACTTTGGTGCGTATGCTATCGGCAAAGAGGAAATAGAGGCTTCCTCTCAAAGGCATAAAGTTACCCTACGGATCAAGGAGGAATGGAGCGATGAGGTAACCACTAATCTCTATACTGCCGTTTCCTGGAAGGAGTATTTCTTAGAAAAAGCTAGGTACTCCTACTTCTATCTGAATCCTGAAATCGCCTAATAGATCACCGATCGGATCAAATGGTATACCGGTTTCCGGTCAAAACGGACGATCTACGATGAGCTGGATTTCGAAGGCTTACCCAAAGATTTGACCAGCCTTTTTACTAAGACCAACGTTACCTTCAAACCAATCGACAAGCTGAAAGTCATCCCTGGGTTACACCATGTCTCTCATGTTTCTCCACTGAGTTTTTCAACTAATAAAATTTTGATAGTTTATACTTCAATGGCATTAAATATATCTGTATTACTCAAAATACCTATGATGTTCGTACCATCAAAAACGGGAGCTCTCCTTATACCGGTATGATGCATTAGTCGAGCACAATATTTTATTTGCAAACCCGGAGATACTGTAATTAGCGGTTTATTCATTATTTCAAATACTTTCACGGCATTAGGATCTTTTCCAGGATCAACTACTTTATTAACCACATCTTTTCTGGTAAGCATTCCATAAGCATCATTCTGATTCCGATGATCAACTACTAGAGATGAAACTTTTTCTTTTCTCATTTTCTTTACGGCCTCTGCAACAGTAGCACTACCGTCGATCATCTTTACCCCTTTGGTCATTAATTCACTTGCTTTTTTTAGTCTTGGCATTTTTTCCTCCTTATGAATTTTTTCAATTATTATAATATTCTAGCTTGAGATTGCTCTTTTGTCAATACAATATTTCCTTTACGCCTTCTTAGGGTGGGATTAATCATTTACCGGGTAGAATCGTGTGGTTTCCCACCAGACTCCCCCAAAGATCTGTACGTGCGGATTTCCCGCACCTTATGTTTTATATAAAATAAGGTGCAGTAAACAAAGTATGGCAAATTCACATAAAGAGTACGCCCACTTGCTAAGACATCTAACAGTCTACTTTGAATATACATTCTCGCTTCTCTAAAGATGTACATGTAGACTTTATTAATGTCCATGTCAGGGAGAAATGTATGATATCAGTCACTGCGACAGGTTTGAGAAACAACTTATTTAACATTCTCGATAAAGTTACTCATGGTGAAACGGTTAGTATTAAAAGACACGGTGAAGAGATCGCAAGAATTCTGCCAATAATAGACTCTGATTGGAGAGCAAATACAAAAATAAAACCTAAGTTACTAGCTTCTCAACAGAAAGCCTTTGCCCCGATCGAGGACATCTGGGAGAATTACATTTGAAAAATGAAAAATACCTGTTTGATACTCATGCTTTAGTATATTGGCATATTAAAGAGATTGTTTCAGAAGATTTTATTACATTTGTTGACAGACAAAGCAGACTGGGAAACCTACTAATATCCTCCATTAGCTTCTGGGAAGCCGCCCTGCTTGCTAAAAAAGGAAGGTTGGAAATCACAGATGTACATGAGTGGAAAAATGAGATACTCCGATATTCAAATGCTATAATGATTGAGCCCAGCGTATCAGAGATGATTGACTCTGTATTGCTTCCTGATTATCATAAAGACCCTTTTGACAGGTTACTGATTTCACAAGCAAATAATCATAATGCTATTTTTGTCACAAGGGAGGAGATAATCAGGGAGTATCCCGTAAAAAGCTTTTGGCTGTAATGTAGCAGCAGTTCTTAGAAAATATTACAGGGATGGTAGTTCATTAGCTGACGTTTTGTAATTTCTATTAATGCTAAAAGCTGCGCTATCTTTGCGTTTCCTAAGCCCTTTATTTTTTGCAAATCAGATTTTTTTGCATTCAGCAGCCCTCTTAAGCCCCCGAAGTGCATAATGAGGTCTCTGGAAAAAGCTACTGCATCTTTTCCCTTCGTTCCAGTACGCAATAAAATTGCAATCAAACCGGCATCTGATATATGATTCGGTCCATTTTCAAGGAGTAACTCTCTTGGCCTCTCATTTCTCGGCTGTCCCCTCCAGAATCACCTACGAGAAAGAGATAAAAAAAGAATCAGAGGAAGCCAATACTTAAATTTTCCTACCAGTACGATCCCGAGCTTGCCAAGAAGGATGCCAAATATGATGGCCTTTATGACATCGGTACAAGTCTGCGCGAAAAGACTCACAGTACAGATGACGTCTTTATCGGTTGTCGAAAAGCAAGACTTGCAGGACTACAGGAGAAACCTTGCTAAAACGTTTTGTTTTCTCCGCTATTGCAGTTCGTTACAAGAAAGACACCGTTCGAGTCACGCCGCTTTCTTTAAAGCCCGCGCAGGTCGATGTGTTGGAGAAGCTGAGGTTTCCGTTTATCGAGGAACAAATCAGGAGCTATGTTACACGACCTGAAGGCGCTGCCGAGCACGACAAGGGTAGGGGTATTTCGTGATCCTCAACCTGTGAAAAATGGGTCTAGAGGATTCATCACTACTTTTTCGCTATAATTCCTCTTATTTCTCGCTCATTACTTGACTATTCATACCAGACCGGGTTATAAAAATTCCCATCAATTAATTATTGTTTAAAAACTGATGCTTTTAGGTACATTTTCAGGCGTATTTGTTCCATCTTTTGAAGCCATATTGGGTGCGGTTTTATTTCTCATCCTTCCCATGCTGACCGGGACCATGGGATTGTGGAAAATGCTGATCATTGTCATTTTTTCCAATACTGTAACCCTGGCAACGGCTTTTTCAATTGCAGACTGCGCCACCAATATTGAGCGTGTTGGCGCCGGCGGAATGTATGCCATGTCAAGAAGATCTCTGGGTAGAGCATTCGGCGGCTCAATAGGTATTCAACTCTTCCTTGCCCAGACCGCCTGCATAGGTTTCTATGCAATCGGTTTTGCCGAACCTCTACAGGAGCTTCTCTTAAGAATCTCATTTGTACATAACTTTATGGGGAGCTTTGATCCTTTAATACAGAAACAGATCATTGCTACCTTCATAGTCTTTATCGCTCTTATATTAGGAATCATCGGAGCCGATTTTATCGTAAAGATTCAGATGGTGATCTTTATAATTCTGATAGTTTCGGTCGGCTCCATTTTCCTCTCACCCCTATTAGGCCTGACCCATGACCAGGCCCCTCTGTTTTCCGGTTCAGTAAATTTAAGCGGCTCGGCTTTGGGTATGGGTTTTTGGGCTGCCCTGGCAGCTTTTTTCCCGGCTGTGACTGGAATCGATGCAGGCGTGGGCATGAGCGGCGATCTTAAAAATCCCAAAACCTCTCTCCCAAAGGGAACTTTTTTGGCTATCGGGGTAACCTCTTTAGTTTATATAGGAATAACAGTAATCTACTCCCTAATCAGGCCTGAGCTTCTTATATTTACCAGGGGTGGAACAATTCCCACCGCTGCCTCTATATTTGCCCAGTCAGCCGTGATCCCCATTCTGATTATAATAGGAATTCTGGTAGCCACAGGCTCATCCGCGCTGTCCTACTTTATGACCGCTCCCCGAACGGCTCAGGCGCTTGCTAGAGACAGAATAATTCCGAAACCCCTGTACTTTCTGAGCAGGGATTGGCTTAAAAGGGGAATAGAGCCAAGGTGGGCGACCCTCTTAACTTTCATTATCATACTGCCTGTTATATGGTCCGGAGACGTCACACAGGCCTCGATTGTAGTGGGTATCTGCTTTCTGGTGGTTTATGGCTGGATTAACCTTGCCGCCTTTTTAGAGAGGGTCAGCGGGAATCCCAGTTTCAGGCCAACATCCCGCGGGCACTGGACCATATCTCTTTATGGCTTTCTAATGTGCATAATTGCTATATCCTTTTTCAATATGTGGGTCGGAATCGGCATTCTGGTTTCGCAGCTTCTGATTTTTTCTCTTCTGCTTAAATATAAATCACATAGAAAACTTGAGGGTGTATGGTGGGGAGTTCTATTCTCAGGGCTCAACTGGGGATTTAAAAGGATGAGGGCTATTGTGCAGGGAAGCAAAAACTGGAGACCTGTAGTGGGCACCTTCTGCTTTGCAGACCAGAAAGAGGTGTCCCGGCGAACCATAGAGATGGGCGAAAGAATAGCCAATTACCAGGGGCTTATCATGTATAATATCCTGAAGCCCCAGAAACAGCCTGAAATTTTATTCAGGCCGCCGGAAGGTGCACAGATTATTGAAATTCCAGGCGACCAGTACGACAGTGGAATTCTTTCAATACTACAGGCGGCTGTACCCGGTGGGTTTAAGATAAATACGGCCCTTTTCCCTCTTGATTCCCGGATAAATTTCTTCGAGGTGACCGCAAAGTTGATAAATATGGGGAAAAATGTGCTTCTGTACAAACACGGAGCTGCGAGCCTTCCTGAAAGTAACCGGATTGATGTATGGTGGAAGGGGGAGGAGAATGGAAACCTGATGGCTCTCTTAGCCTATATAATAAATAAAACAGACATTAAAGAAGGTAAGACCCCGAAGAGCATTAGAATTATCAGAAAAATATCAGGAGTCGTTGAAGAGGAGGCCTCTAAAGTAGAAATGGAAAATATCCTTAGAAGGGCAAGACTTTCAGGAGAGGTATTGATCCTCCCTGAGGATGATAAATCAATTCATGAATCGATCAAGGAGCATTCCCGGGACGCCCTGCTCATTATCATGGGTATGCCCGGAGAGAGGAAGGGAGGAATTGCCGCCCTTTTCTCCTTAGATGAATACTTTTTCACTAAGGAATTGGATAAGTTCATCGAACTTCCGCCTGTTCTATTTGTTAAAGCCTCGAGAATGATGAACCTGATGGAGGATTGAAAAAGGATATTTTAGGCGCAAACGGAACTTTAATACTGTCTGCGGTTTCGGTCGCTATCCTTTCGGTCCCGGGCTTCGTTCACTTTAAGCTGGCGTCCGTCCACTTCTTTACCGTTCATAGCTTCAATAGCAGCCTTTGCATCATCTTCGGTTGCCATTTCAATAAATGCAAAACCTCGAGAATGCCCTGTGTAGCGATCGGTGATCAGATTGACTGAGGCCACCTCACCGAACTCTGCAAAAGCCTCCCTCAGCTTTTCTTCGTCCGTGTCATAATTCAAGTTGCCGATGTAGATTTTCTTATTCATCCATATCTCCTTTTTAATGAAAAAGACCTTGACTTCTATTCTTAAAGCATTTCTCAACGAGAAACTTTTTCAGCTCCATCATATCAAGGCCATTAAATCTGTTAATGATTAAAAAATAGATGTTTCCTGTCATTAAGTTTGATGCGGCATTACAAAAAAACACCCGGATCTTGTAAGTCCAGGCATTTGCTTTACATTACTCCTAACCTATCGGTATCTTACTTCGTCCTGATTAAAAAATATAGCAGATTTATTAATAATTGTCAATTGCAAGAAAAATTTAAATTTTAGGCGAGAAGCTTTGTAATGCAGTTTCTCTTTTGATTATATATATCCAGTAAGCTTGACTGTTAAGGAGTTAGATGAAATAATTCACGCTATTATTTACACCGATAATAATCATATGAGTTAAATTGAAGCCTAGAATAAACCCCCTGAACATGAAGAAGAAGATATATTTGTTTTTTACAACTCATTGGGATAGGGAGTGGTACCAACCATTCCAGGAGTTCCGTTTCAGATTAGTTGAGATGGTCGATCAATTATTATTGCTTTTTAAAGAAAGCCCAGATTTACCTCCCTTTATCTTTGACGGCCAGTATATTGTTTTAGATGATTATCTTGAGATACGGCCCCATAACAGAGACAGATTATTGAAATTAATCAGAGAGAAAAAGATTGTTCTGGGACCCTGGTACACTATGCCGGATGAAATAATCATATCAGGGGAGTCTTTAATAAGGAACCTTGAAAAGGGGATAAAATCGAGCATAAGACTTGGTTCTGTTAATCGATGCGGTTATGTATGTGACATGTTCGGGCATAATTCACAAATGCCTCAGATATTTAAGCTCTGCGGCCTGGATTCTGCCCTTTTATGGCGCGGTGTTCCTCTTGACAGGATCAAATATGAATTTCTCTGGCAGGCGGCGGACGGCACTATGATTTTGACTCATGCTTTTTCTATGCAGAAGGGATACGGCAGTACCTGGCTTGAGGTTGTCAGTGACTTTAAGCAGTATGGAAGAGAAATCGAGCCTGCGGAGGCGGTAAAGAAGATGTTAAATGTGATTAGAGAGAGGGAAGAAGCATCACCGGCCGGATCTGTACTTCTCCAGATGGGCATAGATCACTGCAGTTTGGACAGAGAAGTTTATGAGTTCCTGGACTATTTCAATAGTTCGAATAAAGAGTATGAAATTGTTTTTTCCAGGATGGAAACATTTTTTGACGAATATCCGGACTGCTCAAAGCTCATGAAAGTTAAAGATGAGCTACGCACTCCCTGTGGGAAAGGGCAAAAGAATTATTTAATACCTCATGTTGGATCATCAAGAATAGATCAGAAGCAGAAGAATAGCTATTGTGAGAGCCTGCTCTGCAGTTTTGCAGAACCCTACAGCCTTTTTTGTACAATAGAAAATTCAAAGGAGCGCTTCTGTTATAAACCTTTTATTGAAAAAAGCTGGGAATATCTTATGAAGAATCATGCTCATGATTCAATTTGCGGCTGCTCCGTTGATCAGGTTCACAAGGATATGGAGTATCGATTTGATCAGGCACGCTTGATTGCTGAGCTTATTGTCGAAGAGGTCTTTAAGAGATTAAACAGATCAAATATTAAAACAATTATCCCTTACTATGGGATTAAGCGAATAAGATTTTACAATGGAGCAGGAAGAGATTATAACGGACCCATTGATTTTTCGATTGACTTTATTCAGAATCCTGAGCAAACGGCTCATAGAATCGCCGCTGCAGCGGATTTACCGGTTAAGACGGAAAACAATATCTTTAGAAAAGATGGAATTTATTTTCATCATGAAGAATTTTATGCCTTTGCTGTAAAACGAATAGACGGCGAGGAAGTGCCGTTCCAGCTTCTATCAATTGAAAAAAACCGGTCGGAGATAAAAATAATTAAAGGGGGAATAGTCGAGCAATATCCTGTCGAACGGTACAATATCTCCTGCCAGGTTCATATTCCTTCCTTCGGATATTCAGACCTGTTTATTATTCCAGGAGAAAACGTAAAGATCAATCGAGATACCCTGTTTAACGATTCCTCTTCTTTTGAAAATGAGTATATAAAAGTTGAAGTCACTGCTAACGGAACCCTGACGATCAGGAACAAAGAGACACAAAAAACTTATTGCAGCTGCCTTGAGTTTCTGATAACTGCTGATATCGGTGACGGCTACATTTTTCATAAGCCGGTAAACGGGATGATGTATTCATCAAAGAACTGTCTGCGATCTGTTTCAATAAAACAGGATGGGCCTTTAAAAGCAGTGCTGGAACTTAAATATGAGATACGATGTCCCATTGGCTTTGATTATAATTACAGCTCTCAGCCCAGTCCTCAAATGGCGGATGAAGAAATACTGGTTGATGTTATTCTACATAAGGGGGAAAAACAGGTAGAATTTAAAGCCAGGGTTATTAATAGAATCGAGCAATTCAGACTTCAGGTACTCTTTCCCACAGAGATAAACAGTAATACATATTTCATAATGACTCCTTTCGATGTTGCAGAAAGAGATATATTTCATGAGAAAGATTACGAGCATAATGAACCCTACCCTGATTATGGTATTGGCGGACAATTGGTCTTTATTCGGGATAATAAGGATACAGCCGCCCTGCTCTTGAAGGGACTCCCTGAGGCAGGAGTAATATCTAAGGAGGATAGGCCTTTAGCCATTACCTTAATGCGCTCTACCAACCGGACAGCCTTTACATCCGGAGAAAAAACCGGCTTATTGGAGGGGGAACAGGTATTTGAGTTTGCTTTTTCAATTCATGATTACAGAGAGTCCAACGCAGCTTTAGTTTATGATTCCATTTTCTTTAACAACAAGCCGAAATATAATCAAAAAGATTTTTCAGCAATGACCAGTGAAAATGATATTTTTGCTGCTTCTTCTGAAAAGTCATATATAGTTAATAATTCAGATTTTATCATTACTGCGGTTAAAGAAATTGACGGTAACCGCTTTATCATACGTGGATTCAATCCGAGCGATCAGGCTGTTGCCGTGGAACTACAGGTCAACATTCCATTCAGCAGGGCCTACATTTCTGATTTGCTGTCTGAGCGGAAGATCAAGGATATTGAAGTTAAAGAGAATGGAATCTCTTTTAAGGCCGGTGCAAAAAAAATAATCAACATCGTTTTCCATTATTAAGAGCGGTTATTAGAACCCGTTAACTATAGTTCAGGCGGTACCAGGAATTAAGCGGGCTCGCTTAAGGCTCCCATCTTAGAGCCGTTCAAGAATATTTGACGTCTGCCTGCCTGATTGTATATATTTAAGCGACCTATTTCCTGAATTGTCTAAAAGGAGTATTTAAGTGACAAAGCTGCAGGAACTGACTCTTCTGGGTCAGGCCGTCTGGTTGGACTATATCCGCCGTTCTCTTATTACCTCAGGCGATTTACAGAGCCTGATTCATGAGGGAGTGCGGGGTGTTTACTCAAATCTCACTATAATCGAGAAGGCCATTGCTGGCAGTGCGGACTACGACCAGGAGTTAAGAAAGCCGGGTGTTCATGAAAAATCGGTTGAGGAGATCTATGAGGCTTTCTGCCTGGATGATATCGCCCGGGCAGCCGATCTGCTTCATCCGGTGTATGAGGCAACCGGCGGTGCTGATGGATATGCCAGCCTGGATCTTAAGCCCTCCCTTGCCGACGATACAGAGGGCAGTATCGCTGAAGGGAAACGGCTCTTTGCTTTTCTGGGGCGTCCTAATGTAATGATCAAGGTACCGTCCACACCTGCCGGTATCCGGGCCGTAGAAACCCTGATCGGTGAAGGCGTAAATGTTAATGCCACACTGATCTTTTCTAAAGCCCAGTATGAGGCTGCGGCCGAGGCCTACATCAGGGGACTGGAAAAACTTGCTTCAGCCGGAGGGGATTTGGTAAGAACAGCTTCGGTAGCTTCCTTTTTTATCAATAAGGTGGACAGGGCTGTGGGACAGGTTCTGGATGAAAAAGGGGAGAGCAGCCTGCAGTGGAAAATCGCTATTGCTAATGCTAAAGAAGCTTACACCCGATTTGTCCAGATATTCAGAGGCGAGCGCTGGGAAGACCTTGAGGCACGGGGCGCACGGGTTCAGCGGATCCTGTGGGCCGGCACCGGCACCCAGAACCCACACTACCCGGATACCCTCTATGTGGATAGCCTGATCGGGCCGGATACAGTAAATGCGGTACATCCGGACGTGCTGAGTGCCTTCCGGTGTCATGGTACCGTAACCTTAAGCCTGGAAAGCGGGATGAATGAAGCTAAGGCTCAGCTTGCCCGCCTGGAGGAACTGGGCGTGGACATGCAGTCCATAACCCGGAATCTGCAGGACCAGGCAGTGGCATCCTCCGTTGAAGCCTTTGACTCTCTGCTGTCCAGTATTACTGAAAAGAGGAAGCGTCTTTTATCAAACTGGCAGTGCCAGGAGGCCAGTTTAGGGGAGCACAAAGAATCCGTAGAAACCGCGCTTGCAGAAGCGGCGGAAAAGCGAATCATACACCGCATCTGGGACCACGACCACACGGTCTGGAAGCCTGAACCTGATGAGATCAGTAACCGTTTGGGATGGCTTCATATTGCCGGGGCTATGATAGAGAATATCCGGCGCCTTGAAGCTCTGAGCGAGGAAGTGCGCAGTTCAGGCTACACACACGCACTGCTTTTGGGAATGGGCGGTTCCAGCCTGGCTCCGGAAGTAATGCGCAAGACCTTCGGCGTGGCGGAAGGTTATCTTGACCTGGCCGTACTGGACAGTACGGACCCGGCCGCAGTGCTGGCCTGTTCAGAGGGATTGGACCTCTCCCACTCACTGTTTATCGTGTCCACCAAGTCCGGCGGTACTGTGGAGACCCTATCCTTCTTCAAATTCTTTTACAACAGGGTCGCAGAGGCTCTGGGTGTTGAGCGTGCCGGGGAGCACTTCATCGCCGTAACGGACCCGGGCAGCAGGCTTGCCGATTTAGCTAAAGCATGCGACTTTCGGGCTACGTTCTTAAATGATCCGAATATAGGCGGTCGGTATTCGGTGCTTTCCTTTTTTGGTCTTGTTCCAGCGGCTCTGATCGGCCTGGACCTGGGGCTGCTGCTAGACCGGGCACTGACTGCTGCCTCTAACTGTGAGCCGTGCAACTCTCCCATTAACGGCGACAATAACGGGGCCCGTTTGGGTGTGATCATGGCTGAGCTGGCTAAATCTGGCCGGGATAAGCTGACCTTTATATGTTCAGAAAGAATAGCAAGCTTCAGAGACTGGGTGGAGCAGCTAATAGCTGAGAGTACGGGCAAAGAGGGCAGGGGTATACTTCCTGTTGTCGGAGAGGAGCCGGGCAGTCCGGAAGTCTACGGGCACGACCGATTTTTTGTCCATCTTCGGCTGGATGGTGATGAGACTCAAGATGCGGCTGTGGCTGCCCTTGAGTCGGCAGGATATCCTGTAATACGCATCAGGCTGCGCGATATATACGAGTTAGGAGCCCAGTTTTTTCTGTGGGAAATGGCTACGGCTGTGGCCGGCCATCGCCTTGGCATAAACCCCTTCTATCAGCCTGATGTGGAGAGCGCCAAGCAGAAGGCCCGTGAAATGGTCTCTCTCTATAAGAAGAGGGGGGCTTTAGAGGATGTTGAATCCGCAACCCTTAAATCAAATGTTCTTAAGGAGTTTTTAGACCAGGCTAAGCAGGGGGATTATGCGGCTTTTCAGGCCTACCTCCAGCCTACAAAAGAGACAGATGCAGCCCTTAAGTTGCTGCGCTTAAGGGTGCGTAACCGCTTCAAGCTTGCAACCACAGTGGGTTACGGCCCCCGCTTCCTGCACTCCACAGGCCAGCTCCACAAGGGAGATGCCGGGAGAGGGCTCTTTATTCAGTTCACTGCCCATGACCGGCGGGATGCACCTATACCTGATGAAGCGGGATCGGACACTTCATCCATCACTTTCGGTGTGCTCAAGAGGGCCCAGGCCCTGGGCGATATGAAGGCGCTGGAGGATAAGGGGAGAAGGATTATCCGCTTCCACCTGGGAGAGGAAGTATTAAATGGCTTAAGGCGGCTGGTCAGGGAACTCTGAATATCAATTATACGGTAGTGATTTTATCCTTTGATATCTCTGTCACAGATATAGTTTTATACCTGCCTGATGATTGTACGGGAGTTCTATGCGGAAAATAAGTCATGGAGAAGAAACTGATTATATCCGACATGTCGCCGTAGGAGTTAACAGCAGTATACCTGTAATAAATGGAGAAGGTCTCCAGAACATGCTTCCTGGCAGGATCGCTTTCCAATTCTGAATCAGTAGCTTTTCTTATTTTGTTTCTCAAACCCCCGTACCAGGCCTTGGAAACAAAAAATAGGTTGAGTTTTTTCTTCCAGTCAAGATAGTAGAGCTCGAAGATCCCTGCTACAGAGGGCACTGAAGAGATAATCTCATATTTATCCGTCTTCTTGAGCCTGGACCAGTAGATAGTGTAATAAACGGAATCTTTATCTGTAAGCTTTTTAACTAACCCTTCCACTTTAAAGCTCTGATACCTTGCCCTCAATATAGCCTAAGTAATCCGAGCGTGTTACAATGCCGATTACCCTTTTATTATCCACAATGGGCAGGTGTCCTATATTATTGCTGAAAAGGAACTTTTCGATATCCCGGATAGTCGTATTCTCACTTCCGGTGATCACATTCTTAGTCATATATGCTTTTACCGGAGAATGCATCTGTTCCGCTTTCCGCCCCTTCATGATGTCCCGTAATGTCATAAAACCTGTAAGCTCATCCGTATTGTTCAATACCGGAGAGCCTGTATGGTTGGTCTTTTCTAAAAAGATTGAGGCTTCTTTCAGGGTCCAGTTTTCGTTAATAACAGCCACTTGCTTAGACATGATCTGCTCTGCACTGACTGCCGGCAGCAGGTTTCTCTGCAAGTACTCTTCGAGGTTCTCTATAACATCAGGCCCTGAGCAATTCTTTAAGAGAGCAGAGGCAGCCGATGGATGACCTCCTCCGTTGAAAACTTTCAATATACGTTTAAGATCAATGTCTTTTTTCTCGCTGCGGGCGATAATCAGGCTTTGAGTCTCTTTTTTAAAGGTAAAAACGGCAAAAATGGCATCAGGATTCTCTATCTCAAATACCTTTTCTACTACTGCCGCCAGTCCCCCAACCTGTTTTTCAAGCTCCATATAGCTCAGTATGATGAAATGGCCGCTAAACTCCTTATAAGTCAGTCGGTTTAAGATTTCGTGGAATAAGGTTATCTGATGCTCTTCTTTCAAGCTTTTTAAGAATCTCTTGATAAGCTTTAAAGAAGCGCCGTGCTGCATCAAATAGGAAGCAACCTGGAAGTCGGCAATCGTGAGGTTTTCATGGCTGAAATTTCCCGTATCCGCATAAACGCCGGTAAGTGCTATTGTGGCATCAATATGGGAGATGGAAATTCCCCTTTTAATAAGCTCCAGGCCGAGCAGTGTCGTGTTGGCTCCGACTTTCTCTTCATGAATCACAGCGCCGGATAGATCCGATCTGTCTCCATGGTGATGATCAAATACCTCGATATCAGGCGTATCCTGTTCAATCAGCTTGAAATATTCCAGCACCCTGTTATGCGATCGGGTGTCGACGATGACGATCTTTTCAATATGCTGGTTTTTCAGTTCACCAGCGGAGAGCAGATTGAGGTGGTTCTTATAGAGATTATACAGATTCCTGGCTGCCGGATGGATGAACCTGCTGCGTATGAGCTGATGATCCGGAAACAGGTATCGGGCTAATACCATTGAGCCTATGCAATCCAGATCCATATTTGTATGTCCGATAATAATTTTCATTACTCTAATTCATTATATTAACCCGGAACATTAAAAAAGGGAAGTTTGTCATGCGAGATGGATTTCCAGGTAGACATATAATATAAGAACAAATACAGTGTGCTCATGTCCTTGCGTCATATTCTTTTTGATTTAGATGAAACCCTCTACCCTTCATCCAGCGGCCTGCTCGATGCTATATCCCGGAAGATGACGGAGTATGTGTCCGATCTTTTAGGCCTTGATCCGGGTGAGGCGGCCAGGATGCGAAAAAATTGGGGAAAGAAATATGGTACCACACTTGGCGGGTTGGTCAATGATTATGGGCTATCTGACCCGGAAGGATATCTTTTTTATACTCACGCAGTATCAATCGGAGATTATTTAAATAAAGATCTAGAACTCATTGAAGTATTATCATCCATATCTCAGCCTAAATCCATACTCACCAATTCTCCTATGGAACATTCAGAAAGAGTTTTAGGCTACCTGGAAATCATAGACCAGTTTGAGTATATCTTTGATATACGCTTTAACGCATTTATAGGCAAACCCGTTCTGTCTACATATGAGAAAGCGTCAACGTTAAGACACTTTCTGAGATACCGGAGCATGTTCTGTTTGTGGATGACAGTTTGGATTATCTACTTCCATTCAGGGAATTGGGGGGCGTATAGTTTTAGTAGATGAAAGCGGCGCTCATAACGTTCAGTGAAATGGAGTTAACAGAATCAAAAGCGTAAAAGAGCTGCCTGAGCTTTTAAAAGATTAACAGTGTCCAGGCGTCTATATTTGTACCAGTTTAGGTCCACAAAGAGGAGGCTTTTGTATCATGAAAATCCATTGTACTTAAACCTGAAAAGAAACCTATAGAGGCTAGGGTAGCTGCTGCTGAAATGCATTGTATGCAGTAAGATCACATTATTCGGGAAATGTATGACTATGTTTATTTACCCTTTTTTATTCTTTTTGCTTAAAATTAAATCCATATAGTATAAGGAATTAATTTTTCATATCCACTTGAAAATGGACTAAATCAACGGCATCATGTATATTGATTGAAAAAAACTTTACTTGTGGAAGCTGAATATATTGCTCATACAGAAAACTATGAGGGCAAATCACACAATTTAAAGGCACATTTAAAGGGCACAGCGGCTATTGCATCTTCCTTTGTGAGGAATGTGATTGAACAGGAACTTCTAAAATGGGCTGGATATCTACATGAAATGATAGGCAAAGTTATAATTCCAGGTGGGCGAAAAGCGTCCCTGAATCAAGGAAAAAGGGTATCAAAGCGCTTGAGCCGTGTGTTCGAGGGTAGCACAGGTGAGATCCAATAGTAAAGACGATGGTATTATGGCTGGAGGCTAGGAAAATGCCTGCTGAAGGGCAGCGGACAAATGCTTGAGGACAGGGTGAGCCCCGAGCAGTAAGAAACGAGACAGAATGTCATTTAAGCGAAGCTGGATCGAGCCCCGGTGGTGGCCGACCGATCTTGACCAAGTGCCCCTTACGGGTATCTTCCGGGCTTCTTCGGGCTCTGTGATAATGGCAATCACCTTCATGGCTGAACAGCAGCGAGGACACTCCAGAGGAT
>JAUWZD010000027.1 GCA_030615505.1 Spirochaetales bacterium | reverse complement strand
CAATGAAGATATAATCTTCTCGATTTTTGAACGGAAGCTCTTTGAGCCAGGCTTGAAGAAGATGCCAGGCTTTTAAGGGAAGATATACAACGCGTTCCGTATTAGTTTTCGTTGTCCCAACTGTGCCGTCGTCTTTTACGGCCTGTTTTATCACGATCCATCGATCCGACCGGATGTGTTGAATCTGTAAGGCTCTTACCTCCCCGGATCTGATACCGGTACTGGCCAGGATACAGTATAGTGCTGCATGTTTCCATGAGTGCCAGACCTTGAGGATTTTTTTATTGTCATCCGGGAACAAAGCTTTGAGATCCTCTAAGGTGAAAATATCCCTCTTCTTCCGCTTCTCGCCGAGAGGCTTTACTTTCTCAACGGGGCTGCGATCAATGGAGCCTCTATTCTCGGCTTCCCTCATTACTATTCTGAATGTGAACAGGATATGATTTTTTGTCTGATTGGATAGAGGGCGCTTTTGTTCGCTGTCTTCTGGAATCTTGTCGGAAGTGCTCAGAGACAATAACCAATCATCAATATCAGGCTCGTTAAGATCTCGGAGCAGGTAATCTCCCCATTTCGGTAGAATATAATTATCAAGATGCGATCGGCGCTGCTTAGCGACTGAAGGCGAGAAGGAATGATCTCGTTTGTGCTGCCTTTCGATCCAACGGCACCGACCCCAGACAAAAAAATCTTTAGTGAACTCCTTAAGCGTCACGTTACTGTCTGCCCGTTCCTGGAAAAATTTATCCGCCTCCTGCTCGGCCCGCCATTTAACGGTCTTCCCGGTAGAATGGGTTACTCGCCTGCTTCCTCGCCAGTAATAAAAATAATAGATTTTTTTTCCCTTGGTATTCTTGCGCGTAAACAGAACATATTTGTGTCTCATAATACTTTTAAATTGTTGTCATTTTTGTTGTAAAGTCAAGGGGTAAAAAGTTATTTTTTTATCAACCTGCATATAATTACTTGCAATATAAGGAATTACACAAAGCGAGCGAAGGGAATCGGACCCTCGTCACGAGCTTGGGAAGCTCGGGTAATAACCATTATACGACGCTCGCATGAAAAGTAAAAAACGGCGGATAAATCAGCCGCTAAACTATAGCAGTTAAATATTACCGCTGTCAATATTGCCGCTGCCCTTCAAGCCGGCTGCAATAGCAGCAGGAACAGACAATGCCGACTCCTGTTTTCCGGCCGGGTTTCCAGCCTATTCAATTTGCCTAACTTCCGCCCAGTTCCGCCTGCTGCCTCATTTCCTCCTTATTGAAAATATAAAGAACAAGCTCACTGTTTTGTTCAACTAAATAGGGAATGGAAATAGGTCCCCCGGGATGCTTCATATACAGTAAAGTAGAAGTGTTGACCGGGGATATTGAATCCAGGCTTACATCCACCATAATAGGATAGTCAGGCAGAACATATTCGAATAATCCGAATACCTTCCCGGGCGGAAGATTTTCAGGGCGTGTCATTACCAATTGGATGACGGATCCATAGGGAACCTCGCTGTCCGGCTCGGGAGATTGGGAAACAATCACACCTTTCTCCTCATCCGCAGAAGCCTTTCGAACATTAAATACAAATGGGAGATTGAAGCTGGAAAATTCTGCAATCGCATCCAAAAAATATCTTCCTTTAAAATCAGCTACCTTGATCATTTCACCCCTGGGCCCAAGGCTGACTACAAATTCCAGGTTGGTAACTCCGTCAATAACCGAACCGGCTTGAGGTTTCTGGGCTAATATGATTCCTGATGAAGCTGGATCATACTTATAGATAACAGGCTCTTTAATCTTCAGCAGGGCCCGGTAAGAGGCAAAAAGCGTCTGAAGATGGATCCTAACCTCTTCGAGGTTTTGGCCTACATAGTTCTCCACACGATCAATTATTGGTCCCTTGCTGACAACTAAGGTAATGCGTCTGCCGGCCTTAACAATCGAACCAGCACTAGGTTTCTGTTCAATGATTACCCCCTTATCGTAATCAGATGAATAGCGCACCTGTATCTTTGGATAAAGCTCCTTCTCCTGCAGTTTAACTAATGCGGAGATCAGCTCCTTGCTCTCTACATCGGGAATCAACACTACTTCCGATCCATGAACCGATATCCAGAAGGCCAGAAGCCCTATCATAAGCATGAGCAAAAACATGCCTAGAATCAGGAGCATAATTAGTTTGAAACTCCTTCTTTCAGGTGGGTCCTTATAATTGGGTAATATTCTCCCCCCCATCCTACCTGGAAGGTGTGTCTTTATCATTGGTTTCCTCCGAGCAGCGATCCAATAAAATCCTTTTGACCGTTTAAAAAGGATCTCCAATCCAGAGGCTTTCTAGATTGAAGCTGGAGACTGTTGATATAAAAAAATCCCTTTCCGGTATTCACTAAAATACCATAACGCTTGTCAACGCCGAGGACAAGTCCATTTTCCCGGGCGCTGGTATTAACCGAGTCAGGATATACTCCGCCGCCTAAAATTTTAAGATGAAGTTTATTAAAAGTTGTAAAAGCCCGGGGCCAGGGATTGTAGGCTCGCACCATCCGGTCAATTCTGACAGCATCGGTATTCCAGTTTATTCTGCCGTCATCTTTTTTAACTATCCTGCAGTAGGTCGCCTCCTCTTCCCTCTGAGGTCTCTCCTGAACTGTATCATGCTTAACAGCATCAAGGGTTGAAATCAGCAGGCCGGCTCCTATGGAGAACAGCTTATCATACAGGAATGCTGAGGTTTCTCCGCCTGTTAAGGGAATTTTCTCTACTGCCAATATATTCCCCGAATCCATCTTTAAAGAGAGGCGCTGAACCGTAATCCCGGTTTCACTTTCTCCTGCAAGAATTGCAGCGGGAATCGGTGATGCGCCTCTGAACCTGGGCAAAAGAGATGGATGGAGATTAATTCCACCCTCGGAAAAGATTTCCAGAAATTCTCTCTTGAAAATCTTGCCGAAGGCCACAACAACTAAAATGTCAGGCTTCAAGGCCCTGATCTCTTTTAAGAATGATTCGTCTAATCTATCCGGCTGGTAGATCCGCAGTTTTAACTGCTCTGCATGTCTCTTAACCGGTGTAGGCACAATTCTACTGCGGCCTGCAGGCCGATCAGGATTGGTTAATACGCCGCATACCGCATGCTTGCGGCATACAGCTTCCAGTGGTATTACAGCGAACTGTGGGCTTCCGGCGAAGAGAACCCGCATCATTTCTTCTGCAGCTGTTTATAGTGCCTGATGAGGCGTTCTTTCTTCTTGTGATCAATTCGGTCTAAGAAGAGAATGCCGTTGAGATGATCTAATTCATGCTGTATTACCCGGGCTAATAGATTATCTGCATCCAGTGAAAAGGGTCTGCCCTTTTGATTCCACGCCTGAAATTTGACCGCAGCCGGGCGTATGACATCGGCATTGATTTCCGGCACACTCAGGCATCCCTCTTCAAACGTTTCCTGTTCAAGCGAAGTTTCTATTAACTCCGGATTTATGAATACACGCGGCTCATCTTTTTCAATATTTGTTATAAAAATGCGAAACATGTTTCCAACCTGCACCGCCGACAATCCAATACCCTTGTTCTGGTACATAGTCTCAAACATCTGTTCTATCAAGTGATTAATTTCACCGTTGAAGTCAGGAACTAATATCGAATGTTTCTTAAGACGCTCGTCACCCAATGTTATTATATTGAGCATGCGTTAATCCTTTTCATTAACAGTACTAAATGCATTACTGAAAGTCAATAATTGCTTCTATTCTGATATCCGATATCTGATATCTGATATCTGCTATCCGGTAAGCAGCTTTTATCAATTGTTAAAGCATTGAAAGCGGGTCCACATCCACCTCCACATATACCCCGGAGGGTGGAGTATATGTTTCCAGGATATTTCGAACCTGTTTGTGAAGTTCGGAAAAACTGCCTGACTGGAAGATTATATGGTAACGAAAGCTGCCTGCAATTACTGAAAGTGGGCATTCAGCGGGTCCAAGAACAGTGGATGATCCGGACGGTTCTTTTTCCCTGAAGAACAACTTCTTAAAATCACAGGCAGATTTGAATGCCTTTTTACGGCTGCGGCCCCGAAAAACGAGCCGGATCAACCTGGAAAAAGGTGGAAAATTCAATTTTTTCCTGGCTTGAAGCTCCCTTTTATAAAACTCATCTATTTTGCCATCTGCAGCCAGTCTGATGGTCTCGTTATCCGGCTTAAAGGTCTGAATAATTACCTTGCCATCGGGATGGGATCTTCCCGCACGTCCGGAGACCTGCACAACAAGATTAAAGGTCCTCTCTGCAGCCCGAAAATCCGGAAGCTGGAGGCCCGTATCCGCAGAGATAATTCCAACCAGTTTTACACCGGGAAAATTGAGACCCTTGGCGACCATCTGTGTTCCTAACAGTATATCAATATCTCCATTCCGAAAATCGTTTAGAATCTTACGAAGAACATGCTTTTTCTTAACCGCATCCGTATCGATTCTTTTGGTTTTTAAATCCGGAAAAACTTTAATAATCTCTTCTTCTATACGCTCTGTTCCGAAACCCGAATACCCTACATCAATAGAACCACAATCGGGGCAGATATCCACAGGGCGGATACTATATCCACAGTAATGGCAGATAAGCTGATTCCTGCTTTTATGAAAGGTCAGGGAGACCGAGCAATTTTTACATTTCATCTCAAAACCACAGCTTCGGCAGTGAAAATAGTAAGAAAATCCACGCCTGTTTAAAAAGAGAATGGTCTGTCTACCTTCAGTATGAGCTTTTCTGATCTCCGAGATAAGATATGCTGATATCGGCCCGGCTTCATTTTTAAGATCCTGAATTTCAACATCCGGCATGAGACCACCGCTCAACCTCCTGGACAGGGTCAGGCGCCTCAACCTGCCCTGACTCATAAGATGGTAAGCTTCCAGCGAGGGAGTGGCGCTTCCCATTACCAGCACTGCCTTTTCTGTACGGCAGCGGTGCATGGCCACCTGCCGTGCATGATAGCGCGGAGTCGAACCCGATTTATAGGAGTTCTCATGCTCTTCATCAATTATAATCAGCCCTAATTTTTTTACCGGGGCAAAAACTCCGCTCCTGGCTCCAATAACCAGATTCACTTCCCCATCGAACAGTCTCAGCCACTCTTTTAAGCGCTGTGAAGGAGTCAATCCGGAATGAAGAATGGCCACATTACTTCCAAAAGCAGAAGAGAATATTTCCACTACCTGATGAGTCAGGGATATTTCCGGAACTAAATAGATAACTCCCCTGCCCTTGCTCACAGTTTCCTTAGCGGCCTGCAAGAATACCTCGGTTTTACCGGATCCTGTGACTCCATAGAGATAAAAGGTCCCCCCTTCCGCCTCTTTTATACGCTCTATAGCCTGCACCTGCTGCTCGTCCAGGCTGAATTCACGATCCACGATTAAACTGCCGCCATACTCCTCCAGCTCTACCTCTCTTCTTCCTCCGGGCAGCATGGTTGATAACGCTTCTCCTAAAGAGCACATGTACATTGTGGAAATCCATCGGGCAAGCTTAACCACACTGTCGTCAAAAACGGGCCGTTTATCAATAACCCTTTGAATCTCTTTAATCTCTTTTACACCCGCAGGGGGCCTGCTTGAGGTGCCGGTCACACAACCGACCAGTTCTCTTTTTCCAAAAGGAGCTAAAACCCTGTAGCCGGGTTTCACCTCCATATTATCCGGAAGCGTATAAGAGAAGCATCTATTTACCGGGATATTGAATACGACTTCAAAAAATCTAGGCATCATCGAGCACGGAACGAAGAATTTTAAGATCCTCCCATACTGCAGAGCGTAGAGATTGATTGCGGAGAACAGCGCTGGGATGATAAGTTGGCAGCAGGGGTATATTCCTGTATGTAAAAAGCCTGCCGTGCAGAGATCCAATACCGGCTGTTTCCCCTGTAAGTATTTGAGATGAGATTCTGCCCAGGGTTAAAATGATTCTGGGCTTAAGAAGATCAATCTGTCTTTCCAAATAAGGTAGACAAGCTGAGGATTCCGCTATTTCAGGATCCCGGTTTTTAGGGGGTCTGCATTTGACGATATTTGAGATGAAACAGTTCTTAAATCTGTTTAGATTTACAGCCTTAAGCCATGTATCCAGGTAGTGACCAGCCTTGCCGATAAAGGGTCTTCCAATCCTGTCCTCGTCCCCACCAGGTCCCTCGCCAATAATCATCACATCAGGGTTCAATACTCCTTCCCCGGCTACGGTATGGGTCCTGCTCAAATGCAAATCACATTTCTTACACTGTGCGATCTGACGGCTAATCCGCTCAATTTGTTCTTCGGGAGCTTCGTCGCTCAGGGCAAATGGGGGATGCTCCTGGCGAAAGCCATATTGAAAATAATCCTCAATCAGGTTGAGAAGATTATAGAATTCAACAAGGGAAGATGGCTTCATCATACACTATCCTTTCTAAGAATAATCCGCGGGCAGGTGCGGTAGATCCTGCTCGGGAACGGTTCCGTGATTCTAAGTACTCCTCCATCTCCTTTTTTCCGAACCCATTCTGATCGAGCTCTATAAGCGTACCAAGAAGGCTTCGGATCATCTTCCAGAGGAATGAACTGGCCGCCATACGGAAGATTAAAAAGGGTCCTTCAGGGTAAAAGCAGGCTGAGTATATCAACCGCACTTTAGAACTGCTTGAATCTCCGGCCGCTCCGAAGGTAGTGAAATCATGCTCCCCTACCAGCCCAGCCGCCATGCTGTTTAAGTTTTGAATGTCAGGCTTTCTCCTTATTTTCCAGCAGTACCGGCTGTAGTAGGGCATCCCGGCATGTGCAATATACAGGTAGTATTTATATATCCGCATTCGGGCTGAGGTTTTGGCATTGAAGGCATCATCAACCTCACAGCTTCTCAACACCCGGATATCCTCGGGCAGATAGGAGTTCATGGCATCCCCGAATTTGATATCAGGAATTGAATCAAGATCGGTAAAAAAATTAGCCACCTGGCCCGAAGCATGGACCCCGGAATCGGTTCTCCCTGCTCCCTGTACCCTTACTGAATAGCCATGCATGCGCTTTAAAGCATCTTCTATTACCCCCTGCACAGTACGACCGGATTTTTGTACCTGCCACCCGGAAAAATCTGTGCCATCATAGGCTACTGTTACCTTTATGTTTCTCTTCTGCAATCCCCTTAACCTTCTCCTTCAAGCTCTTTTACCTCTCGATTCATCTGCTCATAAAGATCTCTGGCTTTATCCAGAATCGCAGATGGTTTGCTCTTTGATGCCTTACCGGTGCCGAATAGCTTGGATACAATGCGTCTTGCATTCTCCAGTGCCTTAATTCTTCTATCCACATCTTTTTTGGGTCCGTATTTGAATTCTAAAAGACCTGATATATAGAGAAATCCGTCGTAGCCGTAATTCTTATCCAAATCGGGTCCATAGTTGATCGAAGTATCTAAGGGTTCTTCGCCGTTCTGTGCACGGTCTATGGCCAGAAAATAATAATAACGAGCCTTTCTGTAGAACAGGCTGGCCAGATAGTCGTAATTTTCTCCTGAGTATTTGCCATGAAGATCATTAAAAAGCCAGGCCGCCCTTAAGGCAGAAAGCCCCCTTTTAAAGGTTGGGAAAAGTGCCTTATCCGCGAAATCATAGCACATCATGGCCAGGTAATAACTGGCCACACCCTCCTTAATGTTCCGAGACTCAGAGAAGTCTAAACCTTCCAGGATGTACGAGATACTCTCAATCCTCCGGTCCGTATCCTCCTTGATAGTCGCTATTTCCTCATCCCCAATTTCAGTAAAATCCTGCGGATAGGCGGCATAGAAGCAGGAGGGACAGACCAATACTTGATAAATCAAGGGATAAAGCTCGCCGTATTTCTTGGAAGGCTCATACATGCGGCGCATTTCCTCTGTAAGATCACTGGCCATCAGCCTCCCTCCGCCTGATAAGAGATCTTCCTTAAAAAATTTTGTTTTACAATTAGGACAGACCGTTGGATTTTTTGAAAAAAATGTAATTTTTATAGAATTCGTATCAGACATTATTCCCCCTCAATAATGACAACCGCTAAAGCATTATCCCGCTCATGGCTCAGCGACACAAATATCCGTTTGCCGCCAAATATTTCAAAGGCCCGTTTGGCTTTTCCATAGAGATGCATGATCGGTTTCCCATTTTGAGAGTTTATGACTGAAATTTCCCTTAAGGAAAAACCGGCTAAGCCTGTACCTATGGCTTTGCCAAAGGCTTCTTTAGCTGCGAAGCGAGCAGCCAGTGAGAGGATACCGGCTTCCCCCCTGGGGAGAGCCGCTTTCAGCTCTTCCGGATTAAAAAAGCGCTTTAACAGCCCCGGGATTGTAGCCCAGTGTTTCAATCTATAGACATGAACAACATCTATTCCAACCCCCAGTATCATTATCTTTCCTCTTCCCTGGCTGACGGCAAAAAAGTCAGGATTAATTCCCGAGGCTCATATTTAAGTATAACATAACCCAGGGGAATATCCGCCTCAGGATAAAGCGTATAATCACCCGGCTGAGTAATATCTATGCAGTCAACAACCAGGCGTAATTGATCGGGAGTTAAACTCTCTATGGCATTTTGAGTGCCCTGGATCTTTATACTTCCCTCGGGCAGGGGTTCTGAAAGCTGAAGGTATGGTGAAAGATCAATGCTGATAATATCTATTGGCTCAAAGGTTTTAATAATCTCAGCTTCCCGAATTATCCCACGAATCACAACACTGGCGCCGCCGGGAAATTGAATTAAAGGGTTCTCCAGCTTAATTCGCACTCTGTCGAAAAAATCTTCGGTCCGCCCGGTTAAATTTATCTCTTCTGTTATTAAAGAGTCGATTTTCTGTACCTGGCTTTTTGGTCCTGAAATCTCTACGACCCTCGGCGTCAGCGTATACTGCACCATCTCATACCCATGTGCCGGAGTTCCTTTAATAACCGGAACGACTTCCAGACTTTTTTCCAGTTTATGCTCCAGGATAATACTTATTGACGAAGGCTCCGCCTTGACCACAAGGGGTTCTATGTTTAAAGCGCTTCCTTTTCGAACAATCCTCAAAGGGACTCTGTACTTACCTTCAGAACTGTATCTGCCAAAATCGGCCGCCACTTCTATATCCTCTTCCGGAATAGGGAAAATATCATCAGCATCTCCCCGCAGGGTAATCTTCACACTCCTGGGATATGGATTCGCCACGGCCAATCCAGGCGGCAGATTTACTAAAACAGGAACACTGAAAAAGCGCTCCTCCATGGCATTGATGCGGTAAAACATAAACAGGATAACCGCAGCGGCCAGGGAAATTATTTTTGCAGGCCAATTTGCGAATAAATTTGTCAGGATATTCTTACGCTTCAAGCTCGTGTTCCTCTGCTTCTTCCCCTCGTAATTCTAAAATCTGCTTGAGCCTTCGGGAAACATCTTCTAATGAAAGATCATAGAGAAGGTTTGCATCACAGGCTAAGGAAATTACTCCATTTTCTTCAGATACTACTAACACTAAAGCATCAGTTTCTTCAGCCAGCCCCAGGGCCGCTCTATGGCGGGTTCCAAATGACCTTCGAATATCTGGTTGTTCCGACAGAGGCAGGAAACAACCTGCGGCTACGATTTTATCCTCATTAATTACTATAGCCCCGTCATGAAGAGGAGCGCCCTCTGAAAATATAGTCAGAATCAGATTGGAGGATAGATCCGCATTTAGACGGGTGCCTGTTTCAATAATGGTGCTCAATCCTATATTTCGGGTGAAAACCAGCAGGCTCCCCCTTCTTTTAGCGGAAAGCATCTCCACTGAGTTAAGAATCGCTTCAAGATGATGAGATTGAACCCGGGGGCGCAAGCGAAACCAGCTTCCCAAACCTATTCGTGTAAAAATTCTGCGAAGCTCGGGTTGAAATATTATGGCAATGCCTATGACTAAGCCCGGCACCAGCAGATTAAGAATCCAGAGCAGTGTATTGAGGCGGAGAAAAAATGCCAGGATATATATAAGGGCTATCAGAAGCGCTCCCTTGATTAGCTGGATCGCTCTGGTTTGTGCAAGAATCTGATAGCTTCGGAAGATTAAATAGGCCAGCAGAAGGACATCCAAAGATGGAATTATATAATCCCGAAAAAGCTGGTTATTAGAAAGCCAGTCCAATAGAAACTCCAAGCATTAAGAGTTGAACTGCCGCACTGAATCTATGATCTTTACCATTTCTACAGCACTCTCTACGTCATGAACCCGAATAATATTTGCCCCGTTAATGACTGCCAGGGTATTTGCTGTAATGGTACCGGTTAATCGATTTTCAACAGTCTGATCAAGGACTGCGCCTATAAACGATTTCCTGGACAGACCGATTAGAAGCGGAAAGTTCAATGATTTAAAAGACCTTAACTCATTGATTATACGCATATTATCTTTAACTCTCTTACCAAAGCCGATCCCCGGATCAATGATGATCAAATCTTTAGGGATTCCGGCGCTTATGGCAGAAGATATCAATGACTGAAGCTCCATCAGAATCTCACTCACAGCATTTTCGTAATGGGGATTTTCCTGCATTGTTTTAGGATTCCCCCTCATATGCATCAGAATTACAGGCACTTTATGTGAAGCAATGAGTTCTGCCATGGGCAGATTGTTCTTCAGTCCTGAGATATCATTGATAATATCCGCACCCGCATCCAGTGCCTTATTTGCTACCTCCATCTTCAGAGTGTCAACAGAAATCAGGACGTCTGATTCCCGCCTGATTTCCTCAATAACAGGAATGACTCTTCTGATCTCCTCACCAAGTTCAACAGGGGCAGAACCGGGCCTGGAAGATTCGCCCCCGATATCCAGGATATCCGCACCCGCTGCAATCATGGATTTAGCCGTTTCAAGAGCTGAAGAGGCAGTCTTGAATCTGCTGCCCGGATAAAACGAATCCGGTGTACAGTTTAAAACCCCCATGACATACGTCTTCTGATTAAAATCCAGAACACGATTCCCCCAAGAAATAGTCTGTTCTCTAAGTCCAAGGCACTTATCCAATTCCGCTGCGATGGACTCCAGATTAAACTGCTCACCCCTAAGCCATGAGGAGAGCTCAAGCAAAGTCTTCCTGCTTCCTGTCATGATTACATCTGTTGTACCTTTGGTCTTTTTTCCCGCTTCCCTGTGAATCGCTGCAGACCCGCCCAGTTTTACCAGGTATGAATGTATCAACTTAGCTGACCGGTTGTCTACATTTTCCAGCCTTACAGTATAGTATAAAAAGCTGTCGATAAGCTGCTCTATCTCCTTTCTATCAGTACCAATTTCCAAAAGATGCTGCTCTATGTCATATCTATTCTTGAGGTCGATTAGATGTGCGTTAAGCATTGAGGCCAGTTTATGCATTTTATAAGGTCTTCGTCCCAATGACGTCTTCGTCAGGTCTTCATGGGATTGTAGCAATTCATCTGTTTCACTGTCAAGCAGAGTCTTTGATAAGAAAAAATGAGTTGCATAAGAATAGTATTATGCGTATGATGGCACAATTGCCAAAGGAGATGCCCTTATGGACATCCAGACCATCCTGATTACTATTTTCTTATGTATTCTTCCGGTCTCAGAATTGAGGGGGGGGCTTCCGTATGCACTGGCCAGGGGGATCCCGATTATCCCCGCCTACCTGCTCTGTATTTTTTTTAATGCCTTAGTCGGACCACTGGTATATATCTTTCTGTCAAGCATTCATAAAATCCTCGATCCCTGGCAGCCTTACCATCTCTTCTTTGAAAAGATAATTTCTCGATCCAGGCAGAGGGTTCATGCAAAGATAGAAAAATACGGCTATGCGGGATTAATATTCTTTGTTGCTGTTCCTCTGCCGATCACCGGAGCCTATACGGGCACACTCGGCGCCTGGGTGCTTGGAATGGAGAAGAAAAAAACCCTATTAGTTATCGCTCTCGGAGTATGTATTGCCGGTATTATTGTATGCTTAGTATATCTTCTTGGCATTAGGGCTTTATATCTATTTATTAAATAGAGATCAAGGGTTTCTTAAAACCGCCTGTGCTGCTGCCAGTCTTGCGATTGGTACTCTGTACGGGGAGCAAGAGACATAATTCAACCCTACACGATAGCAGAAATCTATCGAGGAGGGTTCTCCTCCGTGCTCTCCACAGATACCAATCTTTAAATCAGGTTTGGTAGAGCGTCCTCGGGATACGCCCAGATCAACAAGCTGGCCTACACCCTCCTGATCGAGGGCTTGAAATGGATCCCTATCAAGTACTCCCTTTTCCACATATTCGGGTAGAAATACTCCTGCATCATCCCTTGAATATCCGAACGTCATTTGCGTCAGGTCGTTTGTTCCGAATGAGAAAAAATCGGCAACCTCCGCTATCCGGTCCGCGGTAAGTGAGGCCCTGGGGATTTCGATCATAGTGCCGATCTTATAATCCAATTTTACCTTCTTTTGGGCAATTACTCTTCCCGCAACTGCATCCGCACTTTCCCTCAACATGCGGAGTTCCTCATAGATTCCAACCAGCGGGATCATGATCTCAGGAAATACCTTTATACCTGCCTTAGCCACATCGCAGGCAGCCTCAACAATTGCCTGCACCTGCATATCGTATATTTCAGGATATGTAATACCCAGCCTGCAGCCCCTGTGTCCCATCATGGGGTTGAGCTCATGGAGAGAATCTATCTTCTCATTTAATTTTTTTTCAGGAATACCGATCATGTCGGCCAGTGCCTTTACATCCTGTTTAGTTTTCGGCACAAATTCATGAAGAGGAGGATCAAGAAGGCGGATGGTAACAGGCAGGCCGTCCATCGCTTTAAATATTCCCTTAAAATCTTTTCTTTGAAGGGGAAGCAGCTTTTTTAAAGCTCTGCGCCGTGAGGCTGCATCTTCGGCCACAATCATCTCCTGAAAAATCTCTAAACGCCCCACATCGAAAAACATATGCTCCGTACGGCAGAGCCCGATCCCCTCGGCTCCAAATTCTCTAGCCACCTTTGCGTCACGGGGCAGGTCGGCATTGGTCCGGACAAAAAAGCCCTTTCCTTTAATACCTTCCCGTTTTACAGCATGGCGAATCTCATCAGCCCAGGAGAGAAATATTTCAAACTCCCCACTGATCTTAGCTTTTATAAGTTTCAATTCGCCCTCAAAGACCTCACCTGTTGTACCGTCTAAAGTAATCCAGTCGCCCTCATTGTATCTATTCTTATCGATAACGGCGTGCTTGCCGGAAATTACCACTTCCTTGCATCCGGCCACACAGGGTGTGCCCATGCCCCTGGCGACTACGGCTGCGTGAGAGGTCATCCCCCCTGTTGCGGTAAGGATACCTTCGGCCACATTCATGCCTCCAATATCATCCGGGGATGTTTCTCTTCTAACAAGGATTATCTTCTTCCCTTCGGCAGCCCATTCTTCCGCTTCCGCAGCGGTAAACACAATCTGACCGCTGGCGGCTCCCGGGGAAGCATTCAATCCCCTGGCCAGTACCTTAGCGCTTCTCTTTGCTTTAGGATCGATCATGGGATGCAGAAGCTGATCAAGCTGATCAGGAGTAACCCGGGCAACAGCTTCCTCTTTGGTTATAAGTTTTTCTTCAAGCATATCCACAGCAATCTTTACTGATGAAAGCCCTGTCCTTTTTCCCATACGGGTTTGCAGCAGAAAGAGCTTGCCCTGCTGAATTGTAAACTCCATGTCCTGCATGTCCCTGTAGTGATCTTCCAGCCTGATTCTTACTCCATCCAGCTCATCGTAAAGTTTGGGATGATTTCGCTTCATAGTAGCGAGCCTTAGAGGAGTGCGTATGCCCGCCACAACATCCTCACCCTGTGCATTCATCAGATACTCACCATAGAATACGTTTTCTCCTGTTGAGGGATCGCGGGTGAAGCAGACACCGGTACCGGAATCTTCTCCGAAATTTCCAAACACCATTATCTGGATATTCACAGCAGTACCTATCAGACCCTTGATCTCATGGATATCCCGGTATTTAATAGCGCGTGGGTTATTCCAGGAAGCAAAGACTGCATCAATAGCAGCCCAGAGCTGTTCTTTTGGATCCTGTGGGAAATCCTCCTTTGTATGCTTCTTGTAAATCGCCTTGTATCCCTTTACGACTTTTTTAAGGTCCTCTTCGTCAAGCTGTGTATCCGCTTCCACACCTTTCTTAGCTTTTACTTCATTAAGTACCTGCTCAAAGGCGTGGTGCTCTACTCCTCTAACGACATTTCCAAACATCTGGATTAAGCGCCTGTAAGCATCCCAGGCAAACCTCTCATTGCCGGACATCCTGGCCAGTCCTTTAACAGCCTCATCGGTCAATCCCAGATTCAGTACCGTATCCATCATGCCAGGCATTGATACTGCCGCGCCTGAGCGTACTGAGACTAAAAGTGGATCTTCAGGACGACCGAGTCTCTTTCCCATGATTGATTCCAGCTTTCTCAAGTTTGCATCTACTTCTTTATTTAAACCTGCCGGATAATTATTGTTGTTTTTATAATACAGTTCACAGACATCGGCTGAAATGGTGAATCCCGGCGGAACCGGAATACCGAGATTTGTCATCTCCGCCAGATTGGCGCCCTTTCCACCAAGAGAGTTTTTCATAGAGGCCTTACCCTCTGCTTTGCCGCCTCCAAAAAAGTAGACAAATTTATCTTCTGTCATTGCAACCACCTTTCGTTTTAATTTACGGTTTATTGTGAAATCTAAAGTAAAAGGAACACTCTGTCAAGAAACAACGCTTTCATGGGCAGGATTACAGAGCTCTTTTTTGCTATCTTTCAGGTGTATAAATAGGCTTAGGCTATATAAGATTTCAGAAATTGGCTTCTAGAGGGGTGCTGGAGCCTCTTTAAGGCCTTCTTCTCTATTTGTCTTATCCGTTCCTTTGTCAATTTATAGCGGTTACCGATTTCTTTAAGAGACATAGGCCTTCTTCCATTTAGACCGAATCGATACTGTATGATATCAGCTTCTTTTTCTGTCAGTGTATTTAAGAGATTGTTAATATCCTCTTTTAATGAATCGTCAATCGCCATGTCATCAGGGGCTTTATACCCTTTATCCTCAATAAAATCACTCAGCAGAGAAGAATCTTTTTCATCATAAATCGGAATGTCTAAAGAAATCATATCCCTCGAAATATTGATGAGATCGGCCACATGTTCTTTATCCATGTCCAGTTGTTTGGCGATTTCAATTATTTCCAGTTCAGACCCATTTTCCGTCTGTATTTCTTTACGCACCTTCTCAATCTGAACCAGCTCATTAGCACGATTCAGGGGCAGCCTGATCATCCGGGATTTTTCACAAATAGCCTTCAGAACCGCCTGTCGAATCCACCATACTGCATAAGAGATAAAATGATAGCCTTTATCTACGTCAAAACGATCAATGGCATTCATTAAACCGATGTTGCCTTCACTGATCAGATCCGCCAGAGGAAGGCCCTGATTCTGGTACTTCTTGGCTACATTAACTACGAAGCGGAGATTAGCCTTGATTAATTTATTCTTGGCATCAATATCTCCCTGAGCTGCCTTCCTGGCGCATTCTTTCTCTTCCTCACGCTTGAGCAGGGGTATCTTATTGATCTCCTTTAAATACAGGGATAGAATGTTTTCAACATTATTCTTTTTACCCACTTTTTCTTGCACTACATCTATAGAACGTCTTGCAGTGCTTGTTGTATCAGGCACTGTTACCTCCTGGGACTCCTGGTACTCATGGCATTCCTGAAGCACTTCTACTTATTATATGCAACAATTATGCCATTGCAAATTTCTTCCCGGCTTCTAATTACTTTCCTTATAAATAATTACAAATTAATTTTTATGATTATTTTAATTATATATAAATTGGGTCAAAATGAAACAACTTTAAAAAATCAGCTATATATTGTATCAAAATAATCCAAACGTCAGTTCATCCTCCCCAAGAATGCGTCCACAGCAGGCACAAAAGGGCAGCCCACTGCCGCAGAAACAGGTGTCTTCGGCTTTCAATTTTCTGCCTGCCTGAAAATTTACCCGTATAACAGTATCGTCTATATGTCCGTAAAAAAACAGAGGAAAATCAATTTCAGTACTTTTAAAGATCTCACTTTTCTCTTCCGGGGTTCTTCCCGTTAATACCCCGGAATCTACTAACTTCCTCCAGTGAGCAAGAATGATCTCTTTCAGACAGTTACGCTCGCACTCACTGGTAAGCGTACTTTTATTAAAGCCCCGCATGTAGCGCATAAGGTGTATGGAATAAAATGCTTTCCAGTCATCCATCTCAACACTATCCTGCTTAGCCATGCCGTAGCTGTTGGAAAAGCGATTAAGCATTCTTTTTGTATTTTTTCGTCTTTTCACCCTCAGGGAACTAAGCCAACTCCGTATGGCGGAATTCGAGAGACCCAGACGTTTGAGAGCAATACCCATATAGTACAGGATTTTGGAAAGTTCAGCACTGTTACTGACCGGACAGTCGGACAGAGCGCGTGAGAAGTACAATATAGCACTTTCAGGATCATGTTTAGACAGCAGACGGATTCCCCGGTTCAGATCAGCTTTACAATTATCCATGACTATAACGTTAAGATACTAATGTGATTTTTTTTTGGCAACTATAAACACATTTTCCTTGACGAGAATACAGTTAATGCTTATATTCATCTCAAATTAAAAACCATATAATCATTATAAATCAATATTTATCAGGAGGAAAAGGAATGAAAATCAAACCCCTGGGCGATCGAGTGCTTGTCAAAATGGTAGAGGGTGAAACTAAAACTGCAGGAGGACTTTATATCCCCCAGACTGCTCAAGAAAAAACTCAGGAGGGAACTGTTTTAGCAGTAGGCGATGATGAAGCAATCAATGTAAAAGTCAAAGACCATGTCCTCTATGACAAATATGCCGGCTCCACTATCAAAGTCGATGGTGAGGATCAGCTGATTCTTAAAATAGGAGATATTCTTGCCATAATTGCATAGTTCAGAAAATAAGAAGCGTGTTTTTTGTCCTCACCTCACTTCACTTCACTTCAATTCACTTCATAGACGCGCTTCTTTTTTTCGCATTGCAACAATAAAATTCTCAACTGCGTCAATAACACATTTATCGGAGGAAATAATTCTCTGTGTTTCCGGCAAGGAATCCAGAAAAATACTCCCATAAGATTTTTTAACAACCCGGGAATCAAGGATGAGAACAACACCCTTATCTTGTGTACTGCGCATAAGGCGGCCAAAGCCCTGTTTCAGCCTCATCACCGCATCAGGAAGAGAAAACTCAAAAAAGGGGTTCCTACCCTGTGCCCTTACAGCCTCCATCCTCGCCTGCAGAACCGGATGAGTGGGGACCCGAAAGGGTAAGCGGGTTAGAATAACCACTTCCAAAGAATCGCCCGGCGCATCTACACCTTCCCAGAAGGAATCGGTGGCAAAAAGAACACTCGATCTATCTTCCCGAAACCTTTTTAAGAGCCTGTTCCGGTCGTCCTCCCCCTGCCGCATGAGCGGTATTTTTCCGTCCGACAGTTCCTGATAGACGAACCTGTAGGTCTCATTCAGTAAAGAGTAGGATGTAAACAATACTAAAGCCCTTCCCTCTGAGATCATCAGTATCTCTTTGACAAAATCGGATATAAATGCCGGATAACCATCCTGATTCGGAAGCGGAGCCTCAGAGGGAATAGCTAAAAGAACATTCTCCTTATAGTTGAATGGGGAGGAAAAAGTCCTTTCAAATACCTCTCTGTCCATATTTTGATCAATTCCAACCCGGGTTTTCCAGTAATCGAAACTGCTGTTTATCGTTAATGTAGCTGATGTAAATACAATCGTGTGATAGGCTTCATATACTGCTTCCCTCATTACGGCCGTAACATCCAGGGGAGTAATAACAAAACGAACGTATCGTTCTCCCCGATAACCTTTCTGTAATTCCAACCAGTAGACATCCTTAGGATTTTCTTTAAACCTTATATACCGTTCACAGATCTCTGAAACCCCTATCAGGCGTTTAAGCTGAATTCTTAATTCAAAAATAAGACTGCTCTCCTGCATATCATCATCAAGCTGTTTAAACAACTGCTCAAAGAGATTATGAAGAATGATAATAGAGCTTTGAAGCTCCTTCACAGGTTCCAGGAGTGTTGTTTCCAATTCCGGATTTATATTTTGGGGGCTTATTCTTAAGGCAGCTTCCCCATCGAGTAATCCAAGGCATATACTATCTAAGGATTCTGCATTTTCTAAAACAGAGTTAAGGTTTCCCCTGATTTTCTTAATGATATCATTCTTTCCAATCATTTTTTCAAGACCTAAAAGAAGACCGGCGCTTCTAGTCTTTTTACGGCTCCTGGTGTTTCGGTAAAGTCTGGAAACATACTTGGCAATGCTATAGCGGCTGAAAACGTTTGAGAAAAATGAAGTGGCGCTTTTCTCGATGCTATGCGCTTCATCGAATATAATGTGCTTGAAGGGGGGAAGCACGGCTATGCTGTCAAACCCGGAACCTGCTAAACGCATGGACAGGTCTGAGAAGAGGAGATGATGATTCGCTACCAGCAGGCGCGCAGAGGCAGCTTCCTTTCTTGCTTTAAGAACGAAACATCTTTCCCTGTTCCGGCAGCGCAGCCCATGACAGGCATCTGCTTCTGAACAAACTCTGTACCATATATCTTCTGATGGATAGAAGGAGAGGTCGCTTATGCTGCCGGTTTTTGTAGTCTCTGCCCACTTGCCGATGGACTTAATATTTGCAGCTTCCTCCTCAAACAGGGAATACTCCTCCAAGGCCTCTGTCAACCGGTTAATACAGAGGTAGTTCCCCCTTCCCTTTACTAAATAAGCGCCCGGATCCTTGTTAAAGAGCTTTTTAACTAAAGGAATATCTTTTTCAATTAATTGCTGCTGCAGATTAATAGTGGCTGTAGTTACTACAATCCTCTCTTCATTCTTTAAGATCCAGTCAACAGCCGGGATCAGGTAAGCTAATGATTTCCCCACTCCTGTCCCTGCTTCGGCAATTCGGATGCTGCTGCTGTTGAATCCTTCGCAGATAAACTCAAGCATCCTCCCTTGAGAGTCCCTCTCTTCAAAGCCGGAATACTGCAGGCTTAATCGTCCGCCGGTCTCTAAAAAAGATTTTAAATATATCGCATCTAACGGAATAATTTCCTTAATTTCTATGGGCTCTGCAACTACATATATCTGCTGCACAGCATTGTCTACAATATAAAAGCCAATTCCATGATTGCCCATACGGGCGGCAATCTGTAAATCCGCTTGACTGGGGGTGAGATTACCTGAAGGATGGTTATGAATAACCACATCCCCCTTGTTCATAAAGGGCTCTAATGCGGCAACAGCTCCGGAGTGCCCTCGCGCTGCTGTGGTAATCCGGGCGACTCTTTGATTTTTATCCAGGCTTCCGACAGAGAGGACTTCATTTCCCGATGCCTCGCGTATGGATTGCCTTATAGCTTCTGCAGCCCCGGGATTAATTCTTTCCTTTACATTCATCTAAAAGATCTACTATATTGCTTATTAACCGGGTGAAAACCGGTTGAACACGCATAGCTGTTTCCATTACCTCTTTATGGCTTAGGGGAGCATCCAGAATGCCGGCAGCCATATTTGTTACACAGGAAATCCCCAAGACTTTCATTCCCAGAAAATTAGCGGCAATAACTTCCGGTACAGTCGACATGCCTACAAGATCCGCACCGAGGATTTCAGCCATGCGAACCTCAGCCGGGGTTTCGTAGGAAGGCCCGATGAATCCGGCGTAGACCCCCTCATCCGATTGCTCCCCGCCCGCTTTCCTGGCCAGATCCCTTAACGATTTAGTATAAGCTTCACTCATATCCGGAAATCTTGTGCCAGGCTCGGGTGCATCCGGTCCCCTCAGCGGATTGGCGCCCATGAGATTTATATGATCCTTGATAATGACCAAATCTCCAGGTGAATATTTTCTATTCACTCCACCCGCTGCATTAGTGATAATAAGAGTTCTGACCCCCATATTATAAAGCAGAAAAATGGGTAATACCACATCATCCATGCTGTAGCCTTCATAGTAGTGAAAACGCCCTACGAGTATTGCTATATTTTTACCGATCTTTAAAGCCCCTTTATGTCCGGGCACGGTAGTCTTAGGGAATCCTGTGATCTGACTGTAGGGGATTTCCCTACCCTCCGCTTTTTCTGCGAATGCACCGAGCCCCGAACCTAAAATCAGTCCAATTTCCGGCCGATCTGTTTTTAGACGTTCAATCGACTTCACAGCCCTCCGGACTCTTTCTGTAAAACCTCTTTCCATATTAAAAGCTCCTCTGGATGCAGCCCAAGGCCGCGCTATTTAATCGATTTATAGAGTTCAGCTGGGTTTTTATAATACCCTACCCTCAGTACACGAATTTGTTTCTGGGTCAGCTTCCAGTTCCATAGAGGATCCACTCCCGCTTCTGCGGCCATTTTTATGAGTTTACCGTTCAACTCCCGTGTTTCTGTCATTTTGCCGGTAATCATTGACTGCAATAGACTGTTATAGGCTCTATCCGGCTTACAGCGCACAGAAGTAAACTCCTGACCTCCCTTTTCTATTTTCTTTAGTAGATCCTGGGGATCCATGAGAGTAAGCTTCTTTAATGGTCGGCCCATGCGGGTAAAAATATCAAGGCCTTCTTTCAGCACTCGATAAGCTATTTCCCTTCCCTCGGAGTATGATAAAAAATTCGCATATGTGGTATAGCACATGGCAACCGGCAGGAAGAGGAGCTGCCAGAGAAAAAAGGAGTTGGCATAGGGTTCAATATCGTCTACCTCCTGCAGATCGATTCCCAATCCTTTCAGGCCGGACATCACTTTCTTGACATTCTTATCTCTCTGATAAATCAATACAGACCGAGGGGAAGCCAGTTCAACATCACCAGGCTGAAGCATAACCGCTGTGAGCAGGGACAAACAGAGAAGAGATCGCTCCGGTTCAGGTGAAACTCTCCTGATATCATCATAATGGCAATTGAAAAAAAGAATTTTGCCTTGAGGTTTCAATACCCGTCCAACCTGGAAATCAAGGCTTAAGTCCTTTAAATGATATCGCCTTACTGTGATAAAAATAAAATCAACAGGCTCACGGTCGAATTTCATGAAGCTGCCTCCTCCTCTGCTTATGGTGGCAATTCTTGAAGGTTCAAGTTTTACATACTGATGGGGCAATCGGATTCTAAGCCCTTGCTTTTTCATATAATCCAGTGCTTCCTGATTTCCGCTGAAATAAACCTCACCGCCTATATACGCTAAAAGCCCGCCTAGAAGTCCGCCTACGGCACCGGCTCCCAGAATAACTATTCTCATTATTTATGTTCCAGACATATTATGTCACTTAGAGCCGGGTAAGTTCAATATCAATCCTGAGCGTATAAAGCCGCTTGACAACTAAAAGCTCATATGATATGTATTTGGATCATCATGGATCAATAGAGGCGCGGCAATCATCAGTAGCGTACTCAGGAAGTAGGGTTCCGGTGAGAGTACGTTAAAAGGGAATTGCCGCCGAAGGATTCTACAGCCCTACATGTTGAAGCCTGGTCGCCGGGGCTAAATCCCTGGGACTGTCACCTTGTGGTGGAGCGCTATTGTTCTCCTATCCAAGGAAGAAGATTACAACTCCTCCTTAAGTATCTTAGATCCTGATAAACATCATTTCCTATGGAGGCCATACTATGGAAAAGATCTCTGTTGCCGTACTCGGTGCTACAGGAACGGTGGGGCAGAAATTTATTGTTCTGCTCCAGGGACATCCCTTCTTCGAAATAAGAGAAGTAGTGGCATCTCCCAGGTCCGCAGGGAAGTCATACGTGGATGCCTGTAAATGGAAACAGGATATTCCCATTCCTGAAAATATAGGCAAATTAATTGTGAAAAATACTGATCAGGATTTAAAAGCCCATATCCTATTTTCAGGCCTCGATTCTTCAGTTGCAGGCCCTGTTGAAGAGGCTTATGCACATAAGGGACACCTGGTAATTAGCAACTCTAAAAATCACCGCATAGATCCGGATGTCCCAATAATCATTCCGGAGATTAATCATGATCACCTGGATATTATTAAAAAACAGAAGTACAGAGGAGGCATTATTACCAACTCCAACTGCTCAACAATGTTCCTGACCATGGCCATGGCGCCCATCTATCGGGAGTTCGGTATCGAAGCGGTGCAGGTCACAACCATGCAGGCAATTTCCGGAGCAGGCTACCCGGGCGTTCCCTCAATGGATATCTTGGGTAATGTTATTCCTTTTATCGACGGAGAAGAGGAGAAGATGGAGTCGGAGCCCCAAAAGATCCTGGGAGAACTGGCTGATGATCATATTGTGCCCGCTCCCATTACTATCAGCGCTCAGTGTAATCGCGTACCTGTGTTTGACGGACATACTGAGACGCTCTCCATCAAGTTGAAAAATAAGGTTAGTTTGGAAAATATTCGAAAGGCTTTAAGAGAATTCAAAGGACTGCCTCAGGAATTGGATTTGCCTTCAGCGCCGGAGCTGCCCCTGCTCCTTATCGATAATCAGGACCGTCCCCAACCGGCCAGGGATGTCTGGCTTAACAGGGGTATGTCAACAGTTATCGGCAGAGTTCGGGAGTGTCCTGTACTTGATATTAAAATGGTTATTATGGGACATAACACTGTACGAGGAGCTGCCGGAGCCGCTATATTGAACGCTGAAACAGTGGTTAAAAAGGGTTACATTTAGAAATAAAATTAAAAGTAAATAAATGGAAATTGAATTTTTTAAAATGCAGAGCTGTGGGCAGGATTATATTTTGCTGGATACCCTAAAATATCC
Organism: Spirochaetales bacterium; assembly: GCA_030615505.1. Taxonomy (GTDB): domain Bacteria; phylum Spirochaetota; class Spirochaetia; order SZUA-6; family DRHE01; genus JAUWZD01. The sequence continues at coordinate 25,157 of JAUWZD010000027.1, read as the reverse complement.
GGATCTTAATAATGCGCCTCTAACGGATCTGGCTGTTCAAATTACCAGCAGGCGCTTTGGTGTGGGGGCTGAGGGTTTGGCTCTTATACAGACCGGTACAGAAAGGAAACTCAAACTGACCTGCCTCGATCCTGATGGTTCTGCGGCTGTTTCATCTCTTTTTGCTCTTCGGTGTGCCGGGAGATATGCCTTTGATGCCGGATTAGTGCATGGAGACTGCTTTGCAATTGAGACACCTCAAAAAATATATGATCTGGATGTTATTGACAGCAGAAATATCATTATATGCAGCAGCCCGCCCCAGTACTGGGACCATAAAACCCAGCTTAAGGAACGCTCCGATGAAGAATTTACTCGCTCAATCAGTATTGATGACAGGGTTTATAATTATACACCTGTCTATTTGGGATGTCCCCATGCTGTATTCTTTCCTCCGGGCTATGAACATAACGATTTTTTAAGAAAATTAAAAAATTCATCCGGTTTTGCTAAAGACACAACCATCGATATGGTCAGGGTTATAAGCCGGGAGGAACTGAGTTTACGAGTATGGGAAATGGATTCCGGAGAAAACCCCGCCTCCGAAACCGGAGCCTGCGCCTCAGTTGTAGCCTCCGTTGTTAACGGCCTTGCTGATCGGCAGGTCCTTGTGCATCTTGAGGTAGGCAACCTCTTCATTCATTGGTCGGACGAAGATAACTGCCTCTATGTAACCGGACCTGCCGATTATGTATTTACAGGTACTTACTACTATGAAGAGGGATTCGAGGAAGAAACATGAAGATCAAGGCTTCCGGGAGGCTTCAGTCTATCGGTTCATACGCCTTTGAAGATGTGAATAAAAGAGTAGAGGAGCTAAAGGCCAGGGGAATAACTCCGATCGATTTTGGAGTGGGAGACCCAACTCAACCAACCCCGGAGATAATTCGAAAGGCCACGGCCCAGGGTCTGGAAGCAAGAAAGGGAAGCGGCTATCCAAGTTATATCGGCTTACTGGAATTCCGTCAGGCCGTCGCTTCATGGGCGGCCAGGCGTTTTGGGATAGATTTAGATCCGCAAACAGAGATCTCAACAACTATCGGATCCAAGGAAGCAGTTTTTAACTTACATGAAGGTGTGATAGATCCCGGAGACTACGTACTCTGCCCCTCCCCCGGATATCCACCCTATTCCAGGGGGACCCTTTTTGCCGAAGGAATTCCCTATCAATTGGCTTTAAATGAATCGAATGGTTTTCTTATTGATTTCTCAGGAATTCCTGAAGACATTGCAAAAAAAGCAAAACTCCTCTGGCTTAACTATCCCAATTCACCTACGGGAGCTGTAGCCGGAGAGAAGTTTTATAACCAGGCAATCTCCTTCGCCAGAAAGTACGGTATCATCATTGCCTCGGATGAAGCCTACTCTGAAATATATTTTACAGATATTCCTCCCATCTCTATTTTAAATATTGCTAAAGACGGTATCTTAGTTTTTAACTCACTTTCTAAGCGCTCAGCCATGACCTGTTACCGCATAGGATGGGTAATGGGAGACCCGGAGCTTATTGCTAATTTCAGGAAGGTGAAAACGAATATCGACTCAGGCACACCCACTTTTATTCAGGACGGCGCTATCTCCGCTTTATCAGATGAAAATCATGTAGAGCATTTCCGTTCCGAATACAGGGAGAAGCGGGATATCCTGTGTGAGGCCTTAGTTAAAACCGGTCTCCAGGACTGCACACCGGCATCCACACTTTACATCTGGCAGAAGGTTCCCCGGGGAATGAACTCCCTGGAATTTGCCACTCTGCTTTTAGATGAAAAAACTGCTCTCGTTACAACGCCTGGAGCCTGGATATCTCAGGCAACCGAAAAAGGAGATAATCCCGGAGAAGGCTATGTCCGATTCGCTTTAGTGCCTTCAATGAAAGAAACTCTACTAGCAGCCAGGCGCTTAAAGACCTTGCGGTTTTAAGAATATTACAATAAACTCTCACCCAAGAGTATAATGTGGATAGGTTATTTGATCGTTTAGCCGAGCTTTTGCGCTCATTTTTCAATACGGACTCTCAAAATTATGATCCTGATTTTCAGGAAGCCTGGGAAGAACTGGATGATTATTTAAAAACCGGTCAGACCACGCAGAGGAGGTGGTTCGGCCATAATAGACAAACATGGACCCCGCCGCCTGGGTTTGATCAAAGATTGAAACAAGATTACATTAATCTGGAGGTACCGCCCGGCACTCCTTTTGAAGAAGTGAAGAGCTCCTATAAAAATCTTCTGAAGCACTATCACCCGGACCATTTTGCTTCAGATCCTAAAAAACAACAGCTAGCTACTCAAATTACCCAGAAAATAAATGAATCTTTTCAAAGAATAAAAGATTTCGACAGGAAATACTATGCCGGCCGCCCACATTGACATGATGATCCTTTTCATATACCTTCTTTAAAATATAAATAAAAGGTGCTATACTTAATATAGATGACCGTTTTAGCAGCAGGATCAGCAGCAGTAATTGCGTGTTTAATCAATATTGTATTAATTCCAATTATTATCAGATTATCACATAGATTCAAATGGTACGATCTTCCTGATAGAAGAAAAATCCATACCGGGCTGATTCCCCGGCTGGGTGGTTCCGGACTCTTTATTTCATTTGTAGCAGCATCTATTCTGACTCCCATTCTATTCCTCTTATTAGCCCGTGGTAAATCTGCTCCGCCATTCAATTTCAGTATTATTATGGCTCTTCTCGGTATGATGCTTATTCATCTGTTCGGTTTATACGACGACTTTAAAAATCTGAAGGCGCTCTTAAAATTCTTTTTGCAATTAGCCTCCGCAGCCATTGTGACCGCAGGCGGCTATTTGATTAGTTCCATCACCATACCATATATCGGCTCAATCCCACTGGGCATCCTGGCTTACCCGGTTACCATAATATGGATAGTCGGCATCAGCAATGCCGTAAATCTGATTGACGGTATGGATGGATTGGCAGGCGGGATCTGTGCGTTTGCAGCCTTTTCTATGGGCGTTATTGCACTCATTCAGGGTGTTCCGAATACTGCAATTTTTGCATTTGCCCTCTTTGGTTCTGTAATAGGTTTCCTATTCTTTAACTTCCCGCCGGCTAAAATCTTTATGGGAGATTCGGGAAGCCTGTTTTTGGGTTTTACTCTTGCTGTACTACCTTTGATGGGAATTTCTAAGGCCTCTGCCTTTGGAACATTGATAGTTCCCATCACACTCCTCATGATTCCCATTATTGATACCGCAGCGGCTATTATTCGCAGGTTGAAACAAAAACGGCCAATTATTTCACCTGACAAACAGCATATTCATCATAAGCTTCTTGATATCGGCTTAAGTGAACGGCAGATTTTGAGCGTGCTCTACGGTATCTGCCTCTACCTGGGAATTGTATCTATAACCTCCGTTATCCTGCCTAAGGAAATGAATGTCTATTTAGTTTTAGTCGTATGGGTTGGGAGCCTGGTTGGTTACTGGGCTTTGAGCTACCTGGGATTAAAAAAACGCCTGTCCAGGACTCAACCATTTAATAATGAGAGCGTAAATACTCATCCTTCTATAGATAAGCGTAAACGAGGAAGCTAAACCCTCGTTCCGTCACTTACATGAGTCTGCTTATAATAGACTTTCCTTAAGTCCATACTCACTGATCTTTCTATGCAGGGTTTTTCTGCCTATACCCAGAATCTCAGCGGTTTTTGTTTTATTGCCCTTCTGCTGATTCAAGGTGGAGCGAATAATTTCCTTCTCCCCTTCGGCAAGCCTGATACCCGTGGATAACTTGATGTAATTAGCCTCGGAGTCAGTACGTATATCCGGAGGAAGATCATCAAGTGTAATAATGCTCCCTTTCGCCATAACCACGGCACTCTCAATGCAGTTGCGCAGTTCCCTGACATTTCCCGGCCAGGAGTAATTGTACAGGGTCATCCGGGCTTTGGGATCAATTCCCTCAATGTTCTTATCATTCTCCACTGAAGTTTCTTTTAAAAAGGCTGCAACTAAAAGGGGGATATCGTCCGTACGTGCCCGCAGGGGGGGGATGTGGATATTTATCACGTTTAAACGGTAATAGAGATCCTCTCTGAAATTGCCATTACTAATCTCTTCTTTTAAATCTCTATTTGTAGCTGCAATCACACGGACATCCACTTCAAGGGTATCCTCCCCTCCTACTCTCTCGAATGTTTTATCCTGAAGAACCCTTAAAAGCTTAATTTGAAGGCTCTGACTGATATCACCAATCTCATCTAAAAATATGGTGCCCGTATGGGCTAGCTCGAATCGGCCCCTCTTCCTTGCAAAAGCGCCGGTAAAGGCGCCTCTTTCGTGACCGAACAGTTCACTCTCCAGCAGAGTTTCGGTAAGGGCTGCGCAGTGTACTTTAATAAAAGGTTTTCCCTTCCTGGGGGAATTATAGTGCAGAGCATCGGCAATCATCTCTTTTCCCACCCCGCTCTCGCCGGTAATGAGCACTGAAGCCTTGGTAGGAGCAACCTGTTTGACTTTTTCGAAGATTTTCTTCATGAGATCACTTTTACCGATTATGTTGGAAAATTGGCTCTTCTTTTGGAGCTCTTCCTGAAGGGCTCTATGTTGAAGCATGAGCTCTCTATTGGAAAGGGCCCGTTTAACTAGAAGAGGTAAACGATCCATATTGACCGGTTTTGTCAGATAATCGTAGGCTCCGTCCCGCATAGCTGCAACAGCATTTTCGATAGTTCCGTGACCTGTAAGAATAATTACCGGTAAACCCGGATAGCTACTCGTAGTCTGCTTTAAAAGCTCCTCGCCGGAGAGATTGGGCATTTTCAGATCCGTTAATACTAAATCGATATCCCCACGGTTGATTATATCTAAAGCCTCTTTTCCATCTGCGGCCAGGAATACCTTATATCCGTCCATTTCAAGAAATCTGCCCAGACCCTCTCGAATATTCTTTTCATCGTCCACGACTATTATGTTGTATTTCACATCGCTTCCCCTTCATAGCCAATCAATCGCTTCTCTTTTTGAGGTATCGGAAAGCTCAAATCAAAGGTGGTACCTTTCTCCTGCTTGGAGCTAACAGAAATATCACCCATATGCTCTTTAACAATTTTATAGACTAAGGTCAGTCCTAATCCCGATCCGAAATCTTTGGTTGTAAAATAGGGTTCAAAGATCTTAGCCATGTTTTTTTCCTGGATCCCCACTCCGGTATCACTGATTCTTAAGTGCAGTTCTCCGCCCCTGCAGAGAGTTTCTATTCTTAAGGTGCCCCCGTCCGGCATGGCGGAAATCGCGTTCTTGATAATATTCAAAAGCGCCTGCTTCATATATTTTTCATCAAGACGGATCTTCGGAATATGATCCGGAAGATCAATCACTACTTCAATTCCTTCCTCTTCAAGCTCGAATTTTAAGAATTCCAGTAGTTCCCTGACCACGCGATTCAGATCACCTTCCTCCAATACGGTATTTATAGGTCGAACTGCAAACAGAAAATCAACAACGATCCGGTTCAGCCGATCTACTTCTTCTTTGATGATCGATATAAAATCATTAATATAATCGGTATAAATCCTCCTTTTACCCTCCATCTTCTTCTCTATCAACTGCAGATGTATGCCGATGGAAGCCAGGGGATTTTTAATCTCATGAGCAACACCCGCAGCAAGGGTAGTTAAAGCAGCCAGACTTTCAGCTCTTCTAAGCCTTTCCTCTCTGGCCCTTTTCTCCGTGACATCCTCTATGTGAATTACATTTCCCTGAATCCTTCCCTCTCTCACCAGGGGCATGATGCTCAGAGAGAGAGTTTTTAGGAATCCATTGTTCAGTGTAAATTCTTTATCAATCACACTGTCCTGATTTTCTAGATTATCCTTGAAAAAGAGAGAAATTTCCCTGTCCCTGATGACCTCCCAAACAATCTTTTCAGAGAGCTCTGCTTTATTGAACGGTAACATTCTCTCTGAGGACTTATTGAATACAATAATCCGATGCTGCCGGTTTGTGACCACCACTCCATCGGTCATAGAATCTAAGACCATTTCAAGCAGATCAATCTCTGAAGCAATGTTGCAGAGAAGCGAATGTATTCTACCCCGGTCCATCTTATCAATTTTGTCTAAAGCCTTTTGAAGAAATCGTCTCATGATATTGCTCTAATATTATAATAAAGGGATTCCAAAACCAAGCTTGGATTCTGATTAAACCGATTTAAAGATGTATTATGCTCTCGGATGTAGTGGTTCCATCGTTCAAGTTGAACAGTACTGATACCATCCTCTTTTAACAGAATACGAAGTTGAATTAAAAGTTCTTCAAAGAATAAGGTCAGCATCTCCTTAGATAATTTGGGAGAGGAAAGCGGTTCCATCTCCTTCAAGATATTGGCTGCTTCCTCTTCATCTTTCTCTGTACGGGCTTTTACAATAGACTCAACAAATCTCCTGGCCAGTGTTTTAAGCTGTTTGGGATTTACGTCCTTCCAGAATAAAAAATATTCCCGTAAGCTGCTGTATTCGTCCATATCCTCACGAAAAATCCGTTTGAGAACCTCCCTGGCTTCTACTGAGCTCCGCTCTACAAATGTATATGGTCGTATCCTGGAGCGTATAGTGGGAATAATCGCACCTTTCCGGGTTGTGATCAGTATTAAATAGACTTCGGGCGGAGGCTCCTCTAAGATTTTAAGCAGTGAATTGCTTGAAGCATCATACATCTTATCTGCATTTTCCAGTATGATAATTTTCCGCCTCCCCCCGGCGCCTGTTCCTGTGGATGCGGATGTGGACATATGCATCCAGTAGGTCGCCCTCCGTATATGGTCTATGGGGATATTATCTGCACTCAGCGGTTTCTGGAGCTTGCCGCAGAGACTCTCTATTCTTTCAAGCTCATTTTCAAGCTCATCCCCTTCCGGGAGAGGGGATGAAGAGTATTCAGGAGAAAGGAGATCCAGTCGCTCCTCAACTTCGGAAATGATCGGCTGCAAAGCCCTTACTTTTGATTCATTGCCTTCCCAGATAATCGGGTCATATCTGCGTGTAAGCTTCCTGACCGCTCTAATAAAAAGGTACTGAGCGGAAAGCTTTCTTGTCCTGCGTAAAACATCTGAAGACGCAAGAATCTCTATGTCAAAATAATGTGAACCCAGAAGCAGTGTATAGGGGTGCGTAAGCACTCTCTGTCTTCTACAAGAAGCGCATGTGCATGACCAATCTCCATGTCCCTCTTCACAGGTTAAGACCCTGGCAATCTCTAAAGCTGTTGACAGCTTGGCAGAAAATGGGGGTCCGTGAAAGAGGATTGCGGAGGGGAGCTTTTTCTCTTTAAGTTCCTCTTTAAGTATCCTGACTGTGTTACACTGGCCGATTATATTATCAAGCATTTTTTAAAAAAACCTGTGATTTGAAAATTCGATCCGGGGAAGGTAGTAATGGAAAAAGGATTTTAGCAAACAGACTATCCTCCAAAAGATAATTTATCTCAAAAAAAGGCTGCCAGTTCAGAATAATAAGTATAATACAGACCAGCAAAAAACCTTCAGCAATTCCTAAAAAAAATCCAAGCGCCTTATCAAGTCTTTCCAGACTTAGTTTTATGAAAATATTATGAATTAAGCTCTCTAAAAGCTTTACAGTAATATAAATTAACAAAAAGAGAACTAAAAAAGAAATTACCTGATTCCAGATCGATTCGCCAAAGTAATTTTCGATTAATATGGACAGAGATTTTGAAAAGAAGATGGCCCCTCCAATCCCTAAAATTATAGCTGCCATGGACCCCACCTCTGTTATGAATCCCCTGAAAGCTCCGCGAATTGCGGCAGCCAGAATCAGCAGGGCTAAAACAACGTCGATAAAGGTAAAGTTTATCTCTACCGTATCATGCTCCTTTTCCGGAGTAATTCTGCAATTCTTGAGGCTGAATCAGGGAGACTCAATGATTGAACCCTCTCACTCATCTTTTCAAGACTGTTTTTATTATCGAGAAGATCCCTTACATTTTTGAGAAGCATTCTGCTCGTTACATCCTGCTCATAAATTAAAATCGCCGCCTTGTTCTGTGCAAAAAACTCAGCATTCTTAATCTGATCTCCCCTGCTGGCCGCCTGTGAGAGTGGAATAAGTATTGACGGCTTGCCCAAGGCGGCAAGTTCCCAGAGAGTGTTGGCCCCGGAACGGCAAACTACTAAGTCAGCCGCAGCCATTAGATGGGGCAGTTCCTCTGTAAAGAAAGGGGCAGCGAAATATTTCGCATGCCTGTTATCCTTATAATTAATTGGGCCCATCTGGTGAACCACAAAGCATGTTTTAGTCAGCTCCCCAAGGGCTTGAATGATTAAACTGTTTATAAATACAGATCCCTGGCTGCCTCCAAGCACTAACAGCATAGGCAGATCCTCCGGGCATCCTACAATTTTCCTTCCCAGATCGGGATCGCCTTTTAAAAGTCCTGTACGTATCGGATTTCCAGTATGTATAATTTTATGATGGATGTTTTTCTTGAAAAAGGAAACAGTTTCATTAAAGGAAATTAATATCTTCTCAGCAAAACGGGCGTTTATTCTGGTTGCCAGACCCGGGTCCAGATCCGATTCATGGGTGAATACAGGTATTCCTAGAACAGATGCGGCAAATACAGGGGGAACAGTAACGTAACCTCCCTTAGAAAATATTAATGATGGTTTTTCTTTAAAAAAAATAAAGAATGACACCATGATACCGCCAAATATTCTGAATATATCCGAAATGTTCTGAAAGGACAGATATCGCCTCAATTTGCCTGTGGGAATGCCGTAATAGGGAATTTTTCTCTTTTTTAAAATAGATTTCTCCATCCCTGAAAATGATCCGATCCATACTATTCTTCCATGCCAGTTCTTAGAAAGCTCTTCCAATACTGCTAAGGCAGGGAAAATATGCCCGCCCGTTCCGCCTCCTGTAAATACGATAGATCCTGTCATAGAAATTGCCTTAAAGCACTTGATAGTCTGTTTTCCTTATACTAAATTCATCCTATCATGAGTAAACGCTGTATTTCAACGATACTTCTACTGCTATTTTCCTTTTCTCCATGCTTTGGGGATTCCGCTGCAGAAAAAGCTCTTGGAGAGAAACTCCTTTCTGAGCTCATATACAATGGAGAGCTGACCCGTACATTCTGGGAAGGGGGCTCCGTTACTCTCATGCCGAGCCTTGACATTACACAAGAGATTAAAGATGAAATAACCGAGTTGAATCCCAATATCAGTGTAGAAGTACTTAACATATATGAGAACAGTAATCTCTCTTTAGAAACTGATGAAGCCTTAGTGACCATATACAATATATTACTCTCAGTCAGTACCATGGAGGGAATTGAATATTACTCAGCCAGCAGGAAACGGATGCGAACTCTCTTTTCAGAATCCTACTGTATCGACTCACCAGTTACCAAAATTAGAGTGCATGACCCGGAGGTTGATTCCATTCCGCCGTACGCGAAAATCTATACCTTCCAGAAGGATCTGACATTCGGTGAAAATATCTATCAATCTGAGTATCGTTTCAACGGCAAGTACATCCTGATGAAGAGCCGGAATCTCACTACCATGCGCTTTCTTTTCCTTCCCATGGTTAAACCGAATAACAGTGTCAACTACTTTATACTGATTCCCTCGGGAAACAGGCTTATCTTTTACGGTATATCCTGCCTGCGTACTTTAAGTTTCTTCGGCATTGAAAAGAAGAGAGCGGCTTCCCTGTATAATCGCAATAAGGCAATCTACGGCTGGTTCTTGAGCAGGTTGGAGAGTTAATTCGAGTATCTCCTTTATTGTAATTTGTACTTCCCAATACTAATTAGAAATCAATAACTCAACCAAGCAGGTTCAATTTTCTCCCTTTTTAGTATATCATCCACAACCCGATCGACTTCAGAAGATCGTTCTTCAGAGATATAAGTTTCAGGAATTGGGTCCTTGCAAATTTCACTAGCTATAGCTTCAGCATTCTGAAAAATATCCTTCGCACCCCGTAGGGCAATCGCATCTAAATTCCGGTTGAGAGGCGACGAATATGGCGGGTGTATACTTTTGTATACATCTAGATTTTATTCTTCGTCTATGAAATGCTCCTCCCAGATCATTCTTTTGGGAGGGAATAGCAAATGGAAAAGGAAGGTGCGTTTTGGCATCATTTCGCTGACATGCAAGACCCGCGTATGGATCGAACCAAGCGACATAAGCTGGTGGATATCCTATTCATCGCGGTAGCTGCGGTCATCGCCGGTGCGGACACGTTTGTCGAGGTTGAGGAATATGGGAAGATAAAACACGAGTGGCTGAAAGGATTCCTGGAACTGCCCCACGGCATAGCATCACATGACACCTTTGGGCGTGTATTTTCTGTGATCGATCCGCAGCAGTTCAAGGAGTGTTTTCTTAGGTGGATACGAACGATAGCGAAGGCAATCAGTGGCGAAGTGATAGCACTGGACGGGAAAACGGCCCGTCATTCCTTTGACAGAACGAATGGCAAGTCGGCCATTCATGTGGTGAGTGCGTGGGCGAGTGAGAACAGGATCGTCCTTGGGCAGGTGAAAGTCGATGAGAAATCGAACGAGATTACGGCAATACCCGGACTCCTGTCCGTGCTGGAGATACAGAACTGCATCATCACGATCGATGCCATGGGATGTCAGAGAGCGATCGCGGAGATGATTCAGGCCAAAGGAGCCTACTGTGTCCTTGCGTTGAAAGGCAATCAGGGTACCCTTCAGGAAGATGTAAAGCTGTTTTTCGAAGACGCGGAAGAGCACGATTTCAGGGACACCGACTATGACTACTACAAAACATTCGACAAAGATCATGGCCGTATTGAGACCCGGGAATACTGGACTGTCTCTGATCTGGATTGGCTGGAGCAGAGGCATCAGTGGGCAGGCCTGAGGACGATTGGCATGGTGAGATCCCACCGGATCGTAGACGGGGAAAAAACGGTAGAAACGCGGCACTTCATCAGCAGTCTTGGCTGCAACGCCGAGCAGTTTGGTAATGCAGTTAGACAACACTGGGGAATCGAAAACTCACTGCACTGGGTGCTGGACATCGCATTCCGGGAAGACGAAAGCAGGATACGCAAAGGCCACGCCGTCGAGAACTTCGGGATGCTGCGGCACATCGCCCAAAACCTCCTGAAGAACGACAAGCTGTCCAAGATCGGCACCAGTGCCAAACGGAAGAAAGCGGGCTGGGATAACGACTATCTTCTTTCCACATTATGCCGATTTAGGCTGCGATACTTGGCTAACAAGATTATTGTACAGTATTTGAGTCAATATTTCTAACGCTTGCTCAGCTTTCATCCTCTTCTTTTCTTTACTGCCACTGGCGATCAGCCGGCTAAGATAAATTTCTTTTTGGATGGTTAAATCAAGCAGTTGTTGCCATTCTTTTTTGTTAACTTTAGTCCAGTAGTTCTTAAGCTTTATTCCCCATCAACAATAACTGTTTTGTTAAAAAGCCTATCTCCATCTGCGGGCTTTCTATTTGCAACAACCTCATGAAACGACGAACTACTTTTCCATGTAACCCTTGGCCGCGGTATGTCCAGGTGAAGGGGTGGGCGAAGTATTTATCCCAGGTTTCTATAAACTCAATTATGGCTTGGATCAGGGACCCCTACTGATTCAAACCATCCATTTTTTAAGCATTTATCTGCAAGTAGAGCAAACCATATCTCAATCATATTCAGCCAGGAACCATGAAAAGGCAGGAAATGTATGGTGATTCGCTTATTGCCTGACTGAAGCCACTGGCGGCGTTCCTTCCCGGTCTTTAATGGGGTATATGTAATGCCACTTAATTTTGCTACAGCTTCACAGAACTCATCATTGAAATGGGTACGGTAATTATCACAGATGTAATGGAGATCGGCATCTTTTGGTTGCCTGTTAACGTGTTCAGTAAAAACAGTGACAAGTGTTTTCGCTTTATGGTTATCAGTACATTTGGCAAAAACCTTTCCATTCTTAGGCCTGAGAAAGGCTATGAGATCGGTTGTACCGTTTCGTTTATATTGAAACTCCCTGCTAAAAGTGCTTCCTGCACTTACCGGGAAATCCGGCGCCAAACGTTGAATGGCTTGAATACCGGTACACTCATAAAAACAAAACAGATGCTCCGGTGGGTTAAGGTAAAGCTCGATAATATGTTCCATTTTCGGGAAGAACTCTGGGTCAGTGATTTGCAAGAAATATTTCCTCAGATGAGGAAGTAAGGCATGCATTTTCAGAATACGCCCAATAGTTGAATGACACATGGTGCAGCCAATCAGTTCCGGATGCTTCTCGAAATACTCTGAAGCCCATCGAAGTGACCATTTACTACAACCTGGTAGAGAAGAGGTCTGGCAGTAGAATGCAATGGTTCTGAGGCAAATATCTTGAGTAAAAACTGGAGGGTGGCCACTACGAGGAAGATCACTGATGGGTTCACCCAATTCTATCCGTATAATCCATATAATCCATCTTTTAACTGTTCGTAAATGACAGCCACAGAACCATGCTATTTGAGGGAAAGAGATGTTGCAGCGGTGAAGAATAGTCATTTCCATACGCTGGTGAATCCGGTTGCTTTGCCCTTTGTGTACTGCACTGCGTGAAAGATCATAGAAAATTTGTGATTCTTTTCTCATAGTCAGAATGAGTTCATTCAGTTTTTTTTTAGCGTTGACAAAAGATGTGGGAGTGATCTCTTGATTCTCGATAAACCCAGTTTTCTTATATGATCGCGAATACTTCTCTCAGATAGAGTCAATTCACTTCGTTCCTGCAAATGCTCCGCTAATAGCTTCCCAGAAGATTTACCGCTTGAAACAATATCCAAAACAAACTGCTGAATGAGTTCGGCCTTAACCTCCGGAGTAAAGCGATACTCCTGCATCTGCCCCTTCCGCTTATCGATCAAGGCCGAAATATCATCAGTATGTAATTTTTGAGACAGTTTCAAAGTATGAACCGTCGAAAAACCGAGAGCCTCAGAGACTTCCCGCGTGCTTATTAGGTTATTATCAAGCAACGTCAGAAGGATAACTCTAATTTGCAGGGTATTCTGACGTGGTATCTTAAGCTCTCCGGCAGCACCAAAATCAACAATGACTGATTGCCCTTCTGTTCGAATAGTGATTTTAAAGCTTTTTTTGAGAGGTGAAAGAAACGTTGATGAGCTCCTTCGCCTGTCTTCTAAAGCCGGAAGACCATCATGGAGAATGGCTCGAATGATTGATCTAATTGTTCCTGGAGGGTTGCTCAACAAATCAGAAATCGACTTTCGATCGACTCCGAATAGATACAGGACGAAACAGATGATGTGTTTGACTACTCGACTTCCCAAGATGTTTTGCGCTTGGGTCATCCTCTGTTGTTGTAATTTCTGAGAGAATGGGATTGTCTGGCAGTCTATCATTTTGGGTTCTCCTTGTATTTAATCCACCTAAATACTTCCAAACACAAAGTGTTAGCGTATAATGGCTGAAATACGCCTATACATGGCTATGTCCAGGTTTTCCACTACCATTTTAACATATTAGTGGATTAATAACAAGGATTTCTATAAAATATTGTCTTGCCAATCTAAATGACAGAATTTATGATACAGGGTACTAGGATATGTGATGTCCAGACTATCTTTCCTGCAGCTTCTCTGATCCGGGCTTATACAAAATACTTATTTCCATTCCGTTAAGGCAGCGCCTTTATCCGTCAAAGGATAAAGTCTTTAAATCGGTTCTGTTAAAATCATTCCCTTTAAAGAGCAATGGTTGCCCTGAATATTTTGCAAGAGCATAAGAACAGCAGTCGCCGATGTTCAGTCCGGCGGGATGCCTCCCTTTCCCGTACTTTCTCCAGGCTTCCCTTGCCAATGTGTATTGATCAGGTGTAAGGGGAATTATGTCGATCGACGTTCTGTATAATAGAATGTCCCATTCCCTTCCTCCCGCTTCACCTTTCCTGACCTCTATTACAATTCCTGTTTCCAGGGCAGAAAAAGCGCTCATCAGCCTTTTGGGGTCATCAGCAATGGCTTTAGCATAAAGTTCCGCTTCACGTTCCCCTAACAGAATAGCCAGAATGGCTGAAGCGTCAATTACCATTATTGATTATTCCCTGCTCATTATATCCAAGTATTTCATCCGCGGCTCTGGTATCAATATCGGGCAGGTTATGGCATCTTAAAGAGATATCCATTATCCTTTCATACACACTGTCTACCGTTTTTTTCCCATTGATTCGTTCCAGCTTTTCTTCCAGCGCTTCAATGATTACCTGTGTGATTGTTTCACCACATTCCTCTGCAAGTTTTCTGGCAAGTAATTCCGCTCTTTGATTACGTATACTTAATGCCATAATGGACATCCTTTGAATTTATATTCTACATTAATTTATATAATATATACATGGATGTCAAGCCGTAATAAATGGAGTTGAGACTCCATCTTATCGCGTGTATGTCCAACCGCCTCAGAGGATGGATACCATCGTCCATTCCTTTTAAAGCGTGCAAAAGAATCTTTCCTGTATCCTAAGAACCATGCTATAGTGCTGACATGATCAATGTGGCCTTTGCCTTTAACTTCAATATCCAGAGATGAGAGATTGAGGTTGGTGAAGAGGAGGTCATAGTAAAAGAAGGGTATGTTCCTCTGATCAATCACCTAATGCGTTATGGGGTCAAAGCCGATCTGTTTCTATCCGGCTTTACCACCCGTAGAATCCTGGAGATTGATCCCGGTCTGATCGACACCATAAAGAAACAGATTGGAAAGAGTTTTGAACTGGGAACCTATACCTATACCCATCCCATCCCCCAGCTGCTGAAGCCCAGGGAGTTTGAAAAACAGATTCAGAAGGGACTTGAGATCGATCAGGAGGTGTTCGGAATTAAGCCGGAAGGATTCCTTCCCCCTGAGTTTGCCTACGGCAGGGAGATGATGAATATCCTCCATCAGGAGGGAATAAAGTGGGTGGTTGTCCTGGCAAACCTGCTCAAAAGGTCACTTCCCCATGCAGCAGAGAGAGAACTTTACTTTTCATACACTGCAGTCAGCAACCATACGGCCCTGACCGTCGTCCCTGCTGTGTACCAGCTTCCGGAAACGCCCCAGAGATTTTTCAAACTCCTGATGAAGGGTGAGCTTCCGGTAGAAACAGTTATCGATGGAGCAAGAAAATTTGCCGGAGCAAATCCTGATGCTCTTCTCCTCTTTAAAAGAGATGCTGAAACTATCTTTATCGACCGCTTTAACAGCGGTTTTACTGAAACTGAAGAGGTATTTGAAGAGTTCCTAAAAAGGCTCACCGGACTTCCCGGCGTACGCTTTGTTACTCTGGAACAGTTCATAAAGAAAAATCCACCCCGGAGGAAGGTCACATTGGAGGAATACCTGGGAAATACTAAGATTGAGACATTTACTCAAGGACAGGCAAAACCCATCTGGGAGCTTACCCTTCAGGTCAGAGAAAAACTCCTTAAAGCGGAACAGGCCTACCCGAGCTCGGAGGCAGTGGAAAAGGCCTGGGAGTATCTGCTCCTCTCGCACAACTCGGACGGCAGAATCGGCTACTGGTATTCCGAGTGGAACCCCGGTGAGCATGTAGTAGCACGCTCCAGACGGCAGTTTATATAAGAAAAACTGAAGCAAGCACTGGAGATTCTCGCCTAAAGAAAATACAGCAGCGCTATATATTATACCTCAGCAATTCTCATTTTGGCAAATGAAGCTCTAAACCTATAAGATAATTCTCCATAATCAAACCTTTTTAATAACAAAAGTGTATACAAAAGTATACACAAGACATTTTCTCTAGGCTCCTCTACAATGAAAAAACGGACAATGAAGGCAGCTGTATTGCATGGGAAAAGGGACTTAAGAATCGAAGAAGTTCCAATCCCAGACATAGCTCCGAATGAGGTTCTAGTGGAGATGAAAATTGCCGGTATATCCGGCATTGAACCCCAAATATATGAGGGAGGGTATATTGCCAGAGATAATATTATTGCAGGGTTTCAAGCAGCAGGAATTGTTAAGGAAATCGGTAATGATGTTGAAGATGTAGCAGCAGGTATGCGGGTTGGCTTTGATCCGAACCTTCATTGCGGGCACTGCTATTATTGTAAAAGGGGCAGAACACTGCATTGTGAAAACCTCCAGGGATATGGAGTCCATAGGAACGGGACTTTTGCTGAATATTTTGCAGTTCCGGAGAGTAACATTTATCGGCTTCCGGACAACTTGCCTTTTGATTATGCACCGTTTATAGAGCATACATCCTGTGTGCTCCACAGTGTGGAAGAAAGCAGGGTTGAGATAGGAGATACGGTGACAATACTCGGGGCAGGCCTTGTAGGAAATCTATTTATTCAACTGATAAAAAACAGAGGTGCATCAAAAATAATTGCCGTAGATATATCTGAAAAAAAACTCCAAAAGGCAAAAGAACAGGGAGCAGATTACTGCATTCTATCTCAAGGCAATAATGCAGCGAATAAGATTATAGAAATTTCTGGGGGAAGAGGTGTAGATGTAATTATTGATACGGCAGGTGTTCCGTGTGCATTGGAAAACATCATTGAAGCAGCTGCAAAGGGGGCAAGAGTAAATATATTTGCAACATATCCTCTAGAATCTGAAATAAAATTAAATCCCTTCAAAATTCTTGAAAGGGAAATCTTAATACAGGGAACATATTGCAACCCTCTTACCTTTGGTAAAGCATTAGAAATGATAGCCTCCGGAAGAATAAATCTTAGAGCACTGATCAGTTATGAAGTAACACTTGATAATATTGAGCAAGGGATAATTAAAAAGAGGGATGATGATATTTTCTATGTTTTAGTAAGAAACGATTAACATTTGATACTGGTTTTATGTTTTTTTACAGGAGACCTTTTTATGAATAATAGGCTTGCCTATAAGAAAATGTGGATAAAGTTATTGAAAAACTCAATTCGCTAAAGTTTTTCATTCTGAACATCTGTACCGCAGATACCGCAGATACCGCCGACAGCAACCTTTACAAGAATCTCTTTGGGTTTGAGCACAGACTTCGAGATATCTTTGCCGCTTAAGTTTTTTTACGTTCTCCAATACTGTGACTTTCATTTTCTCCCTCCATCTAACTTTACAGATTTTCCACTCTTAATTAATTCTAAAATACACTCAATTATCTTTGTCACAGACAGTCCATCTTCTCCATTGCAACCCCAGATCTTAACCATACAGAATATGCTGTTGCAGCGCTCAAGGCATATAAGCATGTACTTTTAGAAAAAACAATTGCTATGACTACGGCTGAGTGCAGGGAAATTATTGAAGTCAGGGATTCAGGCGGGGGAAAGCTGATGGTAAACTATCATAATAGATGGTATCCTGCTTTTTCTGCCGGCCGTGATGCAATTGAATCTGTAAAGATAGGCACACCTGTTTGTGGTAATTTTGTTAATTCCGATACTATTTCCTTGCTGGAATAGAATATGAAATGGGCCAATAGAACTGGACCTGAGTGGTTTTTGATGACCCATTTTGTAGATCTTGCATTCTGGATGTTAAGAGATAAGCTGATAGAGATTTTTGCTATGGCTAGAGAGGGTCACCTGAAAAGCAAAGGATTTGACACCAGAGATTTAGTGAAAGCAACTATAAAGATGGTGGGTGGATTAATTGTACATTATGAAAGATTATGTTGTGAACTTTACTATTACCACAGAAATTTATTATTTGTGTAATAATAGGAAATTAACGAAAGTCTATCTTTTTGGGAGGGAATGGTGTGTGATTTTAATATTTAGTTGAGACCGAAGACCTGCATAAATTTAATTCACTATTTCCTTGACAACATAATTGCCTGCACCAGTCTTCCACTTTGCCCTGGTATATAGTATTGTCCATATCGATTTTCCATTTCTTAGCTGCAGTGTAACTTTCCGTGGGTATATGTTTAGAAATGTTTGGTCAACCTTCATTCTGCGGGAGCAGTATTAAAGATTACCGAAGCTGTTGCCGTACTCTCATGCAGTTATGAACGGCAGTTTTCGCAATTTCTTTGGTCGAGAATTGCCAGGGTATCTAAACACAACCGCAGGAGATTTTCGTGCTCGTAATTCTCTCTGTGCACTGGCCTAGTCACCCTCAGCCTTTTCAACCCATTCAAGCGTGATCGGCATCATAGAGTATTAGTCCTTTCTCCATGACTTCTCGAATGAAGAAATCATTCATTTCTATCCGCTTTATTATTTTTTCTGGAGTGCGTACAATTAAATCCATCGGGAATTCCGCATGAAGTCGAAGTAGGATTTCTGCAGCCTTTTGGAAACCCGGTCCCTCATGGGGCAATTTGTTGGGCATAGGAGTTTATTTTTAAGCGGGAGAGCATATATTCGTTCCTTCAATCAGATGATAGGAGAAGTGATAATCAGCGTCAGGCTACGAGTTAATTTACTCTGCGGAAACCTGATTTCTACCGTTCTGCTTCGCCCTGTACATGGCACTATCGGTCCGGGCTATCCATTTTAGCGGGGATTCTCCCTGTCTGAATTGTCCGATACCTATGGACACTGTAAAATTGAAAGAACCGCTGCTGCAGGTCATGGTAGTCTCTTCGATCTCTTTCCTGAAGCGCTCAGCTATCATAAGTGCAATTTCAGCGGTTGTGTTCGGAAATATCACAAAAAATTCTTCACCCCCGTATCGTCCTGCATAATCATACTTCCTTAAGCTGTTCGTGATTTTCTTTCCAAATTCTTTAATGACCATATCCCCGCAGGGATGTCCGTAGTTATCATTGATCCGCTTAAATTGATCAATATCGATCATCATACCAGTCAGCGGGAGCCCGAGGCGTAATGACCTTTCAATCTCAACATCAATTCGCTCAAAGAGAGTTCTCCGATTGAGCAGACCGGAAAGCAGATCCATTGAAGCCAATTTTTCCAATTCCTGATTCACATTGCGGATTTTATCGTACTCCCTGCGCAGATGAAGATTTTCAGAAATTAATTTGTTAACATTTTCTGCATGTACTACAGTACCTGGATAAGACTTCCCCTCACCGATCAGCTTCGACTGACTTTGCCAGCGTATGAGCGCAGCTTTCATACGGGCTTGCAGCTCCAGGTGGCTCATCGGTTTTCTGATAAAATCATCCGCCCCTATGTTTAATAATTCTTCCAGATCGCTGGTTTTATCGTATCCTGAGATAAGTACTATCTGAATCGGATAATGGCTGTATGTTTTTCTGATTCGCCTGCAGACCTCATAGCCATCCATTCCAGGCATGAGAATATCTAAAAGAACAATATTTATTTCATTTTGATCAATAATTTCTAGAGCTTCAACGCCGGAAGAAGCCGTGAGTAAATTGTACTTATCCTCCTCCTTTAGAATCTCGTGCATGAGTTCAAGATGCTCTTTATTGTCATCGACAATTAATAGATTCGTTGTTGGCTGATCCCCCTTTAAAACAGTCTAAAATAAAAAGTAACCCGGGTCAATGTATTACTGAATAAGAGACAGAATGATTTGAGAGACTCCGATCAATGCCCCTAAAATAGCACCAAATAGATTTATCCATTTCAGATGCTTTGAAATAACCATAAGCAGGAGCTTCTCCACATCTCCCACTTCCAGCTGATTAATTTTTATTACCACCAGTTCCTCAATATCAAAACTTTGAATCAGAGCCGGCAATCGCTGATCAAGAATAGAAATCAGCTTATCCGCCAAATAGTCAGCGGCTTTGGTCGGAGCCGGCTTCTCAATATGGAGCAGGTCGGCAATGGTATTATCCTGCTCTTCTTCCAGAACACGCATGGCAAAAGATACTATTTCTGAAGCGATGGCCCGGGCGGATTCTCTTTTGGATAGATAACTCAGTACATGAAAAGATACGAATTCAATAATATCCCGATCCTGAACACCGAAATATCTGGCCAAAAGCTCTTTTAGGGACTTTTGGTTCTGCCCGGATATCAGTCGCTCTAAAGATCTGATTATCTTCTCCTTTACCTGTTCGCTCTCAAAGATTATAAGGATTTTTTCTATCAGTGTGCCGGCTCCTGCGGGAAACCTGGATTCCAGTCGAGCAAACAGCTCAGTAGAGCCCTTATGCCACCATTTCAAGAGTGAATCCTCAATAACCTGTAATATCCTGTTCCGATTTTCCTCCTCATAAGCGGCAGACTCAAGAGTATTAATAGATTCTTCTACAATCTCCGGCATTTTCTCTTCTAAAGTTCTATCGTATTGAGCTGCAGAGACGATAAACTTCTGAAACACGTTGAGCTTATCCAGGATGTTGCGTAAAAGGAGCTTGCCCCTTGTTTGAAGTTCACGCTGGATTGAATTTCCTCGTAACCACTTGAATACCGTATCGAACAGAACCGGCAGTATACTCGAAATCAACTCAGTCACTAAAAAAATAATATCTTCCGGAATAATCTCACTTATAGGTGTATTGTTCTTACGCTGTTCATTCATCCAGTTCTCTACTGCACGGCTTAACTTTTTTTTAAGCTCAGACCCGGCTGCAAATGAGATAATATGCCTCAATGCAGCACCAATATCCACCTGCCTGAGGATCTCTTCAAGGCGTTTTTCGGATAGTGCGTGTACAAGGGTGGAGATTGCGTTTCTGGCTGCATGGATAAATATTCGGGAAGAAAAAAACCTGAACAGCGATTCTGAAAGAAACTTTTCTATAGATGAGAATAATGCTTCCCGGTTCCCCTTCTTAAGTTCTGAAAGAGGTCTATTCAACAAATTATCAATCAGCGATTCAATATTCTGCTTAAGGCGTATCTGAAAATTCTCAGAGGATATCTGATTCCTGATGGTTTCCTCAGTGATAAGCTCCCTGGATACCATACGCCCGATGCTTTCAGCCAGTTCAGATCTCTGTTTGGGAATGATTCCCGGTGTTAAAGGCAATTTTATGCCGAAAATCCTTTTTTCCGTAAGAGGCCTGAAAAGCATACGGATAGCCACGGCATTTGTGATATATCCGATGAGAGCGCCTATAAAAGGAGGCAGAAGCCAGGGAAGTATCTTTAAGACTGTATCGTGATTCATCTACAGCCCATTGGCAAAGGATTCCGCCCGGGCCTTTGATTCTAAAATCTCAATATAAGCACCGAATACCCAGCCTCTTAACCCTTCATAGTTGATCTGATACCAGTACGAAGATTCATTCTCAACGGATTCCCTTTTTTGAGTTCGTGAAAGAATTTCCAGCACGCTTCTCTTTCTTAGATGGGCGAGAATCTTCGCTTTCTGAAAGGGCTCCTCTCTGACCCTGAGGAAATGAGAAGTCACCACGCCCCAGTTAGATCGAATTGACAATACCGGGGTTGAGGGAAGCTGAATTCTCTCCTCTTCTATTTCCTTTTCACAGGAGAATATGGTGAATCCATACAGACAGCCCAATATCAGAAGGAAAAGATATTTTTGCATATTTCTCCTTGAATTTATCGAAAATTACTACCATTCTAAAACGGCATGAATAAAAAAATTATATCACTTTTTCTTTTCTCTGTCATATGCTCATTTACGGCCCTATCAGAGAGTCAGGGCTTCTCTCTGGGAGTAAAAATGGGTGGAGATATGAGCATGGCAAGGGATATCCGCTTTCCCACAAAGGTCCAGATGGGCGGCAACCTTGGCCTGATGTTCGAACTCCCGATCATCGTTCCCTTATCCTTAGGGTCTTCCCTTGCCGTACACAATACATTGGCTTCTTCATTGCAGGGTGGTATATTGTATAGGGGGTTCTCCGGCACTGATCTGAGATTGTTTGCAAGCGTGAAAGGTCTTATATATATAGGGCCAGGCCGCTTCGATCTGTATATTGGGGCTTCCGGCGGGGGTTCTGCCAGGTATGACCGGTACGATTACACAATGCTTTACTTCTTCTATCCCGGGATTTTTTTAGAACCTTTTTTGGAGATGCATATTACAAAGCGGGGAATGCACAGTTTTCAGCTCTCCCTGCCCCTGGATCTTTTTTTCCGCAAGGACCTGGCTATGCATGGGTCATTCGGAATCGGTATTATGTGGAAGATATATCCCCTTATTCGCAGGTCGAGGAAGAGGAAGGAATAACGGCATGAATAGATTAAAGTTGGCTATCATACTCTTACCCGTAGTTATTTTGGCCTGCAGGTTCGAAATCGATTACGACCGCTATGCGGTTGTTTACGGGATAAATAATTATTACACTGCCAACGATCTTACTTATTGTGCCGATGACGCAGAAGATATGGCGGGTGTTCTACTCGCTCAGGGATATTATGTTTATTTGAAAATTGACAACAACGCAACAAAAACAAACATGTTAATTGATATTGCTGATATAAAGAGCAAGGCGAATCAGGATGCCTTATTCCTTCTCTATTTCTCAGGCCACGGCGGGCCTTATGATTCGGGACAAAATCCTGAGCCGCCAGGATCGGACAGTCCTGATGAAGCCATAGTTCTTTACGACGGCGTTCCAGACTACATATTAACAGACGATGAGCTTTCCGATCTGATAGAACAGATACCCTGCCTGAAAAAGGTTATAATCATCGACGCATGCAACTCAGGAGGGTTTATCGGCAATGAGCTGGAAGCGGACGGCATTCCGCAGGACTATACGGGGAGCACAGACGGCTTTTTCAAAAACCTCGGCAAAGCAATCTCACTATACGCCAACTTCAGCGGAGATGCATTTGATATATCCCCTCAAGAGGCATTAGTCATCGGAGCTGCGGGGGAGCGAGAATATTCTTATGAGGCAGGCTCTCCTTATAATCATGGAGTATTCACATATTTCCTGCTTGAAACTCCAAAAAAAGGCGATCTGAACAATGACGGATACGTCACCGTGACCGAAGCATATTTCTACGTTTTGGAGAGCATTAAACTGAATTGGGACGGAACGTCCTCCGCCTTTGCTCCCCATGTATCCGGAGGACCTGTGGACTATGTCCTGTTTAAGGCTGAGTAACAATGGATATGGAAGAGTATCAGATACCCATAAAACATCGGTTAAAACGAAAAGACCTCGTGAAGTATATATTTTTTATCTTTTCAGAAGAATATGATAAAAGTGATGTTGAAACTATTTGGGATATAAAAATACCGGCAGAAAGGCTTAGAGTCTTACTAAAGCAGAAGTATAAGGCCGATTATACGAGTAACTCGTACATCTATACCCAGTTAAAACATTATGAAGAAGAAATTGGATTTAAACTCTTCAGGATTGAAAAAAAGGGAAGCAATGACCATAACATATTAATTTCCATACATAATAAAATGAGTGCCTTCTACCAGCACTATTATCTCTATGCAACCCATAAAATTAAAATAGCAAACGGTGTGTATGGCATGATACAGAATTTTATTTCAGAGAACGACCTTACAAGACCGGTTAATATTCTTTTAGGTTCAGGATGTATTCCTTATTATCTGGCTGTAATCCTGGGAGAAAAATCCCTGGAGGAAAAAAATAAATATGCTGTCTATACACACAACATCGGAATTATAGAAGAGCTCCGTGGTCCTAAAGTTAATTCCAGGTATATTGATATATATATTCCTACTGGGAGAATTGACCCATGGGTTAATGCAATTTTAGGTAATGATAATAATCTGTATAAGTCAACGGAATTTGATTTTATAGTACAATCACTTAAATATATTTACAAAGGAAAATTATACGTAGACTCCCAGGAAGAAAGTGAAAGGAAAGGCATAATATTAAAAGAGTGTAAGGGTATAAAAATACTTACACTCATAAAAGATGAGTTTGTCGATAAGCCCTTAAAAGGTCTGTCTCCCTTTGGCACCTTAACAGATTACAATTATGTAGTCGTTCCTAAGATGAATTCAAGAAGCGGTAAGAGAAAAAAATATGATTTGATGTTTGATAGATATCAAGATCTGTTTAACCCGGAGATAATTAACTGGAACTATATTATATATAAAGTGATTGCCGAATCAAAAAAGTAATCGAATTGTTAAGCTTTCAAGAGACTATGCCACCTGTTTGGAGTATCCGTACTGATGCGGTCCGGATTCAACGTTAATATCTCATCTGTTATTTGTTTGTCTCCCTCATCCTTGATATTGAGAGTCCATGTACAAACCTGTGCTCCTTTATGGTGTAGAAATTCGATCCAGTTAAAACCATCCGCAATACATTTCTTTAAAAAGGCGAATCTCAAATACCAGACATCCGCTCCGGCACCTAAGAGCCAGAGGGATTCAGCACGCATTGACAAATATTCTTTGGGATCTTCCCAATTGTATAATGCAATCGGATGATCGTCCTGATAGGAAAAACGGGTCTTCCTGTAAGGCGGGAATGAATTGGATTCTTCTTTACCGAAATCGATGAAAAACTGGGGATCAAAACCCAGTTTAACTTCTGAGTCTAAATTATGCAATTTCCTGACTGCCCAGTCTGCACAACTGCTTATCCTTACTCTGTGTTTCACAGGAATTATTATGCGCAGGAGGTTTTGCAAAATTTCCTCTGTTAGGGGAGCTGAGACATGGGTTTTAAGATCGAGTTGAAACTCTTTTATTGTAGAATATTCGTTTATTAATGGAATTAACTCAGACAGATGGGCGACCCTGTTTATCTTTTCCCTATGTTTATTTAGATACCACAAGTTTCCCTTTTCAGATTGACCCAATGAGAATACTAACCCCCTACGGTTCGTCTTCACATCGAGGGTTTCATCATGAAAGAGGAGAAAATCTCCATACGAGAGAGGTGAGATATCCAATTCAATATAATGGATCCCTTTTTCACCGCATTCTCTAATGCCTCCAAGGGTGTTTGGCGTAGATGATAGTTCTGTTCTTGCTGAATGGGAAACAATCTGCATTTTACCCTCAAATTGAAACGTACTATACGCGTAAATCATTTCAGGTGTCAATTTTTACTTCGCCGGCATTTTTAGAGAAAATGATTATGATAAGCGAATTGCGATAATTATGTTAAATGGTATTGAAAAAATTTACAGCTTATATTTCTCATTTTACCTATTATTCAAATTCGCAATAATAAGGAATTCTTCGGTAATTAGATCGGGTTGACATAAAAAATAATCTATTGTAGAGT
>JAUWZD010000021.1 GCA_030615505.1 Spirochaetales bacterium | reverse complement strand
AAAATGAGCTTGTGTCATAATCATCCATTGTCATAGACATATATCCAAGGTTGAGGCATAGATCAAGCTGTAAGTTCGGCATTAGTGCTAAGGCATAACCCACGGTTGGGTAAAAAAACAGCAGTGTCATTTCGGACTCATAAGTTTCTGTCTCGGTTTTGCTGCTAATATATATTACTCTGGCACCGGCATGAAGTCCGTCCATAAAGAAATAATTGACAAAAGGAGACAGCATTATGGTAGTAGTGCCGTCATCACCCTCTTCAGAAACACCACCAACAGTATATTTCCATACAGTAGGCAGGGTTATAGATCCGTTAAGCCCAATCTCAATTGTACCCTTATCCCCGTACCAGGACCCTTCTTGAGGAGCTTCAGCAAAACCGTACTGGATCGATAGAAAGAGAAAGATAATTAGAACTGATAATAGAATTTTTTTTGTTTTCACAGCTTTCATTTAAAGCCCTCCTCACATAATTTAACACAGCATAGCACGGTTAGGGCATACTCGCAAGCTCGTTTTTAAGATTTTTAAGAGTTTTAGCCCCTTGACAGATATTGTGAGCAATACTATATTTATTTTATCGAATTACGATATCGGGAGCAGATATTATGCTTAAAATTAACAAGGGAGCGACCAAGAAGCCCTTGGGACGCAATGTTATTTCTTTAGGATTTGTTTCACTCTTTACTGATCTCTCAAGCAAGATGATTTATCCTTTAATCCCCGAATTCCTTGTAAGCATTGGTGCTACAAAGTAATTATTGGGATTATTGAAGGGATTGCAGAAGCTACTGCCTCGATCTTGAGGACTGTCTTTGGCAGGCTCTCCGATAAGATGAAAAAGAGGAAGCTCTTTATCTTTTTAGGTTATGGCTTTTCAGCAGTTTCTAAACCCTTCCTATATATTGCCAACACCTGGACAACTGTACTGGCAGTTAAGTTTGCCGACAGGGTGGGAAAGGCCGCTCGAACTCCTGCAAGAGACGCACTGATTTCCACCTCTGTGGATTCCTCCGTTAAGGGGAAAGCTTTTGGCTTTCATAGAGCAATGGACAGAATCGGTGCAATTGGCGGACCCCTGCTTGCCATGCTTGTCCTTGGCCTGTCAAATTATAACATTCGCTTAGTATTTCTGTTCTCCGTTATTCCAGGAGTATTGGCCCTTTTCTTCATTCAATTTGCAAAAGAAACTGCATATAATGCTTATAATGGGAGAAAGGAAGAATCAAATAAAAAAAGAGGGGACTTAAGGAATACGCCTTTTATCATTTTCCTAATTTCTATCATAATTTTTCAATTGGGGAATTCCTCCAATGCCTTTCTTATTCTCAAAGCGCGGGAAACAGGTTTGGCAGTTACCTTGATTCCTGTAATCTGGATAGTATATAATGGAGTTTGTACTTTAGCATCACCCATATTCGGCTCCCTATCTGATAGAATTGGAAGAAAACCGGTTATTGTCATATCCTTTATCTACTATGCCGTCATCTATTCTCTCTTTGGCTTTGCAGAGAAGATCTGGATGGTTTGGGTATTATTCGGTGCTTACGGAATCTACTACGGTTTATCAGATGGGATATTCAGGGCTTATATTGCTGACCTGGTTGACGCTGAAAACAGGGCATCCGCCTATGGTATTTTCAATACAGGTATAGGCCTTGCTCTCTTTCCCGCTTCTTTGATCATGGGTTCAATTTGGGATAGTTTTGGAAGCAAATGGGCTTTTATCGCAGCAGCAGGTTTAAGTTTAGTTGGGTTTCTGATTTTTATTATAAGTCTCTTTTTACGGGGGTATAAGTGAGTAATGATTTAGTCCATGATTTTTTATTGGGATTTATAAAATTGCATATACTCTATCATGCGAATAAAGAACCGATATATGGTCAGGAATTTCAAAACGAACTAAAAAGGCATGGATACTCTGTGTCGTTTGGAACGCTTTATCCAATATTTCATAAGCTGTATCGAAGCGGGTATTTAAAGTTAAAAAAAGCGAATGTTAATGGTAAAATAAGGAAATATTATTCAATTACAAAAAAAGGGATTAAAATCCTGGAGGAATCGAAGCTGAAGATAAAAGAGTTATTTGATGAATTATTTTCTATTTGAAATAAATTATTGCAACCCCATTGGAAATTGAATAGTATTAACTTTAGGTGAGACATGAGCAGTAATTCTAACTATCTGGACCTATTTTTTCGCATCTCTTTAGAAATCAGTTCTCTACAAAACCTGGATCAACTTCTTAATAATGTTCTGGGCAAATTAGCAGATGGAATGGATATGCAGAGGGGAATGATCCAGCTCTTTGACGAGTCGGGCAAGCGCCTTCTTCTTAAGGCGCAGCGCGGCATTCCTGAAGAAACATGCAGGCTCTTAGCAGGCAGGAAGGTTAATGACGATCCCCTGGCAGTACGGTTGTTTTCAACAGGCACGCCGCTAGTAGAAACTAATGTTAATAAAATAGACAAGCTATATAAGAATTTTATAAAGTCCGGGGAACCCTGTTTCTTTGTTTACTGCCCCATTAAAACTTCAGAAGAGTTACTGGGCCTGGTGATTCTTCAGGGTGCAGGCTTCAGAGAGCTTACAAGTAGCGATATGTCTCTGCTGAGTGCTATCTGCAGAATCCTGGGGGAAGCTATTAAGCATTCACGCATGGACTCAGAAACGATACACAGGGCAAACGAGCTGAATCTTCTGCAAAATATCAACACTGCCCTGAACAGCGCTGCAGGCCTGGAGGAAATCTTTGAGATTATTGCCGGAGGCATGGTAAAGGTCTTCGGTTATACGGGTAGTATGGTCTTTCTGGATGAGGAAGGCACGGGACAAACAATTACTCTGAAGGCTTTAGCCTATGACCCTAAGATAATCAAAAAAGTGGAGAAGCTTCTTGGTTTCTCCCTTAAGGGGCATGTGTTTAAGCCTGAGAAAGGCAATACCATCCACCGCCTTTATTACGAACGACAGCCTTTGATTACCAACAACATTTCCGACCAGCTGGAAGTACTGTTCCGTCAAAAACTATTAAAAAAAATGATGCCCGCTGTTGCCGGTCTTTTGCCGGTTGCCTCCGCGCTGTTGGTCCCCCTGCTGGTCGGCAAAAAAGCTAATGGCATTTTAGTAGTTGCAAGCCAAAGGGATATGGACGAGAATGACGTAACCCGTGTGAAGGCCTTCGCCACCCAGGCTGCCATGGCCATTGAGAAGGCCCAGCTTTTTGAGGATGAACAGAGGCGCACTGCCGAGCTGTCTGCCCTCTGCTCAGTCTCAAGCTCCATAAGCTCCTCGCTGAACTTGAAAGACATACTCCAGAACACAGCCAAGCAGATGGTGGAGCTACTGCAAGTTGATCACAGCGGTATTTTGGCCTTTGACCAGGACCAGGAGTGGGGCAATGTGCTGGCAGAATATCCTGATAGAGGAGCCACTTCTGAGAGCTTCTCACTTAAGGGATATAAGGCTGCCGAACGAATCATAGCTGTTCCGAAACCCCTGATGATCGAGGATGCTCGAAATGATCCCCTTTTTGCAGCGGTACAAGACACTATACGCCGCCTGGACATACACTCCATGCTAATCCTTCCTCTTGTAGTCAAGGGGAAAACAATAGGCAGTATCGGTTTGGACGCTATTGGAAAGCCGCGAAGCTTCCGGCAGGATGAAATCTCTTTAGCCCAGGCAATTGCCGATCAGGTATCAGTGGCGATTGAGAATGCCAGACTTTTTGAGGATGAACACAGGCAAAGGCAGGTAAATGAAACCCTGCGTGAGATATCACAGGTTATTGGCTCAACCCTGGAACTGGATGATGTTCTTAAGCGGATTCTGGGTCAGTTAAAAAAGGTGATAGACTGTCAGGCAGCAGCCATTCTTCTTATTGATGAGGAACATAAAGAACTCTATGTGAAGGTCGCTGAGGGCTTTGAAAAAGAGGCAGAGAAACTCATCTTGCCCCTTGATGGAGAGAGAGGTGTAACCGTGTATGCGGCCAGGACAGGAGAGCCCAAATACGTACCGGATATAGCTAAAGATAAAAGGCATGTCAGCGCAGGTATAAACAGTGGAACTGAGCTGGCGGTTCCTCTCAAGATCAAAGATGAGGTGATCGGCGTTTTAGATCTGGAGAGTGAGGAAATAGACGCCTTCAGCCAGGATGATATTCAGCTTATCTCCACCTTTGCCAGCCAGGCGGGTATTGCCATAGAGAACGCCCGGCTGTTCGAGATTGAGCAATCAAGACGACGCCTCGCCGAGACACTGGGTGAAATTTCCCGGGTTATAGGATCGACACTGGATCTGGATAGTCTCCTGCACCTGATCCTGGAGCAGTTGAAAAGGGTTCTTAAGTTTGATACAGCCTCGATACTGCTTTTCTCAGAGGAAAAGCCTTTTTTGGCAGCAACACTTGGGTATAAGGACGAGGAAACGGTACGCGGGGAGATGTCTCTGCGCTTGAAGAGTAGTCCTATCCTGCAGGAGATGGTCAGAACGCACCGGTCCATTATCATAGCCGATGTACGTGAAGAGAAAGGCTGGATCTGGGTCCCCGGAGCCGGTCATGTACGCTCATGGATAGGCGTGCCCATTCTTGTACGTAATGAAGTGATCGGCGGACTTTCGATAGATAGCTCCCAGCTTAATTTTTTTACCAGGAGGGATGTTGAGGTCGTACAGGCCCTGGCAGGCCAGACTGCCGTGGCTTTAGAAAATGCCCGCCTCTATGAACGGGTAAAGAGATCGGAGAAACGTTTCCGTGATGTTACGGCAAACACTGGCGACTGGGTATGGGAAGTTGATTCTGAGGGGCGATATACCTACTCAAGCCCCGTAGCGGAGCAAATACTGGGATATACTCCACAGGAGGTATTGGGAAAGCATTTCTACGACTTTTTCCTGCCGGAAGAGCGTGAGAAGCTGAAAACAGCGGCTTTTGAAGTATTTGAAAGGTTGGAACCTTTCACTACCTTTGTTAATTTTAACCTCCATAAGGATGGTCACACAGTAATTCTCGAGACCAGCGGAACACCGATGATCAGTCCGGATGGTAAATTATCAGGCTACAGTGGTGTTGACCGCGATATCACCGCACGTGTAAGAGCTGAGGAAGCGCTGGCTGCTTCGGAGCACAAGTATCGCATCCTGGTGGAGCACGCCAATGACTGGATATGGACTTTAGACCGTAAAGGGAACTTAACCTTCTTTAACCGGGCAGCCGAAGAGGCCAGCGGCTATAAAAGTGAGGACTGGTTGGGTAAGAGCTTTACTCCGCTTATCCTGCCGGAAGACCTTAAAAATGTTCAGGAAGTATTTATCAATACTTTGGCGGGAGAGTCGCAGAGCTATGAAGTAAGTATCTACAAGCGGGACGGCAAACTGGTCACACTTGCAGTGAATACGGCTCCCCTCTATGAGGGGAATAGAATAGTCGGAACGGTCAGCATGGGGCGTGATGTAAGCATCCAGAAACATCTGGAGGATCAGCTCCGTGAGGCTCAAAAGATGGAAGCCCTCGGGACCCTTGCCGGAGGCATCGCTCACGACTTCAACAATATCCTGGGCGGCATACTTGGCTATACTTCGTTCATTAAATCAGAGCTTCCCACGGAGGCTTCACTGCGAACAGAAGTAGATGCTGTCATCTCATTAGTGCGCCGTGCAGCGGGACTGACCGAGCAGTTGCTTGCCTTTGCCCGTGGCGGGCGCTATCAGGTACAGCCGCTAAATCTCAACGATATTGTTGATGAGGTGGTAAAACTGCTGTTACGGACGGTTGACAAGGCTATTCTGATCAAGCCTGTTATGAATCCGGACCTGGCGGCTATTGAAGGGGATTCGGGACAGATCCAGCAGATGATTCTGAATCTCTGTCTCAATGCCCGCGATGCAATGCCCGGAGGCGGCAGGCTGCTCATTGAGACAGAGAATGTTACAATTGATGACGACTCGGCCGGCAATTTCCCTGGACTTAAAAAGGGAAGCTATGTGCTTTTAAGTGTAAGCGATACAGGCATGGGTATGGACACTGAAACAAAAGCACGTATTTTTGATCCCTTCTTTACCAGGAAAGAGGGGCAGGGCGCGGAAAAGCACAGCGGCCTGGGTCTATCAATGGTTTACGGAATTGTGCAGAGCCATTCAGGAGCCATCGAGGTGGACAGTGAAATTGGAAGAGGCACCACTTTCAGGGTTTATATACCGTCCACAGCGCGTGAAGTTGTAAAACCTGAGAGCATACTGACAGGTCCTTTGGGTGGAAAAGAGACTCTCTTAGTAGTTGATGATGAGGAGATCATCCTGAAGCCTGTAAAACGAATTCTTAATAAAGCAGGCTACAAGGTTCTGCTGGCAAATGGAGGAAGAGAAGCGCTTGAGTTCTTCCGGAAACGGCATAAAGAGATAGATTTGATCATCCTTGATATGATCATGCCGGATATGAACGGCAGTGCCACGTACAAAGAGCTTAAGAGAATAGATCCGGATGTTAAGGTGCTGCTTTCCAGCGGCTACAGTCAAAACGGACAGGCACAGGAATTACTTGATGACGGGGTTCGGGGCTTTTTACAAAAGCCGTATGAGCTTAAAGAAATGCTGCAT
Source organism: Spirochaetales bacterium (assembly GCA_030615505.1). Classification (GTDB taxonomy): domain Bacteria; phylum Spirochaetota; class Spirochaetia; order SZUA-6; family DRHE01; genus JAUWZD01. The sequence continues at coordinate 43,763 of JAUWZD010000021.1, read as the reverse complement.
AAAGTGCGCCAGGTTCTGGATGAATGTTGAATAGGAAAGCGGAGAGATTCTCTACGTCTCGGGAGCAGAAAGGATGGCTCCTCATTTTGCGTATTTGGGTGGCTCACTTTCATATAGATTGTTACCCCTGGCATCAATACAAACTATAGCAGGGAAATACTCTACATAGTATCTATGAATAGCTTCCGGACCCAGCTCTTCATATGCTACTACTTGAGAATCCTTGATACTCTTAGCAATAAGCGCAGCCGCTCCGCCTATTGCAGCAAAATAAACGGCATTGTTCTTTATCATGCTTTCAATTACTTCTTTTGAGCGGAGACCCTTTCCGATCATACCCTTAAGGCCTAAATCCAACAAAGATGGAGTATAGGTATCCATCCGGTGGCTGGTAGTTGGGCCCGCAGAACCGCAATTATATCCGGGCTTTGCCGGAGCCGGTCCTACATAGTAAATTATCTGGTTTTTAATTTCGATAGGTAATTCTTTTCCTTCTTCCAATAGAGCTATCAAGCGCCTGTGTGCGGCATCCCTGCCTGTATAAATATATCCTGTAATACTGACACCATCACCAGCTTTTAGATTCCGTACTACTTCATCAGTTAATGGAGTATTTATCTTTTTTATTTCCATATAATACGCCGTGTGCATGACGATCAGCATGACAGCAAATATTTACAGCCACCGGCATGCCTGCAATATGAGTAGGCACATAGTCAATGCTTACCCATAACGATGTGGTACTGCCGCCCAAACCGGCAGGGCCTATTCCCAGCTTATTAATTCTTTCTAAAGCATCTTTTTCCATCTTAGCATAACGTGGATCAGGATTGTGTTCACCAATTTTACGCATTGCAGCCTTTTTTGCCAGAACACATGCCTGATCGGCAGTGCCCCCAACACATACTCCTATTATGGTCGGAGGACAGGGATTGGGACCGGCCTTTCTTACGGTTTCAACTATAAAATCAACAATCCCTTCCGCACCGTCAGCAGGCTTCATCATTGCTAAGGCGCTCATATTCTCGCTTCCGAATCCCTTTGGATTAACCAGTAATTCTATCCTGTCACCGGGAACTATATCGGTATAGATTATGGCCGGGCAGTTGGTTTTAGTATTTTTCCGGTCAAATACAGGATCAGTCACTGCTGATTTTCTTAGATAACCGTCAATATAGGCCTCTTTTACCCCTTCGTTAATTGCCTCTTTCCAGTTACCCTTTATATGAACTTCCTGTCCTAATTTAATAAAGAGAACTGCCAGGCCGGTATCCTGGCAGATGGCTAATTTCTCATTTGCTGAAAGCTCATAATTCTTTAAAATCATTCTAAGCACGTATCTGCCGGTTTCTGATTTTTCTACATTAAGTGCTTTCCTGATGGAATTCAGTACATCTTCGCCAATATAATAATTAGCTTTAAGAAAAAGCTCCTTGACTTTCTCTTTTATCTGTTCTGAATTTATTTCACGCATCGTATTTTTTACTTTCGGCTGTAATATTCCACTAAATAGTCGTATATTCTTTTTCTAACACGGGCTTTATTAAGTTTAAAGCCGATTTCCCTGCATATAGACTGTATTTTTTCAGATTTTAATGGATAAGTTTTGTTTTTTGGATTTAATTTAATGAACTTCTTTTTTGACAGGATCAAGGAGAGCTGTGCCTCTAATAAAGCCCTCTCAAGTGTGGTTAATTCTCCCCTGGCTCTATGCAGTTCTGCTTCAATTTCATCTTTAGAAGAGCTTTGATCTTCTTTTAATTTTTTTTCGATCCTTTCTGAAAGCCTGTTTGCTTGCTTTAGTTTATCTGCAATTAATTCGCTTCTCTGGTCTTCTTTTGATATATCCTCATGCGTTATCAAAGGCATTGATCCGTATGCAGAAAAATCCTCAATTTCCAGAAAATCCTCAGGCCAGATAATGGTATGTTCGGGAAAAACAGTATTTTTATCGATAAGGTTTTTTCTTTGAAGCACAATTTTAAGGGTAACGATTTCTTTGGGTTGTGCCCTAAAGTTTATTCTTCTCTCTTGAGTGTCCTTTATCTGTTCTTTAACAGTTTCACTAAGATCCGTGTAGTAAGCAGATGCAATTTCGAAAACTGAAGATAGAACACCATCAATTGTATTGATGCTCGGATTAAAGCACCTTAAGATTAATCCTTCTCCATCTTCTGATATCTTAAGTGCAGTTACTTTAAGAGCATGATCATTAGATTCAAGTTTCAGAAACCCAAACTCGCCAGGCAATTCTCCCGGATGGTTATCAGTCCTTATAACAACGGGAGGTGAATTAAGATCTTCAGAATGCTTAAGTACTCTACCCTTCATCCAGTCACCCTTATGAAAATAGAGGGCATAGTTGAACTCCATTTCTCTTAAGCACTGGGCTTCCGGTGTGTATATCATGGGCCCTGCATCCCCGGTTCTTTCAAGCAGATCAGCGCGAGCGAGCCATCCGACAGACCTGAATAGAGTTAGAGCGATAGTATTATTGTCTTCTATTACCTCATATTCAGGAAGTCCAGTATTGATAACGGCTACCCCCCTTTTGCCATCTGTCAGATCAATAAAGGATCGCTGTGGGAAGCTTGTAATAGGTTTGGGCTCTCTGGCGCCGAGCAGGACACGCTTCAAATTAGCAGGAATCTGGTCATCATCGTAAGGGATAGGAACTATTTCATGCTCTACAACATCGAATTGTGTTTCTGCATGGGATATCACAGTATTTAATACTGTTGGAAATAAAACTCTCAATCTGTGATCTTTCACGGTGTTCTTTACCAGTGTCCTGAACCTGATAAGAGGAGAATCTGATTCAATTCTGATATAGTTAACAACAGGCAGTACTCTAAGCCTCTTACTGCGTGTTTTTCTGTCCTCTGAGAGCTCCTCCGGAATGCTTAAATCAATTTTTATTTTTATAGTACATCTTATGGGGCCTTTTTCTATGATATCAATTTCTGCCTTCCTGGAAGAACTGAGGAGAACAGAATCATGCAGGGCAGGAGAATAGTTGTAAGTATCTCCTGCATCCGATCCATCCTCAAAAATCCCCAATCCTTTATATGTAATCATGCTCATCTTATCAAGGATATATAAAGAGCCGTCATCATTTATCTGCACTTTGAAGTGTTTATTCTCTATTATATTATTGTCTTCATCTATCCTAATTCCATCAGGCAATGAATTCTGCTCCTGTCTGGACGATGAACTTAAGTAAATTGTCCTATAACCACAGGCAGGAATATTTTTGAGCTGAATGTGAAGATTATTATTGCTTTCTTTCTGAACAGGAAGAATTAAGCCATTGCCATCAATTGCAAGGCTTGCATCATTTCCCGGTTTTACAGTTATAATAGATTCCCTTTCTGAAAGAGATGGATTAAACACTACATATGCTTCGCTATTATTATCTGTTTTGGAGGTATCGATAAGTATAGTGAGTTTATTAAGCTCAGTTTCGGCGATACTAGTGGCAAGGTGAGCCGTTTTTTCAAATCTCCTCTCCATGTCTGTATGTACATCGTCAACACTTACCCCGCAGATACTGTCGTGCGGATGATTTTTAAGGAGAAGTTTCCAGAGAGAAAGGATGTTTTCCATATTATAAACACTGCCCATTATCCAGGAAAGAGTCATTATAGGCTCAGTATATTTTTCAATTAATCTCATGCATCTGTCATTCATTATTTTTAAGTAGATGCGGGCAGAGAGAATACCGGGAAATACAGAGATAAAGCGGCCGCTGTAGAGGTATCCGGTAAGCTTTGGCAGCACCGGATGCTCATCTTCAATATCAGCTATGAGTTCTTCCGGTGTGCTCTGCTTAATTATAATGTCTTTTATCCGGATTGACCGGATATATGGAAGAATATCATCAGGTACTGTCTCCTGGTCGTATCCGTTCATAAGCAGTATGTTGGATGTGGATGCAAACGGCTTTAATTTTTCAACCTCATTAATTATCCGCTTTTCTAAAATTTCCGGGTAGTCGGCCAGCCGCATTGCATTTCTATAGCTGTCTAAAAGATAGATAGCTGTAAGTGCAGAACCATCCGGTGATTCCCAGCGAAACTCAAGTTTGACATCCCCGGGATCCATTTCAACACCGCGCCAGACAAAAAGGCCCTTTAGACCAAATCCCTTATGAATTTGAACAGCCTGAGATATCTGACCGAAATTATCCAGCATCCAGCCCATGGTCAGGCAGGCACCAAGGTCCCCCGTAATTTTGCGGCCAATAAGCAGGTTTCTGATGAGTGATTCGCCGCTTACAAGCTGCCAGTCAGGCTGGAGGTAATAAGGCCCCGGGAGCAATCTTTTCTCTATTACATAATTTTTTAGCTTTTCTATATATTTCTTTTTATTTCTACCCTGTTTTTCTAATTCTTTCAGATAATCCTCAATCATTAAGGTCTGGCCGTCAAGTATAAAACGGTACTCCGGTTCTTTTTCGAGCATGGTAAACAGTGAATCGAAAAATTCTACAAGCCATTCGCTGGTAAAGGGGCTGTTAAGGAACCACTCCCTGTCCCAGTGCGTGTGAGAGATAATATGGACAGTAGTTTGTTTTTTCATGAATAATAATTCTTCTATTTTGCACGATTATGAAAACAAATCAAGAAAATTAATGAAAAATAGCATAAATTAATGCTTTTTTGCAAAAAAAGCTTGACAGTTTTTCATTTCTAGCTTACAATATTCAGACTTTAAGATAGCTTGTGTAATGACGCGGATTAAAGAAGTTGCAGAAGAGGCAGGAGTCAGTCTGAGTACAGTATCAAGAGTTATAAACAGACCGAACCTCGTTAAATCTGAAACAAAAGAAAAAGTGTACGACGCAATGAAAGCGGTGGAATATGAGCCGCCGAAGAAAGAAGCATCTTCAAAAAGCTACATTATAGGGCTGGCGATCCCCGATATAAATATTGATTTTGTTGGTGAGCTGATAAGGAGGATCGAACAGGAACTTGATGCTACCCAATATGACCTTCTTTTATTTAATATGAAGAGAAAGAGGGAAATATCAAGATATTTCAGAGAAAATGCAGCCTTCAGGAAAAAAGTCGATGCTATGATTATTTTTTCTTCGACCCTGGATGATGAGTGTGTGGATTTTTTCAGATCCATGAAAATTCCCATAGTATTACTGCAAAGCAGATGCAGCAGGGAAAAATCAATAAGTACCAATAATTATTTGGGCGCATTTGATGCGGTCCAGTTTCTTATAGATAGAGGATATAAGAAAATTGCTTTTATCGGCTGGAATCCGGAGGACGATCATATAAGTGACCGTTTCAATGGGTACAAAAATGCCATTGAAAAAGCGGGCTTTGTCTTCAAGTCCGAAATGACATCCTTTGCATCCCTCAGTATAAAGGGTGGCTATGAAGCAACTGAAAAGCTATTTGAGAGGTGCAGTCCGGATGCCATTTTTTATGCAACTGATACTATGGCTTATGGCGGGTATCGATACTTTGGGGAAAAAAAGATTCGGATACCGGATGATCTCGGCTTAGTAGGTTTTGATGACTTTGAGATGGCCTCGGTTATGGGCCTTACAACGATGAAACAGTTTATTCAGGTCAAGGTGAATATGGCTGTTTCATATCTGCTTGATAGACTATCAGGAAATATTAAAATGCCTTTAAAAGAGGAAATTTGTGTTACTCCCCGGATTGTAAAAAGGGGCTCAACAAAATGAGCTATAAACAAGCAATCTCCCCCGTATGGGGGAAAAATATTTGTGTACATTCATTAGGAAGAAAGCTGCAGCTTCTGGCCTAACATATGTATATCTTTGAAAGAGGAAAGGAGGTGATAGAAAATTAGCTGAGAAAAAGTTCAACCAGGGAAATTTTCCTGGAAAACACCCCATGGGTGAAAAAAAGAAAATGGAGGAAAAAAAATGAAAAAAAGCATTGTATTAGTGATGGTGCTTTTCTTGATGCTGGCAGGCACATCAATATTCTCAGGCGGCCAGAAGGAAGAAGAGGCAGTAGCTCCTGCGGGACCGCTGATCTTTATGTCCACGCAGATGACTCCGGCAAAAGAGCAGGCATTCGCTAAAGGTGAACTGCTTAAGGGATTTACAGATGGAACCGGTATCGAAGTTGCGTTTATAAACGTCGAGTACTTTGAAATGAATACTCGTCTAAGTGCTGAAGTAGGCGCCAAAAAGGTTACTACATCGCTTGTTGGCGAACTGCACGGTGGACTTGATGTAATGAACTCAGCAGGTCTATTAAAAGACCTTAGCGGCATCAAACTACCCAACAGGACGTTCGTCAAGAGTTTGGAAGATCGTTCAGTAATCAAGGGGAAAAAGTTTTATGTTCCATGGCTGCAGGCTACATATATAATGGCGGTCGACAAGAAAGCTTTTAATTATTTGCCGGCGGGCCTTACATCTGGGGATGTGACGAATGGCACGAAGGAATGGACATACGATGCTCTGTTAGAGTGGGCAAAGAATCTTAAAGAGGAGTTTAAAACACCGAAGCTTGGCTTTCCAATAAGTCCTAAAGGTCTATGGCATAGGTTTTTACACGGCTACATACATCCGTCGTTTACGGGCTACCAGGCTAAAGAATTCAATAGCGCAGGAGCAGTAGCCCTATGGGAGTATCTAAGGGAGCTGATGCCCTACGTGCACACGGCGAGTACTACATGGATGGCTATGGATGAACCCTTACTTAAACAAGAAGTACTCATCGCCTGGGACCACACTGCAAGGTTAAAGTCTGCTATAGTAGAGAGACCGGACCAATTTGTGATCGTTCCTGTGCCCAGAGGTCCCAAAGGCAGAGGCTATATTACGGTAGCTGTGGGTATGGCAATTCCCGTTGATGCGCCGCAGGAAGATAACACTATCAAACTGATCGATTACCTCACAAAGCCGGAGGCACAGGTTTTGATATACAAGAATGTTGGTTTCTTCCCGGTGGTAGCGGAGGCAGAAGGCGCTATACCGGAAGGGCCGTTGAAGATCCTTGCCAAAGGGGTTCTAACACAATCAGCGACTCCGGATTCGATTATGGTTTTGATACCCAGCCTTGGCCCCAAGAGTGGTGTATTCACAGGCCTCTATCGCGAGGTCTTCACCAAGGTAGTAATTGATGGGGCGGACATCGAGCCTGCTCTAAAAAAAGCGGATGCAACGATGAAATCTATATTCGAGGAAATCGGGGTGCCTATGCAATAATCGGGCGATTCCTGTGCGCCTCATCCGTGCAAGATCTTGAGCTTGCCACTTGAGGCGCACTCCTTTTTAAAAAAGTTTGAAGTGGAGGATGTTTTGCTTTCCGGCAGGAAAGAAAGAATATGGACGCCATATCTACTTTTTCTTCCCACCTTGATATTTTTAGCTGTTTTTGTCGGTTACCCGTTATTAAAGACTTTTGGGCTTATTTTCATCTCAGAATCAGGTAAGCCCAGCTTCAGAAATTTTATTACATTGATGCAAGACTCAACTTTCTGGAAGGCTTTGAAATATACTCTACTTTTCTTGTTCACCATTGTACCCCTTCAGGTTTTGCTCGCCTTCTTGTTTGCACTTTTTGTAAACAGGAGGTTTAAAGGTTATATGATGATCCTCTATATCATCGCACTGCCTTTGGCGCTGAGCGATGTATCGGCTGCGCTATTGAGCTACAATATTTTTACTTCGCATGGATTCTTAAATAAGTTTTTGCTGAAACTCGGGGTCGTTGAAATTCCCATTTTATTTTTTGGCCTCGGGTTGAGTTCACGCGCCTTCTGGGTGATAGTACTTACCGAGGTTTGGAGAGCGACTCCTTTAGTATTTGTTATACTCCTGGCCGGCCTACAGGTAATAAGTAAGGATTACCTTGAGGCAGGCGATGTGTTCGGGTTCAGCGGCTGGCAGAAATTCTTTCATTTAACCCTGCCGATGGTTATGCCGAGCCTGCAATCCGCCCTGCTTATCCGGACGCTCTTCGCGTTTAAGATATTCGGAGTCGTTTGGCTGCTTGCCGGTAGAGACTTGCCGGTACTGGCAGGTGAGGCATATTACAACCAGGCGGAACTTTTTAACCCCCCAATTGCGGCAACCTATGGATTCGTCATCGTTATAATCTGTACACTGATTAGTTGGGCTTATATCACTATCTTTAAATCAAGATATCTTGAGGAGTGAACGTCAATGGAGAACCTAATAGCCCTGAAGACAAATAGAATTCCCTGGGCTTTGAAAATCAGAGGGGTGTTGACGATTCTCGTGGCCATATTTATCGGGGTATGGTTTCTGACCCCATTGGTACTCATCACAATTTCGGCCTTCGCCTCCCCCAGGGATTACTACCAGATTGAAAAAGTGATACCAACACATTTCACTGTCGAACACTTTCATGCTCTTTTTTTTGAGCTTGAAGGCTGGCAGGCGATGCTGAATAGTCTTAAAGTCGTTGGATTAACCATACTTTTTAGTTTTACAGTTGGGTTGCCTGCCTCTTATGCGCTATCCAGATATAAATTTCGCGGCAAGAGCTTCTTAAAATTATCAATGTTAGCATCAAGGATGTTTCCTGTAATGATTTTAGCCATACCTTTGCTAATAATTTACATGAAAATTGGCTTAAGCGATACGATCTATGGTGTAGCGCTAGCCCATACTATTATGGTTCTGCCTTTAATTATCCTTGTATCCGCGAGTATTTTAGCAAGCGTATCGGTGGATTATGAAGAGGCAGCTATGATTTTCGGCTTATCGCGTATACATGCCTTTTTAAAAATAACTTTACCGCTCGCGCTGCCAGGTCTGGTAGCCTCAGCGATCCTCGCATTTATCATATCGTGGAATGAGGTTTTTATTGCAACTATACTGAATTTGACGAATAGAACACTACCGGCACATATTTTTAGGTCTGCTATGGACTCGCCGGACTATTTTAAATTCACAGCTGGGTTCATTATGTCTATACCGGCTGTTATATTTATCTTTTTCGTAAGGAAGCATTTGGTAACCATGTGGGGCATTTCCCTTAAGTAAGAAGCGTATCAACCTTGCGATACAGCAATGGAGGTGAGGCAAGGATGACTAATGTAACTATCAGGGGTTTGTGTAAATATTTTGACAGGGTGAAAGCCGTTGACAATTTAGATTTGGAAATCAAGGCAGGGGAATTCATAGTGCTTCTTGGGCCTTCCGGCTGTGGCAAGACTACACTACTACGCTGCATATCCGGCCTGGAGAGAGTTACCGCCGGCAGGGTGTTCTTTGACGACCATGATATGACGTATCTTTCTCCAAAGGGAAGGGATATATCGATGGTCTTTCAAAACTATGCAGTGTGGCCCCATATGAGAGTGGAAAAGAATATCGCCTTTCCTCTAAAGGTTAAGAAATTTCCCCAACAAGAGATAAAAAAGCGAGTTGCCTGGGCATCTGATCTCTTACGGATAGAGGAATTACTGGACCGCTATCCGGCTCAGCTTTCCGGTGGGCAGAGACAGCGAGTGGCAGTCGCCAGGGCGATTGTGGTTGAACCGAGGGTACTGTTAATGGACGAGCCTCTGTCCAATCTTGATGCCCTGCTGCGCGTTAGAATGCGCAGTGAAGTAAAAAAATTACAGCAGAAACTTACTGTTACAACCATTTATGTTACCCACGATCAGGTGGAAGCAATGACCATGGGTGATCGTATTGCTGTGTTTAATCAAGGAATGCTTCAACAGGTTGGCATATCTGATGTAATCTATCATAATCCGGCCAACACGTTTGTGGCGGGTTTCATCGGTTCGCCACAGATGAATTTCATCGAGGTTGAGATAGAAAGCATTAACAACGAATTATACTTAAGAACGAAGAATTTAACCATACCCTTAAATGATAAATTCAAAGCCAAAGTTTCTGAACATTCAGGCATTAGAAACTATATTTTGGGCATTAGGCCGGAGCATATTTATTTGACAGGCCAATCGAAAACATATCCGGTAACAAAGGGCAAAGTATACTTCCTGGAGTTATTACGTTCAGATACTATCATTCATCTGGAAACAGAATTCGGATTTCTCGTAGTTAAGGAACCTGGTGATTTGAAGCTGGAGGAAAACAGGGAGATCGAGGTTTCATTTGACCTGAATAGAATCCACCTGTTTTATGAAGATACTGGCAATTCAATTATGACTTGACTGAGTATATAGCTATACCAAAATCAGTGTTAATTGTAGAAATCGGAATCTCATATATGCTATTACCTTTAAAATCTTGCACGTTCAGCGACCGAAGGAAGTCCTGTGGGCGTTTTTGTCTTCACTTCACTTCACCCTGTGGGCGCCCACAGGGTGAAGTCAACCGGTAGAACTATCCGGGTAAGCCTATAAATGTAAAAACCGTTTAAAGTTTGCTCTTAAGAGGAAGAAGCCTTATAATTTGGTTTTACTGAAGGATTATTGGGATGAAATATTTTCTCCCATATTTAATCACCGGCAACGACTCGATTGATCAAGCATTTAGAATAGCCATTGGTGATCTCCTTGGCAATGTGGTTCCATTCAAAAATGGATTGCTAGACACTTATAAACCTGTAATCATGGCCGGTCTTGATTATAACCGGCCTTGGACCAGAGATGCTGCAATTAATGCCTGGAATGGTGCATCACTCCTTATGCCCGAAGTGTCTCGCAACACCCTCTTTTCAGTCCTGGAATCCATTGACAATAAGGTTCGTATTGGTGGTCAGTATTGGGATGCAATTATATGGACTACAGGCGCCTGGTGGCACTACCTCTATACCGGCGATAGGGAGTTTTTGTCATTAGCCTTAGAAGTAACTCAAAATTCACTAAAGTATTTCGAGGAAACAGAGTTTGATGCTGAATTAAATCTGTTTCGCGGACCGGCTTGTTATCAAGACGGTATTTCGGCTTATCCTGATCCGTATGCCATCACAGATGGTTCCGGCTTTATTCTGGACTGGCCCCGGGCCAACCCTGATCAGGTATCGAAGCCCGGTTTCGGGATTCCCATGCAGGCCCTTTCCACCAATTGTCTTTACTATAACGCCTATATTAGCGCTCAAAAGATGGCAGGTGCGCTGGGTATTACTGCAATTCCGGATTGGGGCCTTAAAGCGGAAAATATTAAAAAAGCAATTAACCAGAGATTTAAGATTAAAGGGAAAGGTCATTACCGTTACCTGGCAGATTTACCAGGCAGATGCGATCATCAGGAGGGGTTGGGGCATAGTTTTGTCTTGCTTTTTGGACTCGCGGATGATGAATGGAAAGAAGCTGTATTCAGTAATGTATATGTAACACCTGCCGGCATACCATGTGTATGGCCTACTTTTTCTCGATATGAAGGCAAGGGGGAACAATCTTACGGGAGACATAGTGGTACAGTTTGGCCCCATATACAGGGTTTCTGGGCCCATGCCGCAGCCCGGTTCGGCAAAGTGGATATTTTTGCTCATGAAATGTTTAAACTGGCTGAGCATGCATGCCGGGATAGTCAATTTACCGAAATTTATCATCCCTTGAAAGGAACAATATACGGTGGATTACAGGAAAGTAAAAGTAAAGGAATCATATCCTGGCAATCACGCCGCAGACAGACCTGGAGTTCTACAGCATATTTACGAATGGTCCTTTTGGGGCTTATTGGAATTCAGTTTGAACCGGATGGTATCCGCTTTAGTCCCTGTATTCCAAAAGCTATTTCTAATATAAAGCTGCAAAACCTTAACTATCGGGAGACGAATATTGAAGTACAGATTGAAGGCAGCGGCACAAAAATAAGATCTTTTCGCCTAAACGGCAAACTTTCTGAAAATGCTTTCATATCTGCCGACGAAGAAGGGCAGATGAAAATTACGATTATGATGTCCTGATGTTTGCTCCCTTAATAATACCTCTGATGCGGGTTATAGCCATGGTATTTCAGAGCTATGCGCTTTTTCCTCACATGACTGTAGAGGCCAATATTTCATTCGGCTTGAAGATAAAAAAGGTACCTGAAGCGTAAAAGAGGAAAAATATTGACTGGGCTTTGAAACTTCTTCAACTTGAAGGCCTTGGCAATAGACTGCCGAAACAGCTCTCAGGTGGTCAGAAGCAGAGAGTGGCCATTGCAAGGGCTTTAGTATTGAACCCTGATATTTTGCTGTTTGATGAGCCCCTTTCAAACCTGGATGCAAAGTTAAGACTGCAGATGCGTACCGAGTGTAAAAGGCTCCATAAGGAGGTAAAATCTACCACCATTTATGTGACTCATGACCAGGCGGCGGCCACGTAGCTTTCCCGAGTATCCCGGCGCAGACGCCACGTCCGGGCCAGAGCCATACAAGCGTCCCTGCTTGCCGGCGCGGCAGCGACTGGAACCACGGCCAGCGTTGATGGTACGGTGTTGCCGAGAGGCGCGACCAGATCGGTAGAAGGACGTGGCGGGTCAGATGCCGGCGGGGGTCGTCCAACCCCGCGTCACCAGGCGTATCCAGGCCGAAGTCCCTCTGTATAAGCTCCATAAGCTTTCCCTCCGCATCCTTCTTAGTGATTCTCTCGTCAAGGCGGTCGCTGTCGAGGAAGGAAAGGGCAACCTCCTGCGGGTTGCCTGTGCCGGAGATGAGGGCAAGCACGCCCTTGGAAATCTCACCGCCCTTGTCGGCCACCAGTCCGTTATCCTCGACTTGCTTGGAGATCAGATTGACCACGTATTCCGATACGATACCCATCGCTCATTTTACTTCTTGGACGGTTTCGGCCCTCGTTGGAAACAGCTCCTTCAGGGCCGACATGAATTCATCAAGCTGCAATTCGGGCCGATAGTAATTGCTTTCCCTCAATCGAATCATGCCCAAACGATCAAGCGCTGAAAAATGCTCCGAGACCAGGCACCCCGCCTCCATAATGTACGGTTCTTCTCCCTGTTGCTCACGGAATGAAAGGGCATTCTCCCACTCCATCTCGGTCATAGTAGCCAGGATGGTGTACAAATCCAGGGCATGGTAGCGACCGAATTCCTTGTCGATATCGTTCCGCCGGTCCTTGAAAGCGAACAGCTTCATCATCAGGAACGTGTACGGATGCGGCAGGAAAATCTCAGCTTGCCAGGGGTCGCCTGAACTGAGTTTTCCCTCCAGCGTTTTCTGCAACAGCCCCTCCTCCAACGTCGGTACTTCGTCGACGGGATGGGCATGGATGCCGACGGAAGGATTAGGCCGGGCACGGCGGGCATCCGTCTTCACTTTTGTTCCCTTAAAACGGCTTTGCGGACCGGTAAGGATGTCTATCTTGACGCTGCCTGCCTGGACACCTCCCGGCCCGGGTTTAACAAACTGGTATTTCTCCGCGCCGGAAACAAGCTGATAGCCCAGCCTGGCAATGGCCTCTGCCAGGGGTTTCAATTTCACTGATTGTATAAGCAGTTCCGGCCGTAGATACAAATCGAGGTCGTTGGTGGAACGTGGTTCAGGCCATTCACGAAAAAGCGTTTGCACACCCAGCCGGCGAACGTGGTCGGTCTTGAGATAGATGCCGAAACCGCCGCCTATGATGAGTTTGATATCCGTGCCTTGTACTTCGTAAAGCAGGTCGAGCAGTGCTGTTTGAAGGTTGGGCATGGTAATCATTGCTTAACCTGCAGAAGATCCGTCAAGAGGAACGACTTTACCTGTTCTGCGGTATCTCGATCACGCTTGTCGCCGGCCATCAACTCCAGGTACACCTGCACAGGGGAGGCCCACCAGAAGTTACCCTCCGGCCTAGCATCGAAGTAGACTGTCTCATCATCCGTCTCGACGAGTTCGAGGTTTGGGAAGCGATCCGACTGACTTCCGGCCAGCCGTTCCAGCAGCACATCCAAACGCGGGCAGTAGACAGATAACAGATCCCCCCGCTGCATCACGGCATATTGCCCAACCGATGATGTCCCTGCAGCTACGAAAGGCAGGCTCACCGCCTGGGATTGCTTCAGCAGTGATTCCCGGATCGTTGCACTCCCTTCCGAGACCTTTAGACGGACTCGCTCCTTGATTTTCGGAGGGACATAATTCCCACTCAGTTTTTCCAGAAGCTTGTCGGGTTGTAGAAGGTGAATAATCCCCTTGCGCTCGACGATCAAATCCTCCTCCAATGCCTTCAACGATTTCGACACCGTCGACAGGCTCATGGGCCTTTTATCCCAACGGTTCACCAGCATGTTTCGCCGGTTGATCTCAGAGCATATCTCTTGGACGGTGTCGTAGCCGGAACGGAGGAGGAAGATCCTACCAACCATCGAACTGTTCTTCCGATAGATGTTCTTGATCGGGGCTGAGGAAGAAAAGCGGTTCTTCTCGCCGCTGCGCAATACGGCGAACATGCCTGGCACGACCACCACGCCGTTGCCGCACAGATCGATTCCGCTGATCCCTTCCCGCTCCAGCTCCTGTAACTGCATTTCACTGAGGAAAGGCATGATGAGCATGGGCCCGCAGCCTTTCGGGAGCGACGATGATTTCAGCAGGTTGAGCCCATCCTGAAATGCCCTGGGCGTCGAAATGGATTTACATTCGACAGCGAACCTTGCCGTGCTCCCCCGCCATGATGCCTCAACAAATGCATCGAGACGACGGTTTTCTCTTGTCTCCGGCTGACCTTCCACAAAGCGAAAAGACAGCGGAGGCAGTGAAACCTTACCTCTCCGCAGCTGTTCAATCATCTCCCTCTCTGTCGGCATTTTCCTGATTCTTTTCATTTTCCTGAACAAGAAAATAGCAGTTTTTAGGAAAATCCGCAAGTATTATCTCATGGCTTACTACCAAATAGTCACTTCACCAGGCCCTTTTCCAGGAGCTGTTTGCCGATGCCGGACCATTCGTACTTGCCCTCAACGAGTTCCTCCCAATATTTCTTGGCCTCCTTCCAGATGACCTCCAGCACCTCGCGCACCCGGCGGACTATGTCGTCCTCGTGCTCGGAGTCGCCCACAGAATAAGAGACCAGCGCTTCGTGATGCGCATGGCCGCTATCTTCTATGACGAAGTCGGCTTCATCCTTATCATATTCAGAGTCATCTACATTCGATTTGTCGGTAACTGACCCAACCATCTTAAATGCAATGGCTTCCCGCAAATCACGCGTGATACTCTGATGTTGCTCTGCATTGAACCCATATGTATCGGCAACTTCCTCTTCCAGCCTCTCACCAATAAAGGTGTATAGGTCGCAAGTAATCGAATTGGCGTGCTTTCTCTGGAACACGATTCCTGGAGCAACGAAATCATGAAAAGGCTCATGAAGCTGATAGGCCATCCGGCGATCAGCAACCTCTTCAGATATTAACTCCCTCAATCGTGTGGCAACAGGTTTTGGTAATTCAGGCCAAGGGAGTGCCTTGACGTTCTATATAAGGAAATTCGGACGGCCAAACCACTCACCATAGAAACGAAAAAATGCTGATGACAGATTCGCAGCGGTAACGCCAAGACACGCGAACTCGAAGTCCTTCTTTGGGAAAGCTAGGTAGAGGCAATGACCTTGAGCGGCAGGCTTGTTATTTTGCACGATGGAGTTCTTCAGCAGTGCGGTTCTCCGGCAGAAGTTTACAGCAATCCACACAATATGTTTGTGGCAGGCTTTATCGGAAGCCCACCGATTAATTTTATTGATGTTGAGATTGTTAAGAAGAATGGCAAGATATTCCTCCAAAAAGGCGATTTTAAAATAGGGCTTCCATCTGCCAGGGCTAAGGTTTTAGAGAAGTATACAAAATCCAATAGATTGGTGCTTGGTGTCCGCCCTCAGGATATTTATGATGCCGTTGATTTAGTCCATTTTCAAGTGGATATGAAAAATTAATTCCTTATATTATATGGATTTAATTTTAAGCAAAACGAAAAAAATAGGGTAAATAAACAGAGTCATTTATGAGGTGAATGATCCAAAGGTTTCAAGCCTAAAGGATAATATTCTAAAGACTCAGGTTGATGTAACAGAACCTCTGGGAGATCAGATCATTATAGTTGTAAAGATCGGTGAGACTACGATTAAAGCTCTTATGCCCAATATTGTGCAGGCAGAGCCGGGTTCGCCAATTGAGTTTGCTATTAATACGAACAATATTCATCTTTTTGATCTTGAAACAGAGAAGGCTTTAAGCGTTAACTAGGGGATAGGTCAAACTTCTCTTGCATTGTTTCTATACTCTGAGGGTGTCCTGCTCCGATACTTCTTAAAGACTTTGTTAAAATAACTCTGATCATTAAATCCTGATTGGAAAGTTATCTCGTAAACACTTAAGGCGGTTTCCTCCAGGAGGGAGCAGGCGTGTTCAACCCTGAATTTATTTAATAAATGAATGAATGTAAACCCGGTTCGATCCCTGAACACTCTGGAAAAGTAACCTGGTGACATATTGCAGATGCCGGCAACCTCATCCCGGTTAAGAGGTTTGTCCAGGTTGTTTTTAATATATTCTAAAGCTAAAGAAATGGATACGGGTGGTGAGATATGGGGATACTCTATACTTGTGCTGATAAATGCTTCCAGCCAGCGGGTTAACCACTGGCTCAAGTGGATATCGTCATGGATCTCATGAAAATCCTTTAAAAAGGAGCTGTTAACTCCAAGAAGCTCACGGGGGTCTGCCCCCTTATCAACTGCGGTGCGGTACATTAAAACTACCATTTCTAAGACGAGTGTTTTAAGTACATCAAGGTCTTCTTTTCCCAGATTATAAATCCCGACAAGAATTCTGTTGATAATTTCCCGGGCCTGTTCCTTGTTTCCCGTTTTTATGGCCGATAACAGGTTAAATTCTTCCCTTAAATAGATTGCCCTTGGATCCAGATAGAGATTCTCTTTCATCGAGTGGATTACTTCGGCCCGGCGGGCATCATACCTGCTCTCTTCCCGATTAAGGTGCATTAGACTTGCATTGCAGACATTACGCTCACAGGCAAAATCCAGTAACAACCGGGCGGCCCGGCTCACCTTTTTTTCACGATCATTATCCCTGTGTTCAGGATTCGATGCGGAAAATATTCCGCCGACAGCTCTGTTATTCAGACAGATGGGAATACACCACAGATAATTATCAGACGTATCAAGGATAATGCAGGGCTCGCCCCAGCGCAGGGATTCCTCCATCATTTGTGAAAAATTGACTTTTCTTCTCTCAGCCTCATTCCAGGGGTAATACAGGCATTGATTAAGGTATATACGGTTATTATGGATAAGAGTCAGGCCGAATGAGGTCCTGGATTGGTACTGCCCCGCCATCCTCTTAAAATCATCAGGATTTAATACACATTTCCAGGATTCCATTCAATCCATAACATACTAAAAAAAAGGATAAAAAAACACAAAAAAACTAATTCAGATAACAAAAGTACAAGAAGATATATTTAAAATATATATAATATTGATTGACTCAATACACAATACACTAAAGGAGGCAGGAAGGTGGAATCCTTGGAAAAAATGTCTGAAGCACTTCAGCAGGGAAAGGCGGATGAAGTGCGAGACTTAGTTACACAGGTTTTAGACGCCGGTGTTGAGCCAAAGAAGATACTCGATGGAGGTCTTATCTCCGGGATGGGAATTATTGGTGAAAGATTTAAGCGCAATGAGGTATATATTCCCGAGGTTCTCATTGCCGCCAGGGCAATGCATGCCGGAATGAGTGTGCTTGAGCCCCTGTTGATTAAAGCTGGCGTGAAGATGCTCGGTAAAATAGCAATCGGCACGGTGAAAGGGGATCTGCACGATATAGGCAAAAATCTGGTAGGAATGATGTTCAAAGGCGCGGGATTTAATGTTATAGATCTGGGAGTGGACTGCAGTGCGGAAAAGTTCCTGGAAGCCTATGAGGAACATAAACCGGATATAATCGGCTTATCTGCACTGCTAACCACCACAATGACCTCCATGAAAGCAGTTGTGGATGCCTTGAAGGAGAAAAACAGTGCTGTAAAAGTTATAATAGGCGGCGCTCCGGTAACACAGAGTTATGCTGATGAAATAGGCGCAGATGGATATGCAGCAGATGCGGCCAGCGCCGTAGAGATAGGAAAATCACTCATTTAACTCTCCTGAATATAAGCTACTTTCTCTTTTATCAGCTTATCAACCCTGTTTTTAGAATAGTGCAAAATATTCAGCAAAACTTCCTCTGTGTGCTCTCCCAATAGAGGCGCCGGAGCATAAACTTCTCCGGGTGTTTCGGATAGATGAAAGGGAGATCCTGCTATTTTTATTTTTCCCGCTCCCGGCTGATCAATTTCTGCAATCATTTTTCTGTAATTGATATTAGGGTCCTTAACTATTTTATCAATTGTATTGATAGGTGAATAGGGAAGCTTATATTTTTCAAATATCTTCGTCCACTCTCTAGTGGTCCTGGTTTTTATAACCTGTTCAAGTTCAGGAATGAGCTTTGCTCTGTTTTGTGTCCTCAAATGATTCGTCTTGAATCTGGGATCTTCACTTAAATCGCTGCGGTCGATTGCCTGGCAAAATCTTTTCCACAGGGCATCGTTGCCAATGGGGGTGACAATCCAGCTGTCTTTAGTCTTAAATACCTGGAAGGGAGTAACAGACGGATGTTTCGTACCAAGGGGGTGGGGTATTTCACCGGATACAGTATTGCGCACAATGGCATTCTCGAGTATATATACCAACCCATCCACCATGGACTGATCGATTGCCTGGCCCCTACCCGTCTTCTCCCTGTGCCAAAGAGCACACAATATTCCAATAGCGCATTGATGCCCTGCGACAATGTCCCCGACAGAGCTTCCTACCCGAACAGGCGGCCCGCCATCCGGTCCGGTAATGCTCATGAGTCCGCTGAAAGCCTGGGCTACTATATCGTAAGCGGGTTTATCAGCATATTCCGGCAGGGCGTCATGGCCGAATCCGCATATTGATGCATATATTATTTTGGGGTTTATTTTTTGCAGCTCTTCATATGAGAAACCAAGCTTATTCATTGTCTTTGGCCTGAAATTCTCTAGAACAATATCAGAGACCATAATTAAGTCTTTCAACACCTCCTTGCCTTCGGGTTTTTTAAGGTCAATAACAATACTCTTCTTGTTCCGGTTGATACTGATGAAATAAGCGCTCTGCCCATTGACAAAGGGACCGAAAAATCTTGAATCATCTCCGCCGGGCGGCTCTAAATGAATCAGCTCAGCTCCAAGATCCGCAAGGATCATGGAAGTGGTAGGGGCAGCCAGCACATGACCTAAATCAATTACCCGGATACCTTCTAATGCTCTAAGCATGATTATAGCTTCTCTTATCGCTGAATGATTCAAACATGGCCAGGAGATTCTCTAATGGAACTGTGGCCTGAATATTATGTATGGTATTAAATACAAAGCCTCCATCTCTGCCGAAGATCTTTGTATTCTCTTCAACCTCCCGGCGCACATCATCGGGAGATCCAAAGGCAAGGGTTTTCTGTGTGTCAACTCCTCCGCCCCAGAATACGAATTTATCCCCGTAGTTTTTTTTCAAGAATTCAGGGTCCATGCCGGAAGCCGAAATCTGTACGGGATTGAGAATATCAAATCCGGCTTCGGCAAAATCATCAAGAAATTCTATTATTGAGCCGCATGTGTGGATGAAGGTTTTCCAGGGAGTATGCTGATGTACCCAATCGTTCATGTCTTTGTGTAGCGGCTTAAACATTTCCCGGTATGTGTCAGGAGCAATAAAAGGAGCGTGCTGGGTGCCGAAGTCTGTTCCGCTCATAACAATAACATCAAGCCTGTCTCCCAGGGCATCTCTATACATATTCAGGTTTTTTATTTGAAGCTCGTACTGATAATTGAATATGTCCTGAATATAAGACTTTCTGGTGATTAAAGAGATAAGCCATTCTTCGGGATCTCTGATTCCCTTCGGGCGCTTAATATGAGGACCCGGAACAAATGCGATATCCCCAAAGCCGGCGCCCCAGAAATTCCCAACTAATGAATATTCAGTATTATCGTAATAGTATTTTACCGTATCTTCTAAAAACTTTAAATCTTCATCACTGTACAGGTCGTAGGTCTGTTCCACCCATTCTTTAGGATCTAGAGATGCCTCATCAATGGGTTCCTGTCTGATTATATTATCGAAGTAGTAGCCACCCTGGGGCATCCTGGCAGAAGGCGGGGCATTCCTGTCTCCCCCTGGGTATTGAACGAGGTCTCCGTTGGGGAGAATATCGTATTCAAAGCAGCCGGAAATAAGCACTTCGGTCCCATCGAACATGGTAAAGGGTTTCCAGTCCGTATTAGGGTATCCGAACATGGTCTGCGGGAATTGAATGCCGACCGTGTCCACACCCAGCGTCTTTCTGACCTCTTCTTCCACTTCAGCCAGCATTTGAAATGGTTCGAAAACTCTAATTTCACCCGATTTTATAGAGAGGGCCTCTTTGAGCCGGGAATAGATTAGAGCCTGAATCCCGGTTACCTGAGTACTGCCCAGGTCCAGAGGGACTCTATCGGGTTGTTCATGGTTGATAGCCATGCGTACTCGTTCACGGGAAGTCATGGTTGTTTTATTTCAACTCTTTCCTGATGAATTACGGATCATCAGTCTGGTTGGGATGAGGATCTTTTTAACCAGATCTTCCTTGATTTTAATGATCTGAAAGAGTCTGCGCACCGCTATAATTCCCATGGTCCGTTTCGGTACATGAACTGTAGTTAGAGGGGGAACCACCTCAGAGGCCAGACTAATGTCATCAAAGCCGATAACACTAATATCCCCAGGAATGGAAAGTGCCCGGTGTTTTATGGCATCCATAGCTCCGATGGCGATCAGGTCATTATAGGCCAGCACGGCTGTGGGCAGGACAGGATTGTCTAATATATGGTTCATGGCCATGAATCCCTCGTTAATTCTGCTCTTACACTCCTCTATCAACAAGCTCTTATCCCGGTCAAAGCCAAATATCTCCTGGGCTTTAAAATACCCATATAGGCGTTCCTGTGCTGAGGTCTCCATGCTGTCTCCGGAGATATAGGCTACTCGTTTATGACCGAGGGAGGAAATATACTTGCAGGCTTTAAGGATGCCGTCTGTATTATCAATCAGAATCGCGGTCATATCTTCGGTGGGAATGTAGTAATCCAGTAAAACCATGGGTATATTTATCTCTTTGATTTTCAGGACAAGGTCGTCGTGATAGACGCCAACAAGAATAACTCCGGCCAGATCGTTAAAGTTGAGGTTGATCCTGGCCAGGTCAAAATTTTCTCTTTCCACAGAATTGAACTGGAAGTAATACCGTTTTTTAATCAGTTCCTCCTCCACGCCGGAGATTATACGGGCATAGAACTGGCTTGAGAGATCAAAGGATTCCTTGTCAATAACAAATGCTACGCTTTTGCCAATGGTTCTCCGCTTCTGGTAGCCGTACTTTTCGGCTGCGGAAAGAATCGCTTTTTTTGTTTCTTCGGACACACTATCATCCCTGCCGGATAGGGCACGGGAAACGGTGGCTATGCTGATATTGAGTTTCTTAGCAATCTCATTCATGGTGATCGCCACAGCCGGATGACCTCCTTGCAAAGATTAGAGTATGGGAAAATCAGATCAGAGTCAATGGAACGCATTAATTCATTGACATTAATTTACATTTGATTATATAATAAATTACATAATAAATTAATGTAAAATACATCCATGGAGGAAAACCATGCCGGGTCCGGGGGCTTTTCTGGTAGGAGATGAAGAGAGACGTGAAGTGGAGGAAGTTCTGGAGAGCGGATACATATCAAGATACGGGAGTGAGGAGGATGTACGCTTTAAGAGAAAAGTATTTACTTTAGAAAGAGAGTTTGCCCGAAGAATCGGTGTGGCCCACTGCGTGGCGGTAAACGGTGGTACCGGTGCTATTATGGCATCCCTGGTTGCCCTTGGGGTGGGACCGGGGGTAGAAGTACTGGTGCAGGGTTACACTTTTGTGGCTTCCATTTCAGCAGTCCTTGCAGTGGGGGGACAGCCGGTACTTACCGAGATTGATGAATCCTTGACAATGGATCCTGAAGATATAGAGAGGAGAATAACGAAGCGGACCAGGGTAATCATGCCGGTTCATATGCTGGGAAATCCCTGTAACCTGGGCCGGATTATGGAGATCGCCGGAAAGCACAATCTCAAAGTCCTGGAGGATTGCTGCCAGGGACTCGGTGCCCGGTATAAAGGGAAACCCTTAGGCTCCATCGGACACATAGGCGCATTTTCCCTGAATATTAATAAAACCATAACCTCAGGGGACGGAGGGCTCGTTACTACCAGGGACAGGGAGTTGTATGAAAGAGCCTTTGCCTATCATGACCAGGGCCACATGCCCCTGCGAATGGGGGTTGAGATTGGAGAGCGATCGCTAATCGGGATAAACTTAAGGATGAACGAGCTTACAGGGGCTTTCGTTCTGGGGCAGTTGAAAAAACTGGATAGAATACTTAAAATTCTTAAGGATAAAAAGCAGAAGTTCAAGCAGGCCGTTTGTGAAGGAGGCATAAAGAATTTTGGCTTCAGAAAGATTAATGATCCGGATGAGTGCTGCACCCTACTAACAGTGATCTTTAAGGATAAGGGCACTGCGCAGCGGGTAGCCGAGGCGCTTGGAACTGAAACAGTTTCTCAGAGCGGATGGCATGTGTACAATAATATGGAACAGCTTCTGTCCATTAAGGATAAGGAGGGCAACAAACCGTTTAAGAGGAACATGCTTCCCAAGACCGATAGGATCCTGGAGCGGTCAATTAACTTAAGTGTGGGTGTAGTGGATCCGGGCCTGGGAGCGGGTTTTGGCATTAACATACTGTCCGGCGATGAGGAGATTCAAAGGAGGGCAGAAGAGTTTGTCAGAGCTGCAGAAACAAGCACTGCTTAAAGGATGATAATCAGGTATGGCAGTTCTTGCCGGATTTGCATTTAAAACAGGAATTTATTATTGACTTTATGTTACATTCAATAAATAATTTACACGTGATACCTGTGTAAAATACATAAGTATGAGCAGGGAAAATTGAACGCATAAGAGTTCATAATTAAGGAGGGTGAAGATATTAGCTGCTGTATTTGAGAGAGAGGGAAGGCTCGTCTTAAAGGATCGTCCCAGGCCTCAACTTAAGAACGAATCGGATGTTCTGCTTAAAGTTACAGGGGTGGGGATCTGCGGTACGGATTTGCATATTCTTCAGGTTCCCCCGGCTCATCCGGCAAAGAAGGACATAATTTTAGGGCATGAGTTTACCGGTGAAGTGGATGAGGCAGGAGCAAGAGTAAGTGAGCTAAAGCCCGGTGACCGTGTCCTGGTAGATCCGCATCCCGGATGCGGGCTCTGTTATGAGTGCAGAAGCGGAAATCCTGATCGCTGTATTGCCCTTTATACATCCGCGGAGCCCGGGCACTGTGCGACTATAGGGATCTTTTCTGATGGAGCAATGACAAGCTATATTGTTGTTCCTGCTCATGCTCTCTATAAGATAAATCCGGATGTACCTTCCAGTATCGCTGCCCTGGCAGAGCCGCTGGCATGTGTGGTAAGCGCCTCAGAAAAGCTTAAGGTTCAGCCTGGCGATAACGTGGTAGTACTTGGCTCCGGGCCTATTGGACTGCTTTTTACTTTAATTTTTAAGGCGTGCGGTGCTGCCAAGATTATTGTATCAGAGATTTCTCAGTACAGACGGGAGAAAGCCCGGGAATGCGGAGCCAGTCGGGTTGTCGATCCCCATAATGAAGACCTGGCAGCGATTGTAAAGGAAGAAACAGGGGCCGGTCCGGATCTAGTGGTGGAAGCAGTAGGGCCGCTGATTCCAGAGGCAATTGACCTGGTCCGCAGCGGCGGGAAAATACTTCAGTTCGGACACGATGAATTGGCTAAGCCGGCAATACCGGTGGCCGAAATAGTCCGTAAAGAGATTACCATACATGGTGCTTTTATTGGGAAATTCAGTTTCAATAAACTTCCGGGTATTATGGAAAGCGGCGTTCTCCAACTGGACAGAGTAGTTTCTCACCATTTGCCCTTATCAAAAGTGAATGAGGGTTTGGACCTGCTTCGGCGTGGTAAAGGGATCAAAATAATTCTCTACCCGGAGGAATGTGCATAAAAAAGAATTAAGGATAATTTTGCAATAGCCGCAATACAGCCTGGAAAGGAGGTGAGGAATCAGTAAAAAGGCTTTTAAGGCATTGTAATAATGTAATAAAAACAAATTAAGAAGGAGGAAAAAATGAAAAAACTGCTAACTCTTATTATCTGCTTCCTGCTGGTCCTGTCCTTTTCGGTGTTTGCCGGTGGTAAGAAAGAAGTTGCGCCGGAAGAAAAAGCAAAAGAATTTGAGGGAGTAAAGGTCAGTGTGGTTGCTCATTCAGGTCACCATGCCACACCGTGGTACGATGAAGCTCCGGTGCTGAAAGAGAAATACGGCCTTGATCTGAATGTAATTGAGATTACAGCAGATGAGATCTATTCACGCGTAGTACTTGAGCTCACCCAGAGAACAGGTGCCTATGACATTGTGCAGTACAATTCAGCCTGGATCGGAGACTACGAGCCCTATATTCTCCCCCTGGACGATTATGTGGTCAGGGACAACGACGCCATAGGCTTTGCTGATCTCCTGCCCGCCTTTAACAAGGCACAGAATCTTTGGGGAGGGAAAAAGGTCTCGGTAACCCTTGATGGAGATACCTTCCTGTTTTACTACAGAAAGGATCTTTTCCAGGATTCAGGCGAACAGAGCGCCTTTAAGGCCAAGTTTGGATACGCACTTCCCGATCCCCCGGAAACCTGGCAGCAGGTGGTGGATATTGCCGAGTTCTTCACCCGCAAGAAGGGTGAGAAACTGGCCGGCCGCACCCTGACCAAGGATTTCTACGGATATGCTGACCAGGCCAAGAGGGGCAGGGTCTACTACTGGTATCTATTCCGCTTTGTGCCCTTCAATGCCCCGGATCCCCACTACTTCGATCCAAAGACCATGGAGCCCAGGATCAATTCTTCCGGTGCCGTGGCGGCGCTTGAGAATATGAAGGAACTCCTGGCATACTCGCCTCCGGGAGTCCTTTCCTGGGAATGGGATGAGCTCTATGCCGCAGCCATGAATGACGGCACGGTCTGTATGTGGATACACTGGACCGATGAGGGGAGAGGGTTCAATACCCTGGCTCCACTTGCAGTTGAAAGTGCCCCGGCTCCTGTGCTGGGAATTTCAGCCTCACCAGGTGTTGAGGTAGGGGGTAAGGTCTACCAGTACACGATCGTGGATTCCGCCTGGGTTGCCTCTATATGCAAGGACAGCAAGAACCAGGATGCCGCCTATGCCGTTCTAAAGCACATGTTCGGGCCCGGTCCGGTCAACCTGGGTTACATCATGGATCCCCAGATCGGCTGGGATCCATCACGCTATTCACACTTCAATTCCAAGGAATGGCGGGAGAAGATACCCGGTATTGAGAATTACCTTGAGCTTGAGCTAAAAGCCCTTGAGCAGGGCTATCCCATGCTTAAGATACCCGGGGCATTCGAGTATAATGATGTTCTTGATCTGAATGTTTCAAAGTATCTTGCCGGGGATTTTCCCAATGCTAAAGCTGCTTTGGATGTGGTTGCCAATCGCTGGAATGAACTGAATAAGAAGTTTGGAGCGGAAAAGCAGAAAGGTTTTTACGCCAAGATCTGGCAGTAAACAATGTGGGTCCTCATGGGTGTAAACCCATGAGGACTTTTTATAGTCGTTTGGGGGTTTGAATGACTGTTAAGAAAAGGGCTTTAATGCTCGTCCTGCCTACCGTTGTGGTACTGGCCCTGATTGTAATTTTTCCACTGGTCTTTTCTCTGAGTGTCAGTGTAAGAGCCTACGATATCCGCATACCGGAGCATCCCTTTATCGGATTTGGAAACTGGATCAGTCTTCTGAAAAATCCTGATTTCTACAGTGCCGTACTGGTTACAGGAACCATGATCCTGGCCGAGCTATTTTTTGAGCTCCTTTTGGGATTATGTGTGGCCCTGCTTCTTCTCCAGCTTCCCCGGTCGAGAAAGATATTTCAGCCAATCCTTCTCATTCCAATGATGGTAATGCCGGTTGTGGTGGGCTACATGGGCCGGCTCGTTTTCGAGGTACGGTCGGGCCCTATCAACTATTTTCTCAACATGCTGGGGCTGGAAAGCCTGTGCTGGCATGCCTCACCTGACCTGGCCCTGATTACCATACTTATCTTGAGAATATGGCGATGGACTCCCTTTGTTATGGCCGTACTGCTGGCCGGGCTCCTTTCACTGCCTATGGAACCTTACCAGAGCGCCCAGGTGGACGGCGCCAATATTTGGCAGATCTTTATTCACATTACCATTCCAATGTTGAAGCCCATCATTACTCTTGTTGTGATTATGCGGTCCCTGGAGATACTCCAGACCTTTGATATCATGTATGTACTGACAATGGGTGGACCGGGTGCAAAAACCATGACCCTGAGCTTGTATGCCTACATCACAGGTTTCAGGTACTGGGATATAGGCCAGGCCTCGGCAGCAGCCTGGCTGATCATGATTCCCCTTTCGATTATGGTTACTCTTTTTGTTAAGATGATGGAGAAAGGAGAGAAAATTGAACAAGCGAAATAAATTGCTAATCAGAAAGACTCTCATCTCTATAGTGATGGTTTTAATCGTAATCGTTTCACTTTTCCCCATCTACTGGATGCTGCTTACCTCAGTCCAGCCGCGTCATGAATTGATGAATTATCCTCCAAACTTTTATACCAGGCACCCCACCCTTGAATTCTGGAAATTTACCTTTAAAGAGTCAATCCTTGAGTTCTTTAACAGCCTGGTGATCGCCTTTTTTGCAACTATCGCTGCAATCATCTGCGGGGCTACCAGCGGATACGCCTTTGCCCGCTATAAGGTCGGGGGCGACACTCTTCCCTTCTGGATTTTATCCCTCAAGTTTTTCCCTCCGGTGGTTGCGATTGTCCCCTACTTTTTAATGATGCGGACCCTTAGATTGATCGATACCTGCACAGCAGTAATCATTACTCATATGATTATAACCGTTCCCTTTGCAGTCTGGATGATCAAGGGCTTTATTCAGGAGGTCCCCAGGGAGTTGGAGGAAGCCGCCATGATCGACGGCTGCTCGCAGCTCAACGTGATCAGGATTATCACGCTCCCCATTATTGCCCCGGGCCTGGTGGTTACCGCTCTATTCTGTTTTATCTGGTCCTGGAATGACTTCATGTTCGCACTGATTCTTACTCGAAACAAGGCTATGACCATTCCGGTAGCTATAGCCGGGATGCGAGAAGCCCATGGACTGATGTGGGGAGAGGTTTCGGCCACAGCCGCGCTGGGAACGATACCCATTATTATTATGGCGATAATCCTGCAGAAGTATCTTGTACGCGGTTTGTCCCTGGGCTCCATAAAATAATTAAAAAAAATTGAAATTTCCATAGTTAAGGTCTAAACTTATATACAGTTAGGAGGCAACTATGAAAAAGCTACTTTTTGTTTTTACCTTGTTATTCCTTTTTTCCTTTGGCGTGTATGCTCAAGACTTTTCATATGCAGAGTTCGAGGAGAGTTTTTCGGATTTTGCAGATGGGGTGGCAGCATCCCTGCCATTTAATACTACAGTCGGGCTAAACTGGTCGGATGCCTACATCGGGCAGTTTCCCCACTTCGGCGTGGGATTGACATTGGGGGTTACCACCATTCCCTACTCAGCATTGGATCCGGTGTTTGATCTGGTAGGGGCTGATCTGGGCAGCAATGAGTACCTGGAAAAGATAGGGGCTCCAATACCTGCGTATACACTTGATGCGCGCCTCGGGGGATTTATCCTACCTTTTGACGTGGGGTTTAAAATTGGCTTTATTCCTGAGGCGGTAAAAGAAAAACTTCCCCTCAATATGGACTACCTGCTGGTCGGAGCGGATGTGCGCGTGCCCGTATTAAAGGGCAGTGGTATTATACCAAAGCTGGCTGTGGGTGGAGGTTTTAACTACCTGAGGGGCGATATATTGATTGAGGAACTGGTAGAAGGGGAGGTGATGGATATTTCAGATATGTTGGGTAATCCACCAGGAACAGATCTTTTAACACTTAGTGATCCTGATGTTAATTTCAACTGGCAGGCCAACGTAATTGATCTTAAAGCCCAGGCTAGCTGGAAGCTCCTTATCCTTAGACCTAATGTAGGAGTAGGCGTAGCCTATGGAAAATCCAAGGCAGGCGGTGGTCTGATAACTGATGATATCGTATATAATAAGGGTAGTGTTGAAAGTCTTAAACCATATTTTGAAGCCGCTGGAGTACCTTTTCCTACTGCCGAAGGCATTTTAGTGAGTTCTGAAGATGTAGGCGGTTGGTCGGTGCGCGCCTTCGGCGGCCTCGGCATCAGTTTATTAATCCTTAAGATCGATCTGACCGGCATGTACAACTTTACAAGCGGCTCAATCGGAGCTGCGATCAATGCGCGCATCCAGTTTTAAAAAAACAATCCCCTGAACTTAACTGAATAGAAAAGCCCTCCCTGCGGAGGGCTTTCGTTTTTGAATTTTCATATCTTCGATGTTGACTTATCTTACAAAAGCCGTTTAAAATGTTTAATATAGAGGTGAATAAATGTTGAGTAACTATACTGCTAGATATACTAAAATTAGCTCTGGATATATGGGACAATTGATAGAGTGGCCGGAGGTTGTAACAGAGGGAAGTTCACTTGAAGAATGCAGGGAAATGCTTAAAGATGTTATCCGTGAGATGATTTTGGCTTTTCAAATTCAAAAAAAAGAAATTACCGTGGGATGATCACTCTTGGAACAGAAGAATAATCCCTATAAAAAGGCATCGTACAATTGACAGGATTACCGCTAACGAGCTGTGCAAGCAAGCCGGATTGAAACCTAAATTTTAAAATTTATCCCCCAAGCAGGCGCATTAAAGAACTGACACTCATGAATTTTTTATTAACTGCATGATAAAATCAATATACTTCTTAAAGCTCTCAATGGATATCCGCTCATCAGTTCCATGTATCCTTTTAAGATCATCCCTGCTTAAGATTACAGGTGAGAACCTTAAAACAGCATCAGCTAAGTCCCTGTAGTGCCTTGAGTCTGTGGCACCGACCATAAGAAACGGCACAGACACAACATGGGGAAAAATCTGTTTTAAGGCGTTGGTGAGAATGGTGTAGCCTGTAGACTCTATATCAGAAGCGGCGATCGGATTATTGGCATCGAAATCATTAAGAATATTCACTTTAATGCCCGGATTATTTATGACTTTTTTAATTCGCAGTATTGATCGATCAATAGTATCCCCGTGCAACAGGCGAATGTTTACAACAGCACGGGATCTCTGCGGCAGAACGTTCTCCTTCCGGCTTCCCTCCACCATGGTGACAGCCTGGGTGGTCCGGATCAGGGCATTGGTTTCCGGATTTCGGGAAAAGAATCGCTTTATAATGCCCTGAAACAGCCTGGTATAAGAGAACAATATGCGCTTGAAGAGAGAAACATGCGGTTTTAGATGCTTTAGAAACTGCCTTAAAACAGGTGTAATTCTTGGCGGAAAAGGCTTTTTTTCTATTCTGCATATTGCCTGACATAATATACCTACTCCCGTATGCCGAGGCGGCATGGAAGAATGGCCTCCTTCCGATTCTAAAACCAGTTCCAGGTCCACCTGTCCCTTTTCAGCTATTGCAACCAGGGCCACAGGCGTGCGAATATCCGTCATCAGGTCCTTGATAATGAATCCTCCTTCATCAAGAACATACTCTACTCTGATATTTTGCTTTTTTAGATATCTTGCGATTCTGCAGGCTCCATACCTTCCGCCGACTTCTTCATCAGAGCCGAAGGCTAAGTATATAGTTCTTTCCGGTGTGTGAGCCTCAGCCAGTAAAAGCTCAACTCCCTCTAGAATACCTATGACCCCCATTTTCATATCAAGGCTGCCCCTGCCCCAGATATAGCCGTCTCGAACATCACCGCTAAAGGGGGAACAGGTCCATGCGGATTCTGAATCCGCCGCAGGAACCACATCACTATGCGCTATAAGCAGTATGGGTTTAAGTGAGGGCCTGCTTCCCTGCCATCGGTACAGCAGGCCGAAATCTCCAATCTTCTCTATGTTCAGGGTTTTGGTTACAAGGGGAAAACTGAGCTTCAAAAAGTCGTAAAAAGATTTGAACTCCTCTATATTAAACTGATCGTAGTTTCGGTGCGATACAGTTTTAAACTGAATCGCCCTGGATAATTTCTGAACCGATTCCATGGAGCTATTGTACCTGTTAATTTGTTAACTGGAAAGCTTAAGAAACCAGGGCTTTTAACCTGATATTGGTATATACTATTGAATTATGATGAGAATAAATCCTCTCAAAATATCTAATATCCTCTGTTTTCTTATTTTTTCAAAGGGTTTTAGCTTTGGAGTTGAAAGAATTGTTATCCTTAGCCCTGCTCGCTTCACTCCTGGAAAGTGGCTTAAGGAATGAGGCTCGAGCCGGCGAAGCTTCCGGGGCTTTCTCCTCTATCTGGGATGCGGATTAAGAATAATGATGAAATTTATTAAAAGGAGCAAATAGATGGAAAATCCCAAAATTCTCTCTCCTCCTGTCCTCCCTGTACTTAAAGCCAGCCAACGTGTCTTGAAACCCCCGGGCAGAGGACTTAAATATTGGATTGGAGCCCCTTCTGTGCTTTTTGACAGGGGGAAGGATCTATTCTATCTCTACTACCGCATACGCAAGCCCCGTCCAATCAGGGGATACGCATGCAGGATAGCCCAAAGCAGGAACGGTATTAATTTTGAGGATATCTGGGAAGCCACTAAAGAGGATATGGGAAGTGAATCAATCGAAAGGGCCTGCTTAGTTAAAACCAATGAGGGCCAATACCGTCTCTACATAAGCTGTGTGGACCCCGATGACCGTACCTGGCGAATCGACAGTATGGAAGCTTCCAGGGTCGAGGATTTCGATATAAGTAAAAGAGAACCGGCTTTGTTATCCAGCCAGACCGATGGCGTAGGGGTTAAGGATCCTGTAATTCTTCGTCTTGGTGGTCTATGGTACATGATTGTCAGCTTTGCTGTGCCAAAGCCCGGGGAAAAGAAGCTCCATGAGACAGGAGATGCATTTGCCACGGGCAAGACAAAATCTGTTACAGGTCTTGCCACAAGCCCGGATGGAAAGAGCTTTACCTGGCGGGGTGTGCTGCTGGATGTTCAGAAGCAGGGCTGGGACAGCCTTATGGCCCGGGTATCAGCCGTGCTTTACAGGCCCCCGGTGTTTCACCTATACTACGACGGCACCCACACTCACAATCATGAGTATCCGGGAAGATTGGGCCTGGCTGTGAGTCTGGATTTAAAAACAATATACCGCATCAGTCCTGGAGGTCCGATTATGCAGTCGCCTCACTCCAATCACTCCCTTCGCTATTTAGATTATGCTAAAAAGGGGAAAGACCTCTACATGTACTATGAATGTGCCACTGAAGACGGTTCAAATGAACTGCGAATGAACATCATATCTGATTTCTTTAGAAAGGTGTAAGCCATCCGAAAATAGTACTATGAACGGCAAAGTATTAATCGTTGAAGATCAAAGAGCTCTTTTAAATGATTTCCAAAAAATATTCTTTTCTACCGGGATCACAGTTTTTAAAGCGGAAACAGCCGTGCAAGGGCTCAAAATTCTGGATGAGGAAGATATTGACGTGGTAGTCAGCCACTTCAGAATGCATAAAAGAGACGGGCTTCAGTTTTTAAAAGAAGTTAGAAAAGAGCACCCCAGCGTATACAGGGTACTGACCAGCGGCTTTTTAGATGAGACCATGGTTTTCAAATTTGTAAGCAGCGGCTTGATATGCGCCTTTATGGTTAAACCCTGGAAACCTGATATTGTCCAAGGGAGGATTACCCATATCCTGAAAGTGAAAATAGCTCTCCAGGAGAAAAAGCTACTGGATCTGATCAATTCCATAGAAAAGCTTCCGACACTGCCCTACCTCTTCCGGGAGATGCTGCTTGCCATGGAGAGCAATAAATCCATGCAGGAAATTGCTTCAGTAATTAAGAAAGATACTTCTGTTTCTGCAAAAGTCATACATGTGGTTAATTCCGCTTTTTTCGGGAGAGAGGACATTTCACAGGTTGAGGAAGCTGCAGTTTATCTTGGCGAATCCGTACTCAAGGATATTGTCCTGACGGCTTACCTTATCGATAATACGAAGTGGAAAAGCGGCCAGATCAAACATCTTAAAGAAATATTCTTTCATTCTTTCATGGTAAACAAGTATATTCCTGTAATCTATAAGCTTGTATATGGGAAGACATTCAGTAAGAGCGATCCATCTGTGGGTATTATTCATGATATTGGAAAAATAATCATTCTGCAGTATTTTCCCGACCGCTATGAATCTATTGTCTCTGAGCCGGGCGACAGCGACTTTTACCATGATGAACTGGCCTTGGGATTTGAGGGATACACTCACTCGGAAATCGGCGCCTATTTTCTGGACTGGTGGAATTTCCCAGAGGTGATGGTCGAGGCGGCCCTCTTTCATCACAGACCTGAAAAAGCGCTTTCAGAATATCAGCATCTCTTTCAGGTTGTAAATTATACAGATAAGATGGTTAATTATGTCTGGTCCAAGAGGAACACACAGGATCTGGATTTTTCAAGATTTTACGTGAAAAATGTGGACAGAGAGCTCATAGATAAAATCACTCAGAATCTGATCAATGACACTCGTGAATATAAGAATATCTTTGACCGCCTGATATGAGCCAAAGTATCTCTAACCTCTTAAGATACAAATGTCTTATTCTCGATCACGACGATACTGCGGTCGATAGTACGCCCGTGATTCACTATCCGGCTCATGTGGAAGTGATGAGACTGCTCCGGCCGCATCATAAGCCCATTGATCTTGAGGGCTGGTTTCTTAAAAACTTTCACCCAGGTATCATGGAATATATGCTGGGGGAGCTTGGGATGACCCACCAGGAGCTTGAGAAGGAATACCAGATATGGAGGGAGTTTGCCTCAAGCAGGGTGCCGGATTTCTTTCCGGGATTTATCGAAACATTGGTGCAGTACAGGGAAAAAGGCGGATTGATTGCTGTAGTGTCTCATTCAGATAAAGATATTATTAAAAAGCACTACGGATCATTCCATCCTGATATAATATTTGGCTGGAGCTATGACAAAAACAGGCGAAAACCGAGTCCCTGGCCTGTTAGAGAGATCTTGAAGAATTACGGTTTACACCCCAAAGAAGCTCTTATTGTGGATGATCTCAAACCGGGTGTCCTGATGTCCAGGGCTTCGGGCGTACCTGCTGCCGCTACCGGCTGGAGTCATAAAATCCCGGAGATTGAGCAGTATATGCGCACCCACTGTGTTGCCTATTTTGAGTCGGTTAAGGACTTTAAGAAATTTATTTTAAAGCCGTAGAGCTCAATCCATAGACCTGTCCCAGTCCCTCGTGTGCTCTCTTCTGAACTGCTGTGTATAGAGAGAGTAATACCGGCCTTTAGCCTTTATTAGACTTAAGTGATCTCCCTCTTCAACAATCCTGCCGTCTTCTACTACAAGGATGCGGTCAACCTGCTTGATAGTAGACAACCTGTGAGCAATAATTATGCTGGTCCTTCCTGCCATGACAGCCTTAAGCCCCTGCTGGATTAGGGATTCAGTAAGTGTATCTATAGAGCTGGTCGCTTCATCCATTATAAAGATATCCGGCTCAGAAAGCACAGCCCTGGCCAAACTGATTAGCTGTTTCTGGCCTACTGATAGGAGATTGCCCCCTTCACCGACCTCCTCTTCATATCCTTTTTCCAGGTTCATAATGAAATCAAGAGCTTTAGATAGACGCGCTGCCTCTTCAATTTCTTCTGGTGTTGCATCGAGCCTGCCGTAGCGGATGTTCTCGCCAATGCTTCCGGAGAAGAGATGTGGTGTCTGCAGCACTATTCCTATTCTCGATTGGATTGAGTGCAGAGTAAGCCTTCTATAATCAACACCATCAAAATATATCTCTCCTGAAGACGGTTCGTAGAAGCGGCAAATCAGATTGATAATAGTTGATTTACCGCCTCCTGTAGGTCCAACTAATGCAATGGATTCGCCCTGCCTGATGCAGAGATTAAAATCCTTAAGCACAGGCTTACCTTGCTCGTAATAGAAATCCACGTGTTCAAAGGATATGGCGCTTCGTATTGTTCCCGGATCATAGGCGCTCTCCTGATCCCGGATCTCAGGTACTGAATCGATAAGGGAGAACACTCGTTCTGCAGAGGCTAAAGAGCTCTGCATGGAGGCCCAGACACGGGCCATTTCCTGTATTGGCCAGAGCATAAAGGCCACATACGAGATAAAAGCCTGGATTCCGCCAAGTGTCATACCTCCTGAAAGGTTCTGTAAGCCCCCGTACCAGATAATGGCGCCTAAGGCCAGGGATCCGATAATCTGAGTGCAGGGAAGAAAGAGGGCAGAGAGCCAGGCTGCCCTGTATGAAGCCCAGTACAGCTCATGCGATTTTTGAGAGAACTCATTTAAGTTCTGCTCTTCCCTGCAAAGGGCTTTAACTATCCGAACGCCGGTAATATTCTCATTATAGGCTGCTGTAATTTTGGAGTTGAGGCGCCTTACACCTCGAAACTGGAATAGAATCCTTTTCTGAAACTGAACGGCCGTTAAGATCATCAACGGGATAATGGCCAGCACAACTAAGGCCAGCTTCCAGTTTATAATCAGCATGAATATAACGGCTGTCACTATGTTCAGGGACGACCAGGTCAGGTCGATCAAACCCCAGGTGACAAGCTCTGAGATTTTGCCGGAATCGGAGGTTACCCTGGACATGATCCAGCCTACAGGTGTCCTGTCGAAGTAGGAGAAAGAGAGATCCTGCAGGTGATTGAACATCTCCTTCCTCAAATCGTACTGAACCCTTTCTCCTAAGATTCCTGCAAGATAAATAAAACCGAAAACAGCGAACACCTGAACAGCCGCCAGTGCGCCGTAAAGGCCGATTAGCTGAGTAAGGCGAAGAGAATCTCGAGCCATGATTCCCTGGTCTATAATCAGCTTGCCTATATAGGTAAAGAAGGAATCCTGAACCGATACCAGCCCGATAAGCAGTATAAAGCCTGCCGCCCACTTCCAATGAGATTTTAACAGGGAAATGATCCTGATAAGTGTTTTACCGCTAAATTGAGTGGAGAATTCCTCCTCCTCATAATGAAGATCAGGCATTAAGACCTCCTTGTACAGCTTCCTCCTCAATCCTGGACTGCAGATTAAAGATCTTCCTGTAAACGCCCTGTTCACGGATCAGTGATCTGTGGTTTCCCTCCTG
This sequence comes from Spirochaetales bacterium, assembly GCA_030615505.1. Classification (GTDB taxonomy): domain Bacteria; phylum Spirochaetota; class Spirochaetia; order SZUA-6; family DRHE01; genus JAUWZD01. Next base: position 8,411 of record JAUWZD010000021.1, on the reverse strand, counting down.
AAGAATCCTTCCCTTGTCTAGAACCAGTATCTTGTCCGCCCGCTTTACAGTTTGAACCCTGTGGGCGATAACAAAACTGGTCCTTCCCTCCATAAGCTTAGAAAGAGCCTCCTGAATAAGAGCTTCTGTTTCTGAATCTACCGAAGAGGTGGCATCGTCAAGGATAAGAATGCTGGGATTCTTAATAATGGTTCTGGCGATGGCTATTCTCTGTTTCTGCCCGCCGGAAAGGGTTACACCCCTTTCACTTATTAGTGTGTCGTATCCCTCGGGGAAGCTTAAAATAACATCGTGTATGGCTGCAGCTTTAGCCGCCTCTTCGATTTCTCTTTCACTCAAATTCTCCCCGGCGCCGAAAATGATATTTTCCCTTATTGTGCGGGAAAAGAGGAAAGGCTCCTGTTCAACAATTCCGATATGACGGCGCAGGTTGTGGATGGGGTAATCTTTCAGTTCCCTGCCGTCCAGTACAAGGCTCCCCCCCGTGTATTCATAAAAGCGGGGTAAGAGATTTACCAGGGTCGTTTTACCGGATCCGGTTGAGCCGAGCAGGGCGATAAGCTCTCCGGGCCGGGCTGCAAATGAGATATTATGGAGCACGCTCTCTCCTCTATTATACTCGAAACAAACGTTGTTAAAAATAATATGGCCCTTAAGCCGTGTTGGATGAGCTTTTAAGCCTTCAGAGAGCACTTCCGGCTCTTCTTTTATGATATGAGCCACCCTCTTAAAGGAAACTAAAGCGGATGATGCCTGTACAATAATCCTGCCCAGATTCCTCAAGGGCCAGATTATCCAGATTACCATTCCCGCCACCGCCATATAGGTACCGGGGCTGATAACACCTGCGATGGCCATCCTGGCCCCTAAATAAAAGATCAGCAGCATCTGTACGGTGCAGAGGGTATCGGAGATCGGCCAGTAAAGGGAGTGAAGCTTTATAAAGCCGCGGCCTCGCTGGAATTTCTCCCAGTTCTCTCTTTCAAACTTTTCCGTCTCGAATTCCTGCCTGGCAAAGGCGCGTACAACCCTTACGGCCGTAACGCTTTCCTGGAGGGTCGATGAGAGCCTGGCCTCCTGTTCCTGGTATCTCTCGTACGCCTGAAAAATTCTATTAAAGAACCAGATGGATTGAAGGAGGATAAAGGGTATGAATACAATGGAGAGTAATCCTAAGGTTGTATTTAAACTTACCAGTGCGATCAGATTAAAAATAAACAGGGCTGAGATCCTGCCGATTTCAACGGCCTGTTCTGAATAGAAGCGGCGCAGCGTATCCACATCTGAAGTCACCCTTTCGATTAACTCGCCCGTATGAGTATGGTCATGATAGCGGAAGGAGAGGCGCTGGATGTGATCAAACAGAAAATTCCTCAAGCGCAGGATCAACCCTTCAGCAGTTCTGGCGGAGAGCTTTCCTCGCAGAAAGGAAGCGCCCCCTTCAAAAAGGGCCAGACCCAGGAAGGCAGAGGCAAAGATGTATAGATGGTTTATAAGAAAACCTCCTGCCAGCACTTCATCGACAAAGAAACGTAAGAGCAGAAAGGTAGCTGTCCTGCACAGGGCGGCTGCTGCAAGGCTAACCACCGCGCCTGCGTATATCAACTGGAATCCCTTCATCAGGCTCCAGAGACCGGCCAGGCCATGCAAGCGGAGTGAAGAGCGTAAATCAAGTTTCTTTTCCAATTCTGACATAAACTTATCCTTTACAAATAAAAAAGCCGCGGAATTAACCGCGGCCAAAAAGCTAAAAAAAACCGCGGTGCAAGGGCGCCGCGGTAACGGTTCACTATTGTTAAATGGGCGCACCTTGCCTATGAATAATTCCTCCATCCACAACAAAAATCATCATAAAAGCAAGGCTCTCCTTATAATATAGAGTCAGAGCGCCTCTATCCAGGCGCCTAAAAGCAGGAAACATTATACCAGAATATTGGGATTATTCAACTCTTTTTTAGTTTTTTTTTAAATATTCATCTTCCACCGCTCCTACCCTGCAGACTCCTCTCTGACTTACCCTGCCCAAAAGTTCTCTTACAGACATCTTAAGCAGGGGATGCATCCAGTTGGGAGAAATTTCAGCTAAAGGAACTAAAACAAAAGCTCTTTCCTGCATGCGCGGATGGGGGATTGTGAGATCATGCTCATCTAAAGAAAGATTTTCGTAGAAAATAATGTCGATATCGATCAGGCGCGGGGCATTGCGAAAAGACTGCTGTCTGCCCAGGCGCTTCTCGATAGATTTAAGGAAATGGAGAAGATTCTTAGCAGAAAGCTCTGTATCTACCATGCAGGCAATGTTGAGAAAACGGGGCTGATTCAGATACCCAACGGGCTCAGTTTCATAGAGAGATGAGATCCTGCTTATTGAAGCGCGAGCCCGGATATACTGCAGGGCCTTGAGGATATTATACTTCCGCTTGCCTAGATTTGAACCAAGGCTTAAGAGCACTTTATGAGACCGGCATATTTGCATAGTTCTCTTACTTTTTCTCAAGCTCTTCGCCCACAGCCTTAAGCAAGTTGGATAATGAATACGGCTTCTGCAGATAGCTATACCCTCTTTCTTGAATGATACGCCGGCCGGATTTTTCATCACTGTACCCGCTTGCAAACAGAACTCTAATTCCCGGCTTGTGCTTTAGAAGCTTTTTCTCAAGCTCTTCGCCCACCAAACAGTTCTAATATTTTTTTGTTGACTAAAATATAGCGGCTTTTTAAATCTTTAATGAACATGGCGTCATTTGAGGACTCCACCATTAATCTATACTTTTGCAGCGACTCTTCAGCCCGGATGAGTTCCTCTGTTTTTCTTTTCGAAAATACATTGGCAGTGGAGTATGTAAGAAATATTCCGATTAAGAGCAATAACAGCGAGCCAAGTATACGAGCCACAGCTTGAAACTCTTCTCCCCACATATGGCATATATATTTTTCGCCCAGAAAGCTAAAGAATAATATTCCGCTTTCATGAGTTATACTTCTGGGAATAGCATATATTACATCTTTAAATAATAAAATATTTTCATATATATATTCAATAATAATTTTTTAAATATGATACTGAAATCTTGCAAGGGTCTGTAAGAGTCTTAAAGCATTGACATAATATAAAAAAAAATTACTATGGGTTTTATGAGTACTATATCTGAAAAGATACAGTATTGGCTCGATATTGCTTCTTATGATTTAGAGACGGCAAAAGTTATGCTGAGAGGCAGAAGATACCTGTATGTCGGATTTATGTGTCATCAGGTTGTGGAAAAAACTTTAAAGGCCTACTATTGGTTTAAGAAAGAGGATGAACCGCCGTATACACATAATTTAATGACACTCGCAAAGCGGGCTGATTTATATGAGATTTTTTCCGAGGAACAGAAAGATATTTTAGATATTTTAACACCAATAAACGTACAGGCTAGATATCCGGATGAAAAGGATGAATGGGCAAAAAGTCTGAGCAGGGATAGGGGTAAATATCTCTTGAAAAAGACAAAGGAGCTGTTTGAATGGATAAAGCTGTTTATGAAAAGGTAATACAATTTACACGGGAAGTATGCAATAATTTTATTGTGCAGATGATTGTGCTATACGGCTCATATGCCAGAGGCATGGAAAGAGAGTATAGTGATATTGATATTGCTATTGTTGTTGACAAAATAGAAGGTGATATATTGGAATTAAACCTTAAGTTATATAAATTGCGACGTGACATTGACGAAAGAATAGAACCTGTATTGATCAGTAGAAGCGGTGATAAAAGCGGGTTTTTAGAAAGCATACTGAAGTACGGTACTGTCATATATAATAAGAATGCAGCGTAAGCTAAATTAGTATACAATCTTCAGGATACATTATAATAGCGATTACTCGTATATGAAAGCAACAACGGGAACATTCCAGTGGAGGGCTCTCTACATCTCCAACTCGGCCGTGCCCCATCCGACTAACTTCGCGTGATATACTGGCCGGATCAAACCGCCTGTCCCCTTCATGTGTGCAAGGGTTAATCATTAAAAAAATTTCAAAAAAGCAGATTAGGGGCTTGACAGGTAGATTTAATTAATATATTATACAGCACATATTGCACGTAATATATTACATATTTTTATAGGAGATCAAATTTGGAGCCTTTGACACAGTTAAGTAAGCCTTCGGATTTGAAGGATTGGGCATACGAAAATATCAAACAGGTTATTCTCAATTCTCAAATTCTTCCCGGCGAGCAGTTACATATAGAGAAATTAGCAGAAAAGATGAGCATCAGCCGAACGCCTATTAGAGAAGCGCTACTCAAGCTACAAAGTGACGGCTTGGTAAGGGCAGCATCCCGGGTTGGTTTTTTTGTCAGCGGAATTACAAAAAGGGACTTGAGAGAACTTTTTGAACTCAGGGAAATTACTGAAGGCTATGCGGCTGAAAAAGCAGCTCCCCTGTTAACCGATGATGATTTAGCTCAGATCGACAATCTGCATAAGAAGGGTGTTTCAGCAGTAGAGAAGGGTGATCTCTCTGAATTCAATGAGATGGAGATTGCACTCCACTCTTTTATTATACAACATTCACAGAACCGTCGGCTACTTAAGCTGATTGAGAGTCTTAAAGATCTTACATATAGAGAGCGCCTTCTGGCTCTAAAGTCTATTGAAAATGTAAGAGAATCACTGGCAGAACATAAAAAAATCGTTGATGCATTACACAAAAGAGACGCTAAACTGGCCGGTCAATTAATGAAGGCACATATCTCCAACGTAAAGCAGAGGCTATTGGCTTTCAAGGATATACCAGAGGAAAGTGATTAGGACGGCTAAAAAAGTGACTTAGCAAGGAAAGACGCAAGACTTTTTTAAATTATAGTGCGATTAAAAAATAGCAATTTCATATAAAACTGATTTTTGGAGGATTGGGGGATATGGACAAATGGGAGCTTCCACCTAAAGGTGGGCATATGGATTTTCCAACAGGAATATATTATCAGACAATGAACGGACATGAAGTTCAGGAGAGGTTAAAAAAGAACGATCTCATTATTATCCCAATTGGAAGCAGTGAAAATCATGGCCCCAATGCCTGTTCCGGAGAAGATACTTTCTTAGTAACGCGTATGGCTGAGCAAATTGCCAGGGCTACAGGGTGTACGGTGGCTGAGCCCATCTGGTACGGCTCACATCCTTTCCATCATATGGGAATGCCTGGAACGATTATGGTACCCGAGGAAGATTTCGCAGCCTACCTGAGGGCAGTCATTGCCGGATTCTGGAATACAGGCTTTCGAAAGCAGATATTATTGAATGGTCATGGTCAGGACTACGTTATACCTCTGGCAATCCATCAATTTGCCAAGAAATACCAGGTTCCTGCAATAGTGATTAATGTGAACTGGTGGTTTGTTATACCACAACATTTACGTGATAAGCCTCATGGCGGACCTTTTGAGACTCCTTTTATTCATGCTGATGAATGCGAGACATCGTATTCATTGGCACTTTTCCCTGAGATGATTGATCAGAAATATGCTGTGGCCACAAAACCCATGAAAATCTTTCCAGATGGGCACATAAATAAATCGGGAAGCGCTTATGATCTTCCGATAGATTTCTGGCTGCAGGTAGGCGCCTCGGCGATTGAAGTAGTTTCAACTCCTGAAGGTGTGGTAGGCGATGCTACACTGGCCGATCCAGAGAAAGCCAAGCCGGGATTGAAGGCGATCATGGATTATATAGAGAAACTCATCAATGACATCATGGAGATGTATCCTGCCGGGAAACTGCCTCCTATTGAAGCAATGACTATGAGAGACAGAAAAGAGATCGAAGACGTAATTAAGGGTCCATTGAATGGAGGAAAACATCTTTATACTTTGGGTTACCCAACTTGAAGGACAATTGTCAAGGAGAAAGAGATGAACAGGCCTGAGAAGGTAAAAGCAGTAGTTATGACCGGACCCGGAAAGGTGGAATGTCAGGAACTTCCTTACCCCGATCATCTGGAGCCGGGTGCAGTAATTATAAAAATGGAAATGTCCGGAATCTGTGGGACTGATAAGCACGCCTTTGATGGAGATGTAACCCTATATGCCGGTACGGAAACCGAACAGGATATGGTTTATCCTTCTGTGCATGGACACGAGAACTCTGGAATTGTAATAGAAATGAATGGTAAGGGAAGTGATATTGAATATTCAGGAAAAGATTTAAAGGAAGGAGATAGGGTTACGCACTGTCCTAATGTAATTTGCGGAAGGTGCTGGTACTGCCGCAGAATCCATGCCTTTCCCTTCTGTGCGAATCATCAGGGAATCGGCATGACCTACCGCAGTGATAAGTTTCCTTATATAACCGGAGGATGGGGTGAATATCTGTACCTGCCTCCAAAGGCATGGATTTACAAGGTTCCGGAAGAGCTGACGGTTGAGGAAACTGCCCTGTCAGAGATTTTTGTAGTTTCAGCGCTGTTGGATCGGGCAAAGATGTATTCCCAGGTTGATGCCAGGGGATTTAATTTTGGCGATACCGTTGTTGTGCAGGGGCTTGGTGCAGTTGGCATGACCATGATTGCTAAGGCCCGCTTACTGGGAGCAGGAAAGATTATCGGTCTTGATTCAACGGAGTATAAATTGAGCTTAGCCAAGGAGTTTGGGGCTGATCTTACAATTGATGTTTCAAAGTTAACGGATAATGAATTAGTTGAATATATACGTAACGAAACAGAGGGTCGAGGGGCCGACGTGGTTGTTGAAGTAGTTGGACGGCCTGAAGTTTTGGATGTCGGTCTACGTATGCTTCGTAGAGGAGGGACCTATTGTGAGACGGGAAATTTTGCAGACACAGGTACTGTGAACCTAAATGTTCACAAGCATCTTGCTGCTAAAAACGTTCTATTCATAGGGAACACAAATCATCCCCATGATATGTATTATACACACCTCGATATGATGATAAGAAACAGGAAGAACTTTCCCTGGAGCAAGTTGATTACGCATCGTTTTCATTTAAATCAGTGTAAAGAGGCATTGAAAAAGGCCTATGAACCGGATGCCCTGAAGGTGGAATTTATTCCTTAAGAGATGCTAAGCGTAATGAGGCATAGAAGTTGGATATTGGAGTGAGTCTTTCACCGAAAAAAACTGAATTTGCTCCGCTCCTTTTCTCAGGAAACCTGATCAAAGGTATGGAGAACGCCAGGCATCTGGGCTATACCGGGGTGGAATTGAGCCTGTTAGATTCCAGCGAAATCAAGAAGGAATGGCTGATGGACAAACTGGAAGAACTCAACCTTAAGGTTTATGCGATCGCCACAGGCCAGACTTATTATACTGATGGGTATTCTCTATATAGTGAGGAAGAAAATAAACGATGGCATGCAGTAAACAGGGTAAAAGGGCATATAGATTTAGCCGTAAAATTGGGAAGTATGGTCATCATAGGAGGAATCAGGGGAAAGATAACTGCTAAAGTAGAAGCGATTAAAGAACTGGAAGAAAAGGGAAAACTCGCTCTTAAGGCGTGTATAGAATACGCAGAAAGCAAAGAAGTTACCTTACTTCTTGAACCAGTTAATAGATATGAAACAAATATAATAAACACTTTAGATGAGAGCCTGGAACTAATCGAAGAAATCGGAAGTGATCATCTTAAGCTACTACCTGATACCTTTCACATGAATATTGAGGAACAATCGATTGAGAAGAGCATTGTCAGGGCAGGATCCTCTATCGGCTATATGCACTTTGCAGATAGCAATAGGCTGGCTCCCGGGTGGGGCCATATTGATTTCCCTAAAGTTTTATCTGCTTTGAAAAAGATAAAGTATAACGGACCCATAGGTATTGAGGTGTTGCCAGAACCCGATGATTATAGGGCTGCTGAGCAGGCTGTCCGTTACATGAGTTCAATAATAAAAGAGGTAAATAAATAAATAAATGAATGAACAAAAATATAAGAGCCCATTACACAGAATGGTTTGCACAACTCCTACGGCTTTATGGAATGATTCCTGTTCCGTAGAGGAATTGAATTATGCAATTGATAATGGCGCTGTAGGAGCTACGTGTAATCCCGTAATTGTTGGGAATGTACTTAAAAAGGAGATGCACCTCTGGAAAGACAGGATTATACAGATTATTGAGGAGATGCCGACTGCAACTGAGGATGATATCGCCTGGAAGTTAATCGAAGAGATGTCTGTTAAGGGTGCAGAATTATTGAAACCAGTCTTTGATCGTGAAAAGGGAAAAAATGGAAGACTCTCCATTCAGACCGATCCAAAATATTATCGAAATACTGAAGCTATCGTCAAACAAGCTGTGCACTTCAACAGCCTGGCGCCCAATATGATAGTCAAGATACCTGTAACCAGGGCAGGGATAAAGGCGATTGAGGAAGCAACTTATCAGGGCATCAGCATCAATA
>JAUWZD010000130.1 GCA_030615505.1 Spirochaetales bacterium | reverse complement strand
AAGATTATGACCCCAGAAAGCGGCCCTGGTATAAGGTGTCTGTAGAGGCTAAAGAATATACAATAACTAATCCCTATGTTTATGCAAGTATAAAGGCCCTTGGTATTACAAGTGTAATTCCTGTATATAATAATAAAGATGAGTTTGTAGGAGTTTTGGGAATAGATATCCTGCTTGACGGCCTAAAAAACACGGCATTACCTCAATCCGTAATTTTGACGCCCTCAATGACGTTGACAATTTGATCTACAGTGGGCAGTGCATTGTTGATGCGGGCTGCAAGCATGAGATCTGCGTAACTATGATGGCTCTCCCTCCGGGTTGTACAGGTTCACATACCTCGGAGTTCTATATAGAGGTTTTACGGAAAATTCTGGATTCTGGCATCTCATTTAACTCGATTTGCTTTAAAGATGCCTCAGGCACCTCAATTCCGAAAACGGTATATGAGACAATACGGCAGGCCCGCTTGCTGGTTCCGGAAGGAACGCATATCCATTTTCACACCCATGAAACTGCTGGTATGAGTATTTCAGCCTACAGCGCGGCCCTGGAGGCCGGCGCGGATGGTATCGATTTATCCCTGTACCCTGCTTCCGGCGGTATATGCCAGCCTGACCTGGTTGCCATGTGGCATGCTCTTCGGGGAACGGAGTTTGACTTGGGTATTGATATATACAAAGTTATGGAGGCAGAGAAGATCTTTAAGGAATGCATGCAGGATTATTTTCTGCCGCCGGAGGCTGCCAGGGTCGAACCGCTGATTCTTTTTTCTCCAATGCCTGGGGGAGCGTTAACTGCTAATACCCAGATGATGCGAGATAACGGCATGCTTGACAAGTATTCCCAGGTGATCGATGCCATGAGCGAAGTGGTCAAACGGGGAGGTTTCAGTACCTCTGTTCCGCCGGTATCCCAGTTTTATTTTCAGCAGGCCCTTAATAATGTGGTGTTTGGGCCGTGGAAAAGAATCGCAAAGGGATACGGGAAGATGGTACTGGGCTATTTTGGCAGGACGCCGGAGCAGCTAAGAAATTACTCGCTGAGGCAGATATTCAACCTACGGATGAGAATATTTTTATTGCAGCTACCTGTAAGGAAAAGGGAATTGTCTTTCTAAAAGGGAAAGGAAAGATCGGTGTGCGCAAAAAACAGAAGGAAAAAGAAAAAGACTTAGTGAAGGGCTACATTGTTACGGTTAATAACCATACATACTCCATCAGGTTTGAAGGGGATCAGGCAGTCGTTAATGGAAAGAAGTACAAGATTGAGGTAAAAGAGGAAACCCCCGGGACGGATGCTCCATTTATTAAGAAATCCCTACCTGATGAGAAGAGCCGGGCAGGTCAACTGGAAACCAGGTCGCTGAACGCTCCCCTTCCGGGTGTGGTGGTGCGCATCGCCGTGCAAGTTGGTGATCATGTTAAAGAAGGAGAAACTGTTTTAGTTTTGGAATCCATGAAAATGGAAACAGATGCGAACTCCCTCATAAACGGTACCATTAAAGAGATAGCTGTTACTAAAGGAACTCAAGTAACTGGCGGCCAGCTTTTAGCCCTGATTCAATAGCAGGAAGAGGAAACAGGATGAATATTTCAGGGACTTTAAATAATCTTTTAATAACCACAGGAATCCATAATTTTACCCTGGGCCAGGTAATCATGATCCTGGTAAGCCTTTTCTTAATATACCTGGCCATTGCTAAGCAGTTTGAACCGCTTCTCTAAGGAGCCGGGGTCTCTGCTGTTCCCATGGCCGCAAGAGTGGTTAATAAAGTAGGGATAAAGGCCAATCCGCAGAGTTACCTTATCATTCATGCCATGGGCCCGAATGTCGCCGGGGTAATCGGCTCTGCTGTAGCGGCGGGAGTTCTTTTAACCATTGCCGGTTGAACCATTCGGAAATCCTTTTCCACTCGTCATTGAAAGAATAAAGATTGTTAATCCGGACATTAATACTTCCTGTTCAAAAGTATCTAATTTATTTTTCATTGCCTGTCTTACGATAAGAGAAGCGCTATCGTACTGTTAATACCCATTCCTATTTTTAAAGCCTCTTCATTGGGGGCAAATTTTGAGCAATGTAAGGAAGAGCTCGGACCCACACCAATACGATAAATAGAACCCGGAACCTTCTTTAGATAATAAGAAAAATCTTCCCCTCCCATAGAGGGCTGCTTCATCTCAACAAGATTTTTTCTGCCCAGATACAAGCTCACTGCTTCAATAACTTTTTCAGTGATTGTATCATCATTTACCACTGAAGGATAGCCATCACTGATTTTCACATCTGCTGTGCCCCTGAACGTGCGGGCGATTTGCTCTGCTACATCTTTAATCCTCTTTAGAGTAAAATCCCTGTTCTCTTCTCCAAGGGTCCTGACGGTACCTTTCATAACTGCCAGGTCAGGAATAACGTTTGAAGCCGTTCCGGCATTTATACTGGCTACTGTAATCACGGTAGGATTTAACGGGGATGTTTCCCGGGAATGAATAGTGCATAGGGATATATAAATATGTGAGGCTATTGCTATCGGGTCTATTGCCTCATGTGGCCTTGAAGCATGTCCGCCCTGGCCGGTAATTGTAATCCGGAAACGATCTGAGTTAGCGCTCATTATTCCTCTGCGGTATTCAACTGTGCCAAGATGCGTGTCAGTGTGAAGGTGCTGCCCTATAATATATTCAATGCCAAAATCCTTTATTAATCCGGCATCGGTTAGTATCCTGGCCCCGAATCCCCCCTCCTCTCCAGGTTGAAAGACTAAAATCACTCTGCCTGCAAGTTGATCCCTTTCTCTGTTTAACAGGTACGCCAGTCCCAGCAGAATGGATGTGTGAAAGTCGTGCCCACAGGCATGCATTACCCCTTCTACTTCCGAACTGTATTGCAGGCCCGTATCCTCTTTTATGGGCAGTGCATCCATATCTGCTCTGAAAGCACGAACAGGCCCATCTTTCTTACCCTCGAACAGGCCAATTACTGCTGTTGTGTTTGCATAGTTTGGATGAGTCTTCCATCCCGCCCTGGTAAGCTCTTTTTGAACTAACTCGGCAGTTTTATACTCCTGCAATTTTAGCTCTGGGTGCTTATGGAACTTGCGTCTTATTTCAACTATATGAGGATATATATACTCTATCCCTTTTCTAATCTTTTCTAGCATATGAATCTTTCTTTTTATACTGATGTATATAAGATTCGTCAATATATAAAAATTTTGCTTGACAGCCAACTTTCACCTTGTTAAAAGGAATAGGGTAAATTGTAAGGGAGACGGCAGGAGCAGGTATGAATGCGCTGAAAAAGATTAAAAAACGCTTCTGGACCGAGGACAGCAGAGCTGCCTATATCAGCCTCCTCCCATCTGTAATCGTATTCCTGGTTTTCATCGCCTTTCCTTTCTTCTATTCTCTATTCTTGAGCTTCCACAAATGGGCTATACTTACTCCGGACAAGCCCTTTGTCGGGCTGGCTAATTACAGGGATCTTTTTTTAAGCAGAGATTTTTGGAATGCTGTAATTAACACAATTAAGTACTCAGCAGGAGTCATCCCGGGGACCACCTTAGTTTCTTTAGGTCTGGCCCTCCTGCTCCATAGAGGAATAAGAGCACGGAACCTGTTTCGAACTATTTATTTTCTGCCGGTAGTTACTTCCATGGTTGTGGTTTCCATCCTTTGGGCCTGGATTTTTGACTCTAACTATGGATTTTTTAACTACTTTCTAAGCTTTATCGGAATTGAGGGTCCGGCCTGGCTCTATGACCCCAGGTGGGCAATGGTGGCTATTATTATCACATCTATCTGGAAGCATGCAGGCTACTTTATGGTAATATTTTTAGCCGGCCTGCACGGAATCCCCGAGGTTTTCTATGAATGCGCCGAGATAGACGGAGCTACTCCTTTTAAAAAATTAATGTTTATCACTCTGCCCCTTTTAGGAAGAGTAACCGCTTTAGTGATGGTAATGCTCACCATCGAGTCATTTAAAGTATTCAGTATTATCTATGTGATGACCGGGGGCGGGCCGCTGAAGAGCACCGAGACAATAGTCAACTATCTCTACAGGCAGGGGTTTGAGTCGTTTCAGATGGGATATTCCTCAGCCATAGCCTGGGTGCTTTTTGTTTTTATCCTGATCATTACTCTACTCCAGATACGCTTTATTGGGGGAAGGAGAAAGGCTATTGGCCAACAGCTTTGAACAGAGAACAAATATCAAGAGATCAGCTGCCTCAATTGTGAAACACCTGATACTGCTTATGGGCATTGTAGTTGTTGCCTTTCCTTTCCTATGGATACTCTCTACTTCCTTGAAGGAAGCATCCGAGGTTTTTACCTCATCGCCCCAGCTCATCCCGAGCCGGTTACACTTCTCAAATTACTCGGAGGTATTTTTCTATATACCCTTTTGCCGGATGTATCTGAACAGCATTATTGTTGCAGTTATAGTGACGATCTCTCAAATGTTTACGAGCGCCCTCGCCGCCTATACATTTGCTAGATTAAGATTTCCCGGCCGTGACGCCATGTTCTATGGTTATTTAGCCCTAATGATGCTTCCGGTTCAGGTAAAACTTATCCCTTCCTTTTTACTTCTGAAATGGTTGGGAATGATAGATACATATTGGGCATTAACACTGCCGTGGCTGGCCGGGCCTTTCTCCGTATTCTTCTTACGCCAGAGTTTCTTAGACATCCCACAATCACTCATAGATGCTGCAAGAATTGACGGTGCAAAACACTTCAGGATCATTTTTCGGATCGTTGTCCCCCTGACAAAGAATATGTTTTTGACCCTCGGGATATTCACCTTTATGTGGTCCTGGAACATGTTCCTCTGGCCCCTGGTTATGACCCAGGCGGCAGAAATGCAGACCCTGCCCGTAGGATTGGCCAGGTTTAAGAGCCAGATGGGAGCTGAGTGGCAGATAATGATGGCTGCGACGGTAATGGTGGTTGCGCCGGTAATAACAATTTTTTTCCTGGCCCAGAAGAGGTTTATACAGGGCATAGTGCTTACGGGACTCAAGTCCTGATACAAAAATATTTTATTAATGGAGGGTTAAAGAAATGAAAAAGAAGAGAAAAATTAGCCGGTGCTTTCTAATTCTGATTCTATTGGTTCTCACCTGTGTGCCTGCTGTGAGCAAAGATACCATTACTTATTGGCACTTCTATGGAAGCGAATTCGGGCGCATTCATGAAGAGGCAATTGACCATTTTAATTCGGCTCATCCGCAGATCCGGGTTAAATCACAGTATATAGGAAGCCCATGGACCGGCAGAGATAAGCTTCTCACAGCAGTAGCAGCCGGGTCTCCCCCGGATGTAGCCATGGTCGATGATTACTGGATTCCCCAGTTTGCGGCAACAAAAAACATTATAAAGCTCGGGGACTACATTGATTCTGAGACCAGGTCCGACATTTATCCCCTTTTCTGGGAGAGTTCCAGCTACAAAGGTGAAATCTGGGCCGTGCCGTACGCATCGAGCAATCTTGTACTCTATTTCAACAAAGGTCTCTTTTCCAGGGCCGGCCTTGATTCCAAACACCCGCCAAAAACATGGGATGATCTTCTATCTTATGCAAGAAAGCTTACCAGCAAGCAGGACAGCAAAGGTAGGGTTGAGCAGTGGGGGCTTATGTTTCCAACCCTGGCAAAGGCCGGGGTTATCTATAATTACATACCATTTTTATGGCAGAATGACGGTGAGCTCCTCAATGAAGATTGTACTAAAGCAGCCTTCAATTCTCCCGCCGGGATTGAAGCTCTGAGCTTCATGGGAGACCTCATTAACAAGCACAAGGTTGCACCAGCCGCTCCGCCCTCAAAGGGCTATCGTATAGGTAATGTGGCTATGACCATTGCCTCTTCTGCAAGACTGAATATTGTCTACAGGAAGGCAGCAAACTTTGAAGTAGGGGTTGGACCTCATCCCATGAAGAAGAAAAAGGTAACGGTCGCCGGGGGCAAGTACTTCGTAGCCTTTGACCAGGGTCGGCTTGAGGCTGCCTTAGAGTTTATCAACTGGATGAGCAATACTGAAAACAACCTTTCCTGGAGCATGAAAACAGGATACATGCCTCTTCGCAAATCTGTTGTTCAATCGAAGACTTTCAAGGACTACATGCGCAAAGACCCGGAAAGCGCGGTATCAGTTGATCAGATAGAATATACCCGCCCGCGTCCAAGCATCGCTGCATATGGTGATATATCCAGAGTCATCGGTAATGCTGTGGAATCAGTTCTTCTTGCAAATGAAGATCCCGCTAAAGCTCTGCGTGCGGCCGTTCCTGAAGTGGAGAAGGTATTAAGAGATTGGGAGAACAGGCTGAAGTAGAATGATAAGAATAGGCACTACTTCGATGGTATTTTGGCACTGGGAAATACTTGAGTGCCTGAAGCATGTAGAAGAATGCGGCTTTGATGCAATTGAAATCTGGGTCAGTCAATTCAAGAGGCAAAAGGATCTTACGCCAAAACAGTTAAACCGGCTTTTGAAAAAAGCCGGTTTAACTGCAACAGTACATGTTCCCATTCGTGATATAAATATCGCTTCAGTAAATGATGGGATAAGGAGGGAATCAGTCAGGCAGATGATCGAGGCAGTTGACTTCTGTAAGGAAATCGAAGGAGTGCTGGTGGTTGTACACCCGGGTAAACGATCCTCAAGACATGATGATATCGAAGAGCAGTGGATATACCAGGTAGATTCCTTTAACCGGATACTCGAAGAGGCTAAGACAAAAGGTGTAGTCGTTACTGTGGAAAACATGGAATGGGAGAACGAGAATGCGCTTGTAAGGACAGCGCAGGACATAGAGCGGCTGCAGTCTAAGCTTCCGGAATTCCACCTTCTTGTAACTCTTGATACAACCCATATGGGGAATACAGAGTGTATTTTAAATGCCATGGATATGCTCGGAGGTGACATTGTTCATATTCATCTAAGTGATTTTAATACGAAACATCATATTCCCATAGGCAGAGGTAACATTAATTTCCATTCTATTATTAAAAAACTAAGGAGTGTCAAGTATGAAGGGATTCTTTCCTTAGAAGTATTTATTCCGCCATCTGATGAGTCAGTACAGAAACTAAAAGCTGAAAGGCAAAAAGTACTATCCCTGGTTTAAAAGAAGCGATAGAATTTATATTTTTCTATGATAAATCTCCTGCAGTTCTCTTGACTTTGCCGTATGAAGAAATACACTTTAATTAGCTGGGGCATATATTAAATAATGGGCAGTTATACGATATTTTCAGATGTAATTCTAAAAATTATCGAGGAATTTTCAGACGGCTTTTTGATACTAGGCCAATCAGGGGAAATTCTATTTTTTAACGAAGTGCTTTTGCGAATCACGGGCTGGAAAAGTATGGATATACTTGCAGAGGGAAATAGCTTTCTTAAGTACCTGGACCTTGATGATTGCCAGAGTTGTGAGCGTATGGTCGAAATACCTGATCCGGCCGGAAATCTTAAACTCTTTAGCGCAGCCTCATTTAGTATAGAAGGTGACAATGGCGATTACTGTCTTGTTAGAATCAAGCCGGATATGGGTCAGGAGAGTGAAAATCTTCTTAAACAGAGTTATGAACTTCTTTTCACCAATATAGGTGATGCCATATTAACGGTCGATTTGAACGGGAGAATCCTTTCAGCCAACCCCTCCTTTTATAAGCTAATAGAGCTTGAGCCAGGAGCTTTGCCTCCGGATATCTCTACCCTCTATGCATATAAGGAAGAACTGCATGACAAGCTCATCAGGTTGTTAAAATCGGATACGGTCTTTAATCTGGAAACACACCTCTATACAAAGGGTAAGAATATCAAAAGGATTCTCGATTCTTCCTGGGTTATCAGGAACGAGAGGGGCATTATTACGGGTTATACAGCCCAGTTCAAGGATATTTCCCATATTAAAAACTTAGAGGCGCGCCTGAGGATCTCTGAGCGCAGCTATTCCATACTTTTTGATTCAGTTCTTTCCTCAATAATTATTGTGGATCCTTTCGGCAGGATTCTTAACTGGAATTATACGGCTGAAAAGTTATACGGTTTTAGCTGGGAGGAGGTTTCAGGGCAGTATTTCGATCACGTTTTCCAGCGAGACAAAAAAAGTCTTTCCTTATCAAAAATTTTTGAATTGATTAAGAAGAATAACGGTAGATACATTGAGACAGAGGTTCCGCGATCCTGTAAAGATGGATCCGTTAAGTACACCTATGCCTCCTATTCATCAGTCAAGAATTCCATGAATGAAGTTATAGCCTATTCAATAATGGAAAAGGATCTTACCGAAAGGGTAAAACTCGAAAATAAATTGAGGGAATCATTCGAACAGATAAAAGAAACCCAATCGGCAACTATTTTGGGTTTTGCCAGGCTTACTGAATACCGGGATAAAAATACAGGAAAACATCTCGGCAGAATACGCGAGTATACCCGGGTGCTCGCTACAAGTCTTAAGGAAAGACCGAAATACAAAGACTATATTACGAATGAATATATTGAAGATCTCTGCCTTTCCTCCGTTCTTCATGATGTGGGAAAAGTAGCTATTGAGGATTCGATTCTGCTTAAAACGGGGAAGCTTGATCCTGATGAGTATAATAGAATCAAGGATCATTCCAAATTGGGAGGGGATGCTCTAAGCGAGGTGGACAATCAGATAAAACGGGAATCTTTTTTAACGATTGGAAAAGAGATCGCCTATTACCATCATGAATGGTGGGACGGGAACGGGTACCCGGAAGGTCGAAAGGGCGAAGATATACCCCTATCCGCAAGAATTGTTGCCCTGGCGGATGTTTATGACGCACTGACCAGCGATAGGCCGTATAAACAGGCTTTTACCCATGAGCAAGCAGTGGATATCATTACATCAGAGAGGGGAACCCATTTTGATCCTGAAATCGCAGATGCCTTTATGATGAATCATGAGATATTCAGAAGAATAAAAATGTTCAATGAATTCGAGGAAAACCCCGAAACTATTGATGATCTTTTAGCCGGACAGATCAAATCCTTATCCTGTAATACTTAAAACCTGGTCATTTTGATAGCATATCAAGATAGCTTTGAGATGCAATCAGGTTCGTTACAAAAGATGCGCTTACTAAACCTGATTCTACATCTATAATCTCAATCCGCAGCTTAATAATACTGTCACGTTCATAGTAATAGAGTGAGCCTGATATAAGATGAGTAGCGCCGATAAATTCCCCTATATCCACCCTTGTATTCTCATCGAATAGATCGGAGTTTTGAAGTTCCTGTTCTTTAAGTATGTCTTCAAGTTCTCTTGTAACAACATTGAATCTATTCTTACTCAGATAACCCCGTAATTCTCTTTCAATCTCAATTGAAAGATTATTTCTTATCCCCTGCTTATTCTTAAAGCCGAATATTGCAAAAACTCCCTCATATCTTATTGGCTCAAGGGAGGCTAAAATATCGGGTGACATATCTTTTAAGGCTTCCTCATAATCACGATAGATTTTTTCTGTATAATCTACCCGCTCTTCGGAAGCGGCGAGTTCCTCACCGTAGAGATTGATGGACCTTGTTTCCACTAATATTTGCCCGAAGGTTCTGTCTCTTAGAAACCTGTCGTATGTACCGGAGAGAGCATCTACCACACTTGCACTTGCAGGATATCCGCCGTAGCTTTGAGAATGACTGGCACTGGCTTCATGAATTTGACTGTAGACAGTTTCTCCTCTTTTCTTATCTTTAACAGTGAATTTTATGGCAAATAGGGTTTTATAAACCCCGCCTCTTCCCTGTTTGCGCCATACAGTTTCAGCCGTTAGAATTTCCGCATTGATCTCCAATCTTGCATTTTGATTGATATTCAGGCCGTACTGTGCCAGTTCATCTTCAAGCGCCTCTTTACAGAAATAATCTATCCGGGTAGTCAGCTCAACAGCTCCGAGTAAATATTGACTGCCGTATCTTGGGGCAGGATAGCTTACCTGCCCCAGGGCGACCTCACCTGAAACCGAACCGATGCTCTTTGTAGTATAAACGGGTGTTACTCTTATTCCGCTGAGACAGGTAGAGAGTACCAGGATAAATGCCGGGATGTAAAATACACTTTTATTCATGGGGCTTTGCACATCCTAGAAGTAAATAGACATCTGGATAGGTATTTGGGTGGATCTTATTGTGTAATCTTCACCAACCTCCATCTCAGGCTTATACCAAGCCACAGTTACCCCTATACCGAATAACGCATTTTCTGAAACCGGAAAGAGGGCCATGGCGCTGAATCCGTACGAAAATGAGCTTGTGTCGTAATCATCCATTGTCATAGTCATGTATCCAAGGTTGAGGCATAGATCAATTTGAAAGTTCGGCATTAGAGCTAAGGCATAACCCACTGTAGGGTAGAAAAACAGAAATGTACTTTCGGAGTCAGTAGTCTCTGTCTCTGTTTTTGAGCTCATATATATTACTCTCGCACCGGCATGAAGTCCATCTATAAAGAAATAATTGACAAAAGGAGACAGCATTATGGTAGTAGTGCCGTCATCACCCTCTTCAGAAACACCACCAACAG
>JAUWZD010000049.1 GCA_030615505.1 Spirochaetales bacterium | reverse complement strand
TTTGCTCACAGTATCCGAAGTTACAGTATCTGAAGGCGCTAAGTATGGTAATACTCAAAAAACCAGGTGTGAGCTGGATTCAGATTTCTCTGTTCTGACACTGGAATTTTCCAATTCTGACCCGGAAGAAGAAGCCGAGATATCAGCAAGGCGAAGCGGAAATACGATCTATATGGAAGGCATTTCTGAGGGAAAGGAGATTAATAAGAATAAAAAGCCCGGCTCACTTCCCTGGTATGAGCCTACTTTCGGACTTCAGGCTTTTGCAGCCTCAGGAAATAAGTCCATTAAATATTGGGTAGCTATGGTACATGCGGCACCAAATATGTTTCCTTTTGCTAGATTTTCCGCCGTTAAAGAAGAAACAGAAACACTGGAGATTAATGGGAAACAGGTAGAGGCAGAACATGTGAAAGTGTCTGTTAAACATATTTTGGCGGCTTTATTTGGGAAGGTAGACTACTGGTTCAGGAAATCGGACGGCCGACTGCTGCGCTATTATGCAGAAAAAGGACCCGGTGGTAAACCGATAACCTTAGAGCTTATTAGCGAGGAATAGTGGAGAGTTATATGGTGATTATCGAACTGATTGATGTTAAAAAGTTTTACCCCCTGGGAAATGTTCAGGTTGAAGCTGTCAGGGGAGTAAGAATCTCCATCAAAAAGGGAGACTTTATCTCTATCGCCGGCCCGTCTGGATCGGGAAAAACAACTATTCTTAATATGATCGGCTGTATCGATACGCCGAGTGCAGGCACAGTACGGATAAACGGTAGTTCAACAAGCGATCTATCGGATAAAGAGCTTACCACACTCAGACACCGGACAATCGGTTTCATTTTCCAGCTTTTTAATCTTATCCCTGTGCTTAATGTTTATGAAAATATCGAATTCCCGCTCCTTTTAGGCAAAGAAAAGATGGATAAAAAAGAAAAAAAGGAGTGGATCGACTCCCTGATTGAAGAGGTAGGACTTAAGGAGTGGCGGAATCACCGGCCGAACGAGCTTTCCGGAGGTCAGAGGCAGCGTGTTGCCATTGCCCGCGCCCTGGCGACAAAGCCGCAAATAGTCCTTGCAGATGAGCCCACAGCTAACCTGGACTCAGAAACAGGAACGGCCATTATCAGGCTCATGAAGAAGATCAACCAGGAGCAGCGGACCACTTTCGTATTCTCCACTCACGATCCGGATATCGTTGAGATTGCAGATCATATTATTCGCCTGCACGACGGCCTGGTTGTGTCAGAGGATATTGTGCTAGAGGAGCGGAGTGGATAATGGGCGTGATTTTAAGAATTGCACTGCGTAATCTGAAGGAGCATAAGGCCAAGAGTCTGATTATTGGGATCATTATTGCCCTGGGCATTATGGTTCTTTTTATCGCTAACTCCATGATGGATACAGCCTCTGCAGGTATCAGGAAATCATTTATAGATACTTACACAGGAGATATTATGATTTCCGCCAAAGATAAAGAAAAGATTAACCTCTTCGGCAAACAGGGTAATAAACTGGATCCGAGTGTTCCTACAATCCTTGAGTATTCCAAAGTCTATGGTTATGTAACTTCCAGGCCGGAAGTGGCTTCAGCATCTTCCCAGGTAACAGGAATTGCGATGATCAACTTTAAAGAAGAGGATTCTCAGACAGAATCAGAGCTGCTCGGCCTTGTTCTCTTCGGTATTGAACCGCAAAACTACCGGAGCACGTTCTTCGGCAATATTGAGATTCTTGATGGAGAGTTCCTGAAAAGCGAAGAAAAAGGAATACTTCTTCCGGAGAATCAAATAGAAGAGATCAGAAAGAGCATGGATATATCCCTTTCTGTTGGGGATTCGATAGTCTTAAGCAGTTTCAGCTCTTCGGGATTTAAAATTCGGGAAGTACCGGTTAAAGGAATTTTCCGTTTCAAAAGCAGCACAAGGCTCCTCGATAATGTCGGTCTGATTGATGTGCAGTCCCTTCGAAGTCTTATCGGACTTACCGTAGGAACGGGTGAGGAAATCGAGCTGGAGGAAGAGGAAACCGATCTTCTTTCCTCCGACAACTTTAATGAGCTTTTTACCGGAAATATGATTGAAAGCGGTGCAGCGCCTGAACCTGCATCAGAGGAAAGCCTCCTCTCCATACTCGGTGATACATCAGAGCGTACAAGGGCATCCCAGGTTGATAGAGGTGCCTGGCACTTTATTCTTGTTAAGCTAAAGGATTCATACCTGGCCAGGCCTGTTATGGATAATTTGAACAACTACTTTATAGAAAACAGAATCCAGGCCCAGGCCGTAGACTGGATGGCGGCCGCAGGCATGATGGGAAGTTTCGCCTACGGTATAAAAATATTCATCAATGTCATTATTATCATCGTTGCCGTGGTCGCTGTCATTATCATTATGAATACCCTGGTTATATCAGTCATTGAGCGCACCTCAGAAATAGGAACCATGAGAGCCCTCGGTGCTCAGAAAGGCTTTATCAGAAAGATGTTCATACTGGAAACACTTGGTATTACCGTGGTTTCCGGATTTTTAGGCATTATTTCAGGCGCCGCTGTCATCGGAGCTCTTAACCTCACAGGTCTTAAGGCTCCGAATTTCCTTTTTGAGATCATTTTTGGGGGAAAGGTGCTTCATCCGGTCATATCGTTTCCGGTTCTTATGCAGACCCTGTGTGTTGTCCTTGTAATCGGAATTGCAGCCAGTCTGTATCCTGTGGCTGTCGCTTTAAAGATACAGCCTGTAAAAGCCATTCAGACGGAATAGGAGAGATGGGTGAATAATGTACGCATAGCTTTCAGGAACCTTAACAGGCAGAAAAAAAGGAGCTTTCTCCTTGGAGGAGCAATCGCCTTTGGAATTATGATAATTATAATACTCAATGCTTTTACAGCCGGCTTTATTGTTAATGTGCGGGAGAATTTTTCCCTCTACCTGGCAGGGCATATATTCTTAACCGGAATGGAAGAAACGGAATCAGGTCGAGTAATCAATGTTATAAGAGACGATACCGTGCTTAAAGATACGCTAAAAAGATTAGGCATAAAAGTGAAATATCTTGTAAAACGCTCAATCTTTACCGGCACTCTGATCTTTGAAGGTGAATATGTCTTGCAGAAAATCGACGGGATTAACTTAAAGAAAGAAGAGGGTTTAAAAGATCGTCTTATTCTTAAAGAAGGCTCATTTAATGCTCTAGCATCTGACCCTGAAGCGCTCATAATCAGTGAGAATGTGGTCAATCAACTGCAGGCTGTATTAGGCGATACCATCTTAGTAAAGCTTACAACTGCAACGGGACAGCAGAATGTCGGAGAGTTTGAACTGGCGGCCATAAGTATTGATCCCGGGGTAATGGGTTTTTCAGCAGGCTATGCCAATTTAGAGTATGTAAATGAGCTATTAAATATAGGTCAGGATAAGTGCACGCTGTTGAGCATCTTTTTAAAAGATTTTGAGAGTATAGACTCAGAAGCAGACAGATTTTACAGCGCCCTGTCTCAAAAGGTGAATATGTTTGATAGGACTTCTGATAAAGAGGGATTCGAATCACTACGCGGTGTATCTATGCAGGGAGAATGGAAGGGTATGAAATACCAGTTGTTGACTATAAATGATCTTCTTTCCCGGGCAGATCAGCTTGCAGGAATTGTGAATATCATCGGCTTAGTTGTTCTCTTGATTCTTCTTTCCATCGTTATGGTTGGAATTACCAACACCTTCAGGATGATCATTTATGAACGGATAAGAGAAATCGGTACAATGAGAGCCCTGGGTATGCAGAGGAATGGAGTACGCGGTATTTTCCTCTACGAAGCGCTGTTTCTTTCTCTGGGCGGCGCGGCCATGGGTTTCATCATTGCACTCATTATCATGGTCTGTGCATCCATAATTAATTTTGGAATGGGTCCACTGTTTTTTATGCTGAAAAACGGGCATCTCTTTTTCAAAATCATACCGGCTCAGGTAATCCTACACTTTGCACTTGTTGCCGTTCTAACCTTAACTGCCGTATTCTTTCCCGCCCGGAAGGCCGCCAGGCTGGATCCGGCTCATGCTCTAAGAACACATTATTAATGGAGGGTAATACAATGAAACGATACCTGATGCTTTTTATAATAACGCTTGTCTGCTTTTCAATCCCGGCAGAGAATGTGAATTTCCATGCAATACTAAAGGAAATTGACAATATGACAAGTTTCGAAGACTCCGATCTGTCCTGTATCTATACGATCGTATCGGAAAAACCCGGTGAGGATAAAAGCGTACAGCAGGTGCGTATGTTCAGGCGGGACAGGGAAGACAAATTCGCTGCTCTAATCCTTAAGCCTGAGACAAAGAAGGGGCAGGGCTATCTTCAGGTCGATGAAAACCTATGGTTTTATGACCCTGAGAGCAGAAAATTCGCCCATACTTCGTCTAAGGAAAATTTTCAAGATTCCGAAGCAAAGAACAGTGATTTTAAATCATCCTCCCTTTCAGAAGACTATGATATTGAGCGCTCTTCGAAGGGCAAGCTCGGGCGCTACGAGGTATATATTCTCAATCTCATGGCAAACAACAACGAGGTTACCTATCCAAGGCAAAAACTCTGGGTCCGAAAGGATAATCACCTGCTCCTCAAGGCTGAAAATTACAGCCTTTCGGAAAGGCTTATGCGGACTGTCTATTACCCGGGCTATATTAGTCTAGGAAAGAAGTTTATCCCATCTAAAATACTCATAGTTGATGAGCTTAAAAAGGGTGAGCGGAGCCAGTTGACCATAAAAGATCCTTCAGTGAGTACGCTCCCGGATTACGTTTTTACAAAATCCTACATTGAAAGGGTCAACAGGTAGGAGGAGGCGGGGCATGAAAAGATTTAGCCTTTCTATCGTTCTCTTGATCGTCGGGCTTGCCGTCCAGCCGGAAGATCTTGATTCTCTCTTTGAAGAAGAGGATATGGTAGAGGAAATAATTGAAGAGCCCGGTAAAAAGCCTCCTGAAGAGGAGCTGTTGGTAAGTGATGTTATGGAGTGGGGAGGAAGCTTTACCTGCGAGTTTACCTCAAGCTGGACTTGGCTATATCCTGGCGGCGTTAATCTTGCAGATCCCGATCAGACAGCCCTGGAAACCGATCTTTCGGCAAGCCTATTCTTTGATTCCAGGCCCGATAGGAATTTCAGGGTGTTCGGTAAAATTAAAGCATCCTATCCCTTCAGCACGGAGTTGAGCAGCGAGCCGGTCTCTGTAAACAACATAGAGGTATTCGAGCTTTTTTCAGACTTTAACTGGAACGATACCCTCTTTTTCCGGGTCGGAAAGCACACCATAAAGTGGGGGGTAGGGTATTTCTTCAGCCCGGCCGATGTGCTGAACCTGTACCCGATTGACCCGGACGATCCTGAGGGGGAAAGGGAAGGGCCCGTCTCTCTTAAAATCAACATGCCTCTTGATATCCATAACCTGTATCTATATTCGATTGCCAATAACATCGAGAAGCCGGAAGAGATTGCAGTTGCACCAAAGGTGGAATTCGTAATCGGCAATACAGAGCTTGGAATCGGGGGTTTTTACAGGAGTAATCTTGCGCCCAGGGGGATTCTCACTGTAACAAGCCCACTGTGGGTTCTTGATTTTTTCGGAGAGGCGGTGCTCAGCTACGGATCTGACCGGACCTTTGTTCGAGAAATTGGAACTCCGCCGTGTATAGAAACGTATAGAGAGGAAGACAAAGCTTTCTTTTCAGGGACCGCAGGATTCAGCTGTATGAATGAGGATATTAGCCTCTCCCTTTCAGGGCAGTACCTGTTCAATGGAGATGGGTATAAAAATTCCGATCTTTTACAAAATGCATATCTACTTGTTGAGCTCGACCAGTTGAGCCAGGAGGATCTAAAATATTTTGGGAAGCACTATGCGGCTTTAAACCTCAATTGGAGCAGTATATTGGATACTGACCTGGGTTTTTCCGCCTTCTGGATGGGTAATTTATGCGACGGCTCAGGTTATATTTACCCCTCTCTTTTCTACCAGGTTTTAGATCATGCAAAGATCTCTTTAGGCATGCGAATAAACTATGGGGATGATGGGGATGAATATACCCTTGCAGGAAAAACTATATCTTTCTGTATCTGCGCCTCCGTGGAAGACGGCAGATTTTAAGGATTAAATCTACATACATATTTGCTCACTTATATAAAGGTGAGGTTCATTAGCATAATAATACACATGTCTTGTCGAATTCATTCAAGCCCATCATGATAAAAAAGAGATCGGGCTTAGTGGGCGGCTTCATAAATACTCGACTAATTTTTTTAACGATGAGCTTTTCATTTCTGCAAAATAAATCTAAGGTAACAGAAGCATCAGCCGAACGGAAAAATACTATAGCTTTTGCCAATAAGCTGAACAGGATCATTTTAAGTGAGCGATAATATGGATTACCCAAAACTTCGGCCAGTTGAAGCTTTTGCCGCACAGGACAATCTAATCTGCCTGCGGGATCCTCAAGGATTCTCCGATAAGCTGCTCTTTGTTCCCCAAGATATCTTTTTTATTTGCACCCTCTTTGACGGTAAACACTCTATAATTGACATACAGGCGGAATACACCAGGAGATTTGGGAACCTTCTTTTTAGTGATAAAGTCCGAGAGATCATCGACAAATTGGACGGTGCCCTGTTCATGGAAAGCAGCCGCTTTTCAGAGGCCAAAGAGAAGGCTATTATAGATTTTAAGAACTCTCCGATTAGGCCGGCCTCTCATTCGGGAACAGCCTATGAGAGGGAAGCGGGCTCACTTGTAAAACAGATTGAGGGCCTTTTTTCACTGCCCGGCGGCCCCGGTCTTCCTGACTTGCAGAAATCTCCTTCCAGCAGGCTAAGAGGGCTTATTGCTCCTCACATCGACTTAAGGCGCGGAGGTTCCTGTTTTGCCTGGAGCTATGCTGAGCTGGCCCGGGAATGCAGGGCAAAGACTTTTGTGATCCTCGGTATTTCCCATACCGAAACACAGAGAAGGTTCGTCTTAACGGCAAAGGATTTTGAAACCCCATTAGGAAGTCTGCCTGTAGATAGCGGATTTATAGACAACATTGCAGAGAAAAGCGGATTCGATTTTTTCACTGATGAGTTTGTTCACCGCAATGAGCATTCAATCGAATTCCAGGTGCTCTTCCTTCAGTATCTCTTCCGCAACCGAAACGATATAAAAATTGTCCCGATTCTCTGTTCATCCTTTCATCAAATAATACACTCCAGCAGCCTTCCTGAAAGCAACACCGAGGTAAGGGATTTTATCCATGCTTTGAAGGCCGCCATCGAGGATTATGAGGAAGATGTTTGCTGTATTGCAGGAGTGGACCTCAGCCATGTTGGAAGGTGTTTCGGCCAGAATATAAGCATTTCCCCGGCTTTCATCAAACAGATGGAAGTCGAAGACAGGAAGATGCTTAAGCTTGTTTTGGATCGGGATGATGAGGGGTTTTTTCAACTAATCCAGGAAGAGAAAGACCGCCGAAATATCTGCGGCGTTCCCGCAATATATACGCTTCTTAACCTTCTCAAACCGCTTAATTCGGGCAGCTCGAAATTATTAAAATATGACCAGGCTGTAGATTACAATATACAATCCATAGTAAGCTTTGCAGGAGCAGCCTTCTATGAATGATCCGGCGGAAACCTTCAGACAAGGGCTCAAAGCACCTGATATCCCGTACCGGCGCTTTCTAAGCTTCTGCAGGTTTTCTCGCATTTCTTTTCTTAAAAGAAGGACAACTGTACATATTCCTGCAAGGAATGGCCTTTTTCGAGATTCTTCCAGCTTTCAAATATCAACTCTCTCTGGATGCTAGTTCCCACCAGTTATAAGAACGGCGCCGTAACCTACAACGCTCTCCGTTCCAGCACCGGGTACATGGGCGTCTGAACTAACGGACCTGTCCAGGATAAATGCCTCGGTTCCTCCCATTGCATTTGCGATTCTAATTCCAACATACGCTGCGTCAAGACCGCACATCGTGCATGCGAGATTCGGTACACCGCGGCTCATTATCTCTTTATCCTTTTTCAAGAGCAAATCCGCATCCAGAGTGCAGAATGCCTGCAAGATTTCAACATCGCATTTGTCGGCATCTTTTTTTTCCGGGAAGTGAGCAAGGTCCGTGGAAATAATAAAAAGCACGGATCCGTGCTGCTCACGAATTTCCCGGAATACATCGGACATGGCGTGCGCCACACTGTCAAGAACATCCTTGTTCCCCATGATGAGTATTGGAACAATGGAGAAATCCTTCATCACCATCTGAAGAAACGGCAGCTGAACCTCAAGTGAATGCTCCTGGATGTGGGGCCTCTCGTCGTCATTGATCAGGTGCGAAGATGAAGCAATCCTTCGGGCAAGATCAGTATTGACAGGAACACTTCCAAGGGGAGTCTCAAATGCATCTCCGCAGTATACCGACGCGCCGTGTACGCGCACATGATGCGGCGGTCCTATAAGAATTACAGTGTCGTAATCTCTTCCTTCAAGCTCAACATATGCATGGGCCGCTGTAGCGCCGGAGAAGATAAATCCTGCATGGGGTGAAAGGATCTCTACAATTTTTGTATCAGGAGACAGTACAGGCATTTCTTTCCTTGCATCAGACAAGAATCCTTTAACGAGCTCAGACAGCCTCTCCGGACTTGATGGATAGAACCGGCCGGCAGCAGCAGGCTTTCTTACTACCATCGTTCCTCCGGCATCATTCTCATTAGCACCTGATTGCTTTTCAAGATTTGGACTTAATGTTTTTGTCCGGGAGCAATAAGATATACAAATTACAGCCGCCAAAATACCAATGGATACAATTATAATTCTGTTCATCTAAGTATCATTTTACATATCTAGCGTGAGTTTACTATAAATCGAAAGGGAAATTATACATAGAGTTTCTAAATCATTATATCACAGTGACTTAGAGCTTTTTTCATACATATCCGACGTATACACTATTATCGTCCTAAACTGAATGGTGTTGGTGTATACGGTTGAAGCACTTTTAATTCATTAATATATAAACAGTTATATATTTTTAAAAGGTTATAATGGCCAGGATCCTCATGGGTGAACCACAGCGACCACAGACCATCGGATCCACTTCATACACTTTGGCGATCCCCACCCCAAAGTCGGGACCTTCGGCGGTCGGGACCTTCCGGCAGGCGTGCCCATGCGGCCCTGCGCTCCGCTGAACAGACAGAGAAATCGGGGTCGTGGTGCTCTTGCGTCTCGTGGGAATCTGCAGAATAAAGGTGCTTCTGCTTCCAACCATCCGGCGCAAGTGCTGCCACGTCATTGGCAATCAAAGTTTACAGTGAAATCGATAAAATTCCTTCAGCCCGGTCGCTTTTAGCAATCCTGTTCGCAGTTATCGAAGAAAATCTTCAATGAGCTCCTTAACTGAACCCTGGAGTTCTCGAGTAACGGGACCGGGCTTCCCATTTCCTACCATCCATTCATCTATCTGAACCACAGGGGTAATTTCCGTGATAGTGGAAGTGATAAAAAACTCTTCTGCCTTTTTCATCCTGCTTTCTAAAATGGGGAATTCCTCAAAAGGAATATTTCTTTTCCTGCAAAGATCCAGTACAACATCCCTGGTTATACCGGGAAGAATATAATGTGATTTAGGAGCTGTGAACACCTTATTATCGAACACGGCGAAAACACTGGTATGGCTGCCCTCGGTCACAGCTCCATCACGCATAAAAACGGCCTCAACAGCGCCTTTCTCCTTAGCCTCCTGGAAAGCCAGTATGTTTGGTAATAAAGATACAGATTTGATATCACATCTCGTCCACCGGATATCCGGTTTCAGGATGATTTTTATTCCTTCATTCAACTCTTGTTCATGCGGTTTGAACGCAGATGCATAGGCGAAAATGGTTGGGGGCACGTCTTTGGGTGGAAATCCATGCTTTCGGGGCGCATGGCCTCGAGTAATCTGAATATATACCGTAGCATCGTCGGATGAAAGATCATTCTCTTTAAGCAATCTTTCTGCTATTTCTTTTACTTTGCCAATATCATCAAAAGGAATGCGCAATTCATCAATACTTCGCCTGAGCCTCTTCATATGAGCATCAAGCTTAAACAACCGGCCGGAGTAAGAACGAATCACTTCGTACAAGCCATCGGCAAAATTAAAGCCCCGATCTTCCGCTGAAATAACCGCCTTATCGCGAGGGAGATAGTTCCCGTTTAAATAAGCAATCATTTTTACCTCCAAAAATAAGTAATATGTTGAAGCCACACCTGTGGCCTTAGATCCTCACCGGCAGGTAACAATAGGAAGATCGCGCATGGTGACAAGCCCAGGGTTCGCTTTCTGTACGTTCCGCACTGCATTGACTAAAATGGCCACGGTTGCTATATCACCGTGCGTTCCCTTAAGCTTGACTTCCAAATCAGGTTTCCCTTTGATTCTGACCGTGTCAAGGTCATCCTCCAATCCCAAAGCCGCGATGAACTGTAAACTCATAAACTCACCTTTTTCCGAATAACCCCGGGCAGTCTGTTTTAGTCCTTTCACCCGGCCCGGCTGTACTTCAAAGAAATCTGTCTTAATAGTCTGATCGGCAACAACCGGCTGCACATCTGACTCATACTTTTCAAGTTTCTTCCCAAGCGTATCGAAGACCATGCTTATGGACTCAGACAGACCGATATGCCCCATCTGCCCGGAGGAAATCTTTTTGTTAAACTGCTCAACTGTTATCCCTGAACCGATCTTAGCCTGAAAGGGTCCCCGCCTTGTGGAAGCATTAATCATTCGCGTTACCTCTATGTGATCTACTCGCTGGCATATTGCCGTCAGATTAAGAGGAAGCGAGTCCATAAGAAACCCGGGATTAATCCCGGTGCCCAGCACTGTTTTACCTGCTTTTTTCGCTGCTGCATCAATTTCAGAGGCTTCCGCAGCATGAGAAAGCCAGGGAAAAGTAAGTTCCTCAGAAGTGGAGACTATGTCTAGACCATGCTCCAGTATTTCTATGATTTGATCTTTAAACAAAGAAAAATAGGAGCTCGTGGTATGAAGAGCGACATCTGCATTGTTAGGTTTTAGGGCAGAAATGATTTTCTCCGCTACTGAGAACCCAATCTGTTTATTCAAGCCAATAACCTCACCGACATCTCGGCCAACTTTCTTTGGATCAATGTCTACAGCGCCGACAAGTTCCAGGCCCTCGCGTTCAATAATATGAAGTGCAACAGCACAGCCAATAGGACCAAGCCCATATTGAATGACACTAATTATTTTGCTCATAATAATTACTCCTCTCTCGTTTCCAAATAGTTCGAGTAGGAACGATTATAAATCACAGAAGGCGGAAAGGCAATAAAAGAAGGTCATTCTGCAGGAAATACAGCATCCAGAGGGTGTTCTTGAGGGCCGACAAAGCCGACGAGATAAGAAAAGAGCCGGCGTATAGGCTGTTGCAGCGGGTGTTGAGTGTGTATACAGGACTTTTGGGATATTCTAAGCGCTCATTACTCAAGGAAAGTTCATTCCTAAGATCCACTCGGGCGGTGGAGACTATAGTGGCCAGGAAGAGCCTGCATCGTCCACGACCGCCGGGATACCCGCATAAATTTTAGATCTAACTATACATGGCTAACATCAACAATGTACCATATAATCTGACCCAAACGATTGAACTGCTCTAAGATCTTTTCCTCAACCTCCTTATTTTTTTCAAAAAATTAATGACAAAAAACCTATTCAGGCGTTCCCACCCCATTGACACCAATTACTTCTCTTCATATTATCAAGATAATATCGTGATACATATAAATCACAAGAATATTTAAAAACAATTAAAACGATAATGAAAATAAGGTAGTCATGAGAAAAGGATTTTACTTGACTGACAGTATAGTTGCTCAGGTTGAGGGCTACTTTAAATATATTCGAATTTCCAAACTCGATATCAGGAAACTCCAGCGCAACCTGTTTAATAGAAACGGCGTATTCGCCTCCATGGCCTAAAATGATGTCATACCTCTACAAAGCAACCTACGCTTCACGCGAAAAAGAGCAGAAGCTCGCTAAGCAGGTTGTGGATAAAATCATGAAGATTGCTCAGGAAGAGCTCGGATGATGACGGGAATGGTTCAGTATATGAAAGGAGGTGGTGTAAAGGCTAAGACAGTTATCCGACGGCCTTTCTTGTGTACAAGCGAATCGAAGTCGATATGAAAGGCCGTGCAGCTTTATTAAGAAGAGAAAAATAAAATGTAAAGGAGGGACTTTATGAAAGCCCTAAAGATCATTCTGATTGGAACTCTGATCCTTTTAATCGGTGTTACAGCGGTCTTTGCCGGAGGGAAAAAGGAGGTAGATGTTATCACGATTGGTGTCAATGCCCCACTAACCGGTGATATTCCTAAAGTAGGTGAAGGCACAAAATTCGCAGCACAGATGTGGCTCGAGGACATTAATGAAGCCGGTGGTATTGAAGTTGGTGGAAAGAAGTATAAAGTAGAGCTGGTTATTGAGGATAATGAGTCCAAAGCAGAATCTGCTGTAAAGGTCAATACCAAGTTGATAACTGAGGACGAAGTACTGGTCATAGTTGGTCCACAAGCCTCAAAACAAGCTGTACCATCTGGTGAGGTTGCTAATAATTACGAAACTCCTATGGTCAGCCCCTGGTCAACAAATCCAAAGACAACTAAGAATCGCCCTTATGTTTTCCGAGGTTGTTTTCTGGACCCATTTCAAGGACCTGTCGTTGCTAACTTCATTAAGGAAGAATTTGGATTCACAAAAGCTGCTGTTTTATACGACGTAGCTAGTGACTACCCCAAAGGACTTGCCGAATTCTTCAAAGCAGCCTGGGAAGATCTCTATGGTCCTGGTTCTGTAGTTGCTTACGAGAGCTTC
Organism: Spirochaetales bacterium; assembly: GCA_030615505.1. Taxonomy (GTDB): domain Bacteria; phylum Spirochaetota; class Spirochaetia; order SZUA-6; family DRHE01; genus JAUWZD01. Next base: position 17,064 of record JAUWZD010000049.1, on the reverse strand, counting down.
ACAACAGGAGATGCTGACTTTAGCGCGCAGCTCACAAAGATCATAAGATCAGGTGCTGAATTTTTTTTCAGCCCACAATACTATAATGAGGTAGCCTTAATCGTGCAGCAAGCTCACCAATTAGGTTGGGATAGACCGATTGTAGGCAGTGACAGTTGGGGTTCAGCAGAGACTGTAGAACTCTGTGGTAAAGACTGCTATGGACTTTTCTTTAGCACACACTATGCTGCTGCCGGTGCTAGAGGTGCGACCAAAGAATTTATAGATAGATATAATGCAAAACACGGTTATGTACCAGATGACGTTGCAGCATTGACCTGGGATGTCATGCACATTGTGGAGGAGGCTATTAAATCTTGCGCTGAACTCACAGGTGATCTTAAAAAGGATCGCAAATCTGTTCGTGATGCAATAGCTAAAATAAAAGAATTCGATGGGATCACAGGCAAGATGACCTTTACAGAAGATGGTGACCCAATTAAGTGTGCTGTTATCGTAAGAATAAGCGACGCTGGTGAGTTCGAATTCTATAAATCCGTTTGTCCATAGAGGCAAGAGTTTAAGGTAATAGATATTTACTGTCGCTCCAGGGATCTGATATAATATTATAATCCATAGGAACTATCTCGTCGCAAAACAAAAGGCGGGCTTAGGGGGATAGAGCAATACCCTGGCCCGCTTTATTAAAAAAGTAAGGATTCAAAAGAACAAGGAGCAAACGCTATGAAATTTTTTTTGCAAAACGTGATCAATGCCGTGCAGTGGGGCAGTTTCTATTCTTTAATCGCAATAGGATACTCCATGGTTTACAGTATCTTGATGCTATTCAACTTTGCTCACGGTGATATCTTCATGGTTGGTGCTTACATAGGCTTTGGTATTACAACCTTAATAATAGGTATCTGTGCAGCGAGTGCAATTGTACTTCCTAATTGGTTGATCTTGACGTTGATAATTATCATTTCTATGTTCCTTACCTCTTTTGTGGGTATGTTTGTTGAGCGGGTTGCTTATAGGCCTCTACGTGCAGCACCTCGCGCTTCTGCTGCTATCACCGGTCTGATGATAGGTATTGTTTTCGAAACCGTAATCCTGGCTATGTTAGGAGCAAAAAGAGTTAGCTTTCCAGCTTTAATTCCGGCTATTACATTCAATGTTGGTGGTGTATTCATAACCAACCAGAAGATCATAATAGTTCTCGTTTCCCTGGGGCTCATGTTTGCACTACATCAGTTTATTAAAAGAACCAAGTGGGGAATGGCCATGCGTGCAATGTCATTCGACTTTGTTGTAGTGCCCTTGATGGGAGTATCGATAAATACTATGGCTGCCCTTACTTTTGCTATTGGCTCAGCTCTGGCTTCCGCAGCAGGGATACTCTATGGTATTGCCTACCCTGTCCTGGATCCTTACATGGGTATTAAATATGGTTGGATGGCTTTTGTAGCAGCGATCCTGGGAGGAAGAGGCTCTGTTATGGGTGCTGCACTGGCTGGGTTCTTGCTGGGATTTATCCAGATATTTGTAGCGATGATCTTCCCATCAACACTAAGGGACCTAATAGCTTTCTCAATAATAATTGTTATTCTAACCATTAGACCACATGGTTTCTTTGGGGAGGCCTATAGTGCACGCTTGAGGTTATAAGCGATAAAAACAGAAGAGAAATGAGGGATTGACATGGAAACACAAAACAGCAAGTCACCTACTGAAAAAACGAATGTATTAAATACAATCAGGAATTCCATTAATAAAGTATTAAACCTCATTCGTAATTATTTCTCCGAGGTTCCCCTGTTGGGCTGGTTTATTGGCACACTAACCGCGGTGTCGCTCGAACAGTTAGTAGGCAGACTAATAGCTCTGTCATTAGGACTACCCAAAATACCAGTTCTTTTTGGTTTTGTTACAATTCTCAAACACCCCTACCTGATTCCCTCTACTATCCTCTATATGCTTGTTATATATATCTTGCCAATAGTTAGTATTGCAAGGCTGACTGTACCAATTACAAACTGGTTGGCAGGCAAACTTCTTGTACTGCCGATATTTATCTCTGTGATCATTCACCTTGGCTTACTCTATCTTATAATGCATTTGTGGTCTGGAATTAGTGACTACAGGGTCCTAATGCTCAGATTCATCCTGATAGCAGTTATAGCAACCTTAAGCCTTAATGTGGTAAATGGCTATATGGGAGAGTTCTCATGTTCACACCCAGGGTTTATGGCACTTGGCGCATATGGCGCCTCGATTTGCACTGTAGTACTATTTGTTGATGATAGTATGTTTGGCCCTGCACTACTCCCTCCTGCTATAGGACCATTTATGTTTCCTATAGCCTTGATAGTAGGGGGATGTTTAGCATCAGTTGGGGCTTTTTTAGTTGCAATACCTTCCTTTAGGACAAGGGGAGACTATCTAGCCATTGTTTCACTTGCATTTACATTCATTGTAAAGAGTTTGATCGAAAATCTTGAAATTATTGGGGGTGCTCGCGGCTTGAGCAGCCAACCCAATTGGGCTAATCTGCCCTCGATATTCATATGTGCTGTTGCATGTGTATGGATCATTAATAATTTTGTAAGATCTACACTTGGAAAGGCATTGAATGCAGTGCGGGACGATGAACTGGCAGCTAATGTCATGACAGTCAATACCAGACGAACCAAGATGACTGCATTCTTATTTGCAGCCTTCTGGGCTGGTGTTGCAGGTGGGCTTCTTGCTCATGTACTCAGGTATGTTAACCCAGGAACCTTTGGTATTCAAAAACTGGCTGAGGTACTTGCAATGGTTTATTTTGGGGGGTTGAACTCTATACAAGGATCCATTCTTGGCGCCATAGGCTTTAATATCCTGAGCGAAGCCTTAAGGCCGCTTGCTATCTACAAATGGATCATTATCCCAAGTATGCTCATTTTAATAATGATTTTTCGTCCTACCGGGCTTCTTGCCTTTAAAGAATTCGATGTTAAGAAGATAATTAGCCCAAAACAGAAACAAAAAAAAGAGGTGCAGAATGTCATTGCTTCTAATTGAAAAAATGACCCACTTTTTCGGTGGATTGCGAGCTGTCCACAACTACGATTTAGAGATCAATACCGGCCAGCTCAGGGGACTGATAGGACCCAATGGTGCTGGTAAGACTACAATATTTAACCTTATCACCGGCATCTACAAACCTGCTGAAGGTAAAATATTTCTTGATGACCGCTCAATAGTAGGCCTTCAACCACACCAGATAGCTTCCGAAGGCATTGGCAGAACCTTTCAGAATCTTAGATTATGGAGGCACATGACAGTTTTAGAGCATGTAAAAATGGCTCGTTACTCCAAACTCACTTATGGACTAATAGGGGCCTTCTTTGGCACACGAAAACGTCGTAAGGAAGAAGCAGAAAATGAAGAGAAGGCTTATCATTTATTGGATATGTTAGGAATTCGCCACTTAGCGGATCAGATTGTGACTAACCTGCCATATGGTGCTCAAAGACGGGTAGAAATGGCCAGGGCACTTACCATAGATCCTAAGATACTGTTCCTGGATGAACCTACTGCAGGTATGAACCCGGAAGAATTAATTGAGATGATGGAAATAATCCGTCAGATCAATAAAGAACTGGGACTGGCCATTTTCCTAATAGAGCATAGGATGAAGGTTGTTATGGAACTTTGTGAAAGGATCCAGGCACTGGTGTTTGGCGAGGTTATTGCTGAAGGAACACCAGAAGAAATACAGAATAATCCCGGGGTTATTGATGCCTATTTGGGTAAAGAGACGGTGGGCTGATGCTATTATCTGTTGAAAATTTACATGTTTCATATGATGCGATTAAGGCTCTCCACGGTTTAAACTTCAAAATAGATGAGGGAGAGATCGTATGCATCATTGGCGCCAATGGCGCTGGAAAAAGTACTACTTTAAAGGCAATCTCTCGCCTGGTACCTGCTGAAGCAGGATCAAAGATGACCTTTCAGGGCAAAAACTTACTCAAATACCCTGCTGATAAAGTAGTCAGCAGACTTCACATTTCTCATGTTCCTGAGGGAAGACGTCTCTTTGGCAATCTAACAGTCATGGAAAATCTTAAACTAGCTGCCTTTGCAAGGAAAGATAAGGAAGGGATCAAACAGGATATAGAGTGGGTATTTTCGATCTTCACACGACTGGAAGAACGGCAAACACAAAAAGCAGGAACTCTAAGCGGAGGCGAACAACAGATGCTTGCCATTGGCAGGGCTTTTGTGAGCGGAAGGAAATTAATGCTCCTGGACGAACCATCCATGGGTCTTGCACCTTTGTTGATGAGGAGCGTATTTGACTCCCTTAAGCAGATCAATAAGGAAGGAACAACAATTCTTTTGGTAGAGCAGAATGCACGAATGGCACTTCAATTTGCCAAACGCGGCTATGTACTTGAGAATGGCAACCTTGTTTTGGAAGGAGACTCTGAAAATCTCTTAAACGATCCTGATGTTAAGAAAGCCTATCTGGGCGGTTAAAAAAAATAATTAATCGTCTTGCTCAAAAAGCCTGGGATAAAGAATACCTTCCAGCAGAGCTGCGAGGTCCATCTCCTCCAGGACATCGCCGCCGGAATATGCATGAAGGTCGATTAAACACAGACTCATACATAATATTTTAAAAAGCTTTGGAAGAAGATCAAAGAAAAAGAGATTCATCTCCATTATTTCCCTACTTTTAAGTCTCTAAAAAACAAGGTAGAAGAAGCTCTTCTTCATTTTAATTAACCCTGAGTGCTCTGTATGCTCATCGGAGAGCAGGGCCGCATGGGCACGGTTGATTGCTCTTGATCCATCATCCTTGGATTAAATGCTTTCTATCTTTACCTTAACCTCAGGCTCTCATAAGGGTAAACTCCACATCCCCAGTACCACATGCCGCCTACTTCCGGCAGGCTCATAACGGAGTATATTTGAGGATGGCCCTGCTGGCTCTGATCATGGGAAGAGCCTGACATTATTAAACGCATATGGGCAATCGACAAACAACTTTTAAATACAAGAATAGGATTGAGGTTTAACTCGACAATAGATGCTGCTGCAGTTCCGAGGTTTTCGTCAATACTGTCTGCTTGTGTTCTTTCTTCTGACGGCGTTTGCGTGAGTAGATGTTGACAACCTCCCTAATGGCATCCAGTTCCGAAAGAACCCTCTTCATCGACAGATGTAATCTGGCCTGTTTCACCCGACGTAACAGTAGAGCCCCTAAGAGCAGAGCAATTGTAAAGTAAAGCCCATGGACCCTAATGTTCGAATCTGTCCAATGGTTCATCGGCCACCAGCTGCCCGTAACACGATTCTTTATCTCCTTGAACACGTCTTCGATTATGTACTGGCTACGATATGCCAAGATGATCCTTGTATTGTCCCAATCATCTCTGCTGGTGATGAGAATGGTTTTCCCCAGGTAGGTATCCGAGAGCTCACTGAGAGCATTGGTGTCGACACTATACTCAAGGCGAGGAATATCATCACTTGATATACTTGAGAACCAGGGGAAATTATTCAGGTAACAAAAGCCCTTTTAGGGCTCAATCAAACCCCCACCTCTGGTGGGGGTAGTTGATTTTTTTCATAATTCCTCCTCCTCTTTCTTTTCCTCCGCTTCATACAGGTTCTTCAAATCGTCGAAGCTCAGGTTGAGCAGAGTCATGGTTTTAAAAACCAGCGGCAGCTCCCGATTGACGAAGTTATTCTTTTTCAGATCCCGAGTCTTTTCGTAGGCCTGCTCGGTTACAAAGCAACCGAAAATAACTGATAATCCAGCACACGGGCGCCAGAACGCCCCGGAAGAGGATCTTCAAGCCAAGCCAGACGGCTTCGCCTGCCGGAAAGAAGGCGGCGCCAACAAAAAAGATCGACTGGGTCACAAGGTAGGCTGCTACGGCCAGAAGGGCATCCTTATTCAGTGGGTTGAACATTCTATGGCCGTATCCGAAGATGAGCCTGTTAATGCCTTGTCCTGGCGCGGCCAGGATAGTGTAGTAGATCAGGGTACCCAGGGCGTAGCTTATGGAAGTGACGAGTAGCTTGCTTGCAAACTTTTCCAGCCTCGATCCCGGCAGAGTCAGATAAAAGTAGTTTCTGTCCGTCTGGTGCAGGTCTTTAAAAGCAAAGCCGGTGACTATATAGCCGCCTGCAAAAAGTAGTTTGATGAAGAAGCCGTAATGGCCGTGGGGCAGATCTGGTTTATGTAACTGGCATCATATCCCGCACCGCTGACCATGTAATAGCTGGAGCGCAGGCGGGAGCCGTTTATTCTGTGTTTTCTGATATCCATAAAATCCTCCTTAGGATATTATATAGTGATGAGTATTTTTCAAAGTATTCGTATTTCAGTAAAAAACCAATTCTCAGGGCGTGCTTGCGTGCTCAAATAGGCTTTAGTGTTTGCACAGGAGCGGATACATATGAGAGGAAAAAAAATACATCTGTTTATTTTCTTATTGATTTTAACCACCTCTGTTTATCCTCATCCCGGGCAAAAGCGGATAATACTCACATTTTTAGGCGATATCATGGCTCATACGGTAAACTACGTAATGTCGGACTATAACTCAATTTATGACCGTGTAGAGGACCTGTTGAAAGAGGATGCTTTAACTTTTGCCAATTTGGAATCTCCGGTTGACTCTACCCGTCAGTACTCTACCTATCCGAAGTTCAATATAGGCACGGAATATGTGCAGGCAGCGGTGGACGCCGGAATTGAGGTTTTTTCATTAGCAAATAACCATGCATACGATTATGGACAGGAAGGACTCTTTCAAACTTTGAGGTCCATGGCCAGGATAGAAAAAATCGCCGATCATAAAATTTATTACTCCGGGATCAGGGGTAATTTAATGGCTTCCTTTGAGCCGGTGGAGATAAATATAAAGGGTTTGAGAATAGGCTTTTTAGCAGTTACCCAGATGACCAATGTATGGCAGAAGTATAATCATCATTATGTCCATGTAGTGGACTATAACAATGCCCAGGCTAAAGAAGCATTGCTGGGGGCTGTTCGTAAGTTTTCCACAAAATACGATCTCTTTATTCTGTCTTATCACGGCGGAGTTGAATACGCTTTGAAACCTGATCCCGGTAAAGTGCGTTTTTTCCACCAGCTTTTGGAGGCGGGTGTGCATATTGTCTACGGCCATCATCCCCATGTATTACAGCCCTTCAGGCTGGTTAATGTCGAGGGGAAAAACAGGCTGATCATTTTTTCTGCAGGAAACTTTATCTCAGGCATGACCTGGCGGATGGCTCCATCTGATTATGAGAATCCCATTGCCTTTACCGGGGATTCTGCATTATTGGTTGTTGAGATTTCTTTTACGAACCGGGAAGAGTATCTTCAGGCTTCGGTGGATGCGGTTAGGCCTGTGCTTATAACAAATGTTAAAAATGAGAAGGGTGAGCTGGTGGTGGACACCTTTCTAAGACTCTTAGAACAGAATCTCTCTGAAGAATGGTCAGATTTTTACAGGAGCCGCTATCGAATCATGGAGGCTCTAATTCATGATTAGAATAATCGGTGATAATGTTTCGGCTTAATGTTGTTTTCCTGAGGCTATTTCATTATTATGCAGGAGGAGCTCATCTATGGAACAAATTAAACTTGAAAACCCTAATTTATCCCGGCATTTTTTAAAGAGAAGTCCCTCAGCCGTTCGTATGACCCAGATTGCTTTTGCCGGGAGGAAGGATGGGGTAAAGGCTATCAACCTGGCTATCGGGAACGTGAGCCTTCCTGTGCACCCTGCAATTAAAGAGAGATTAAAAAGGCTTACAGCCCCCGAAAGCCCCTTTAAAGATGGGGTTATTAAATATTCACAAAGCGCGGGTCTGGAGGAAACGAGGAAGGCTTTTCTACATATTATCGCTTCCTGCGGGTTAGAGACCAAAGGGCTCTATGCCCAGATTACGGATGGAAGCTCTCAAGCCATGGAATTGATGATAGTGGGGGTATGCGGGCCTGCCGGAAGTGAGGAAAAACCTCTGCTCATTATCGAACCCTTTTACACGAATTATATGGATTTTGCCAGGCGCTTAGGCAGGAGGGTAGTAACCGTTTCCCGCAGGCTTCAGGCGGACGGTCAATTCAGTCTGGCGGATTTAGGCGATATAGAAGAAGTTATCAGAAAGCAGGAGCCAGGAGGATTACTGGTCATTCCCAATGATAATCCAACAGGGCAAATGATGAGGAGGGAAACTCTTCTATCTCTGGCAAGGCTCTGTGTGCGGTATAATCTCTGGATGATCAGTGATGAGGCCTACCGTATGCTCTGCTACCTCCCCGAGAAGGAAGTTGTCAGCATCTGGGGATTGAACAATAGGGAAATACCGGGTATCGAGGGGCGCAGAATAAGTATTGAAACAGCCTCCAAGGTATGGAACGCCTGCGGCTTAAGGGTGGGAGCTTTGGTAACTGATAATCTCGAATTCCATGAAAAAGGTGTGGCTGAGTACACGGCCAATTTATGCGGAAATATTATCGGTCAGTATCTCTTTGCCGCTTTAGCGGATGTCAGCGTCAGGGAGTTACAGGACTGGTATAATAAACAGAGAGAATACTACGGCAGGATGTGCCTCTCTTTTACCGAAGCCATGAAGAAAGCACTTCCCGGGATCATTGTCTCCCGTCCGGATGCGGCTATCTATTCAGTGCTGGATGTAAGACAACTGGTTAAACCTGGTTTTGACGCAGCGAATTTTGTCATGTTCTGCGCCCGCACCGGGAAAGCAAAAATTGACGGACAAGACTTAACCCTGCTGGCTACACCGCTTGCCGGGTTCTATGCTGTTGATGAGGGAGAGGAGAACCCGGGTAAAACACAGATGAGAATAGCCTATGTTGAAACCCGGGAGGCTATGGAGAAAGTTCCCGGGCTTTTTAAAGAGCTTCTCCTGGCATATGAAAAGAAGAGAGCCTAGATTCTTGGCCAGGTCGTTTTTAAATTGATTTATTTGGGTTTTTCTAAAAAATCTGTATCAGCAAAGGAGAATAGATGGGAGCAGAGTACGATTATGATCTGGTAATTATAGGCGCAGGTCCTGGCGGCTATGTGGCGGGAATCCGGGCATCTCAGCTCGGATTAAAGGCCGCTGTTATAGAAAAGGATAATCCCGGGGGGGTGTGCTTGAACTGGGGCTGTATACCTTCCAAGTCTCTGATACATCAAGCCGATATTTTCCGTTCCATTTCAGATTTAAAAGCCCTGGATGTGGAAGTTGATACTGATAAATTTTCCTATAAAAAGGTTTTTCAAAAATCCCGAAAGGCGGCGGATACCCTTGCCAGGGGAATTGATTTCTTGCTTAAAAAGAATAAGGTGGATCTGATACAGGGAGAAGCGGTAATCAAAAAGCCCAATGCGGTTGAACTGAGCAACGGCAAGCAGGTTACCGGTAAAAATATTCTTATTGCAACAGGCTCCAGTCCCAGGGAGATCCCGGGGTTTAAGATCGATGAAAAGCTCATTATGTCTTCAACGGGCGCCTTGATGCTTGAAGAGCTTCCGGGCAGGATCTGCATTCTCGGAGGAGGAGCTATCGGTGTAGAGTTTGCACACATAATGAATGCTTTTGGAGTGGAGGTGCATCTGGTCGAGATGATGGAACAGCTTCTTCCTTTAGAGGATGAATCTGTGGTTCAGGTGCTGGCCAGATCCTTTAAGAAGAGGGGTATAAAGATCTACACCGGAACAAAGGCGGCCTCCGTAGAAAAGAAGGATAAATCCCTAAGCCTTACTTTGGAGAATAAACACGGACAAACTGAATTGCAGACTGATTCAGTCTTGGTTGTTGTGGGAAGGGCCCCTAATACCGGGGAAATCGGATTAGAGAATGTGGGAATAAAGACAGAGAAAGGCTTTATTCCTGTAGGTGATTATTACCAGACCAGTGTGCCTGGGATTTTTGCCATTGGTGATGTAGTGGATTCCCCGATGCTGGCCCATGTAGCCTCCAGGGAAGGTGAAATCGCCGTAGAGCATATGGCTGGTAAAAATCCTCAAGCCCGTCTTAATCCGTATGAAATCCCCGGCACCATATACTGCGAGCCCCAGGTGGCCAGCTTTGGCTATACCGAGGCCCGGGCCAGGCAGGAGGGTATATCAATTAATACAGCCGTGTTTCCCTACCGCGGTGTGGGTAAATCAGTTGCAGTTGAGCGGCCGGAGGGCCTTGTAAAAATTATAATCGATTCAGATACTCATGAAATCCTCGGTGCGCATGTGGTAGGAGCGGATGCCACTGAGCTTATTCATGAGCTTCTACTGGCGAAATCGGCCGAGCTGCTGCCTGAGGATATTGCCACAATGATTCATGCCCATCCGACCCTGTCGGAGGCTGTCATGGAAGCAGCGCGAGCTGCTGAAGGATGGGCGATTCACGCTTGATACAGGGTTATATAACATCTTCATTTTTGGGCTTCCCAACGAAAACCTCAATACGACTGCTGGACAGAAACGGTATCCTCCGCCTCATCTACCTTTACTTCAGCTTTAAAGTAATTTTTGCTCTGATCTCTCCCATACAGTAAAAGTTATATCGGCAGGCAGGCAGAAAGTCAAGAAAGCAGGCGAATTTCGGGCAGGAATAGAAAAAAATCTGACTGATCATTCCGAAGAACCCAAAAGCGCACCCAGGATAGTCTTTGAGATAAAAGCTTCGTCTATGCTCCCCAAATAGATCAGAATAAATGAATGGGTTATACAAAATAGATCTTATGATTCTGTCTTTTGGTCTTTTGGGCCTGCCTTGACTTTTCTGTGCGGCCTATTAAGATTTCAAGCATGAAAGAGCAATCTGTCCTGAGGGGGCAGACCGCGCTGATCACGGGGGCGGCAAAGAGAATCGGAAGAGCCGTTACCCTGGCCCTTGCAAGGCAGGGTGTGAATACAATTATCCATTATAACACTTCGCAGAAAGAGGCTTTAGCCCTGGAATCCGAAGCGCATACTCTCGGGGTAAAAGCCTGGAGTCTGAAGGCGGATTTGGCAGAGCCTTCAGGGGCTCAGGATTTATGGAACAAGGCGTCAGACACCGGCGGGAGCATCGATATACTGGTGAATAATGCCTCTATATTCCCCCAGGACCGGTTGACTGATTTTACGGCTGAAGATTTGAGCCTGAATATTAATGTGAATGCACTGGCTCCGGTGCTGCTTTCCCGGGCTTTTGCAGCACAGGAGCGGGATGGTGTTATTGTAAATCTCCTCGATTGCCGCATAGTAGATTATGATTCAGAGCATGTTGCCTACCACTTAAGCAAACGTATGCTTTTCAGCCTGACTAAGATGATGGCTTTGGAGTTTGCCCCGAGGATTAGAGTGAACGCAGTCGCGCCCGGACTTATACTTTCTCCGGCTGAGAGGAATGCAACATCGGAACAGGATCAGGATTATTTACAGAGAATGGCCGGAACAAACCCCCTCTCTACCTGGGGCAGGCCGGAGGATATCACTCAGGCGCTACTGTTTCTTCTTCAAAGCAGGTTTATTACAGGGCAGGTGATCTATGTGGACGGCGGGCGTTTTTTAAAGGGGTGCCTCTATGGATAAAATACATATCAGGGATCTGCGGCTTTCCTGCTTTATTGGGATTGGTGAGGAGGAACGCAAACATAAGCAAGAGGTGTTGATCGATCTGGCCCTGCATGCCGATCTGTCCGATGCGGGCAGGAGCGATCGGATTGAAGATACGGTCAATTATTCAGACATAGTAAGTCAGGTCGCCTCTTTAGTCGAAAATTCATCCTTCAATCTGGTGGAGAGACTCGCTGAGTCGATCGCCGGGCTCTGCTTGAAGCACCCTGTAGTACAAAGGGTGGTGGTAAGGCTGGAAAAGCCGGGGGCCCTGCTGCTTGCAGGTGTAGCGGGGGTAGAGATTGTTCGGGAGAAAAAGCTGCATGAGCCCTAATATTTACTTTTCTCTCTCCCTGTAATAAACTCCACCCATGATAAAAATCGGCTTTATGGGGGCGGGCAATATGGCCTTCGCACTGGCCAGGGCAATTACAGGGAGATCATTGCAAAGACTGTGGAGGCTGCCGCTGTAAGAAGCAAGGAGTTGGGAAGATGAAGATCATAGAACAGGCGAATCTGGCTAAAAAGGCAAGTTTTTTACTGGCTTCAGCGCCCACTGATTTGAAAGATAAAGCGTTAAGGAATGTGGTCCAGGCTATTGATAAACACAGGCAGGAAATCTTAGAGGAAAATAAAAAGGACCTGGATGAGGCTCGAATAAATAATGTAAAGCAGGCCCTGGTTAAAAGGCTCATCCTTACATCCGAAAAAATCGACCGGATAATCGACAGTATAGGTGATGTAATACGCCTGCAGGACCCTGTGGGAAAGAAGTTATGGGCCAGGGAGCTGGACGAATCACTGATCCTAAGCAATGTAACCGTTCCCATCGGAGTTATAGGAATGATTTTTGAATCCAGGCCGGATGCGCTTGTGCAGATCTCAAGCCTCTGTATCAAATCAGGTAATGTGGTAATTCTAAAGGGCGGCTCGGAGGCGTACCATTCCAACAGGGTACTGTTTGACCTGATCAAAGGGGCTGTGGAGGCTGCGGACCCTGTGTTCAAGAACACTCTTCATCTGGCAGAAACCAGGCAGGATATATCCGATCTCCTAAAACTCGATAAGCTGATAGATTTGATGATTCCCAGGGGTTCAAACCAACTGGTAAGAACGATCAAGGAAAACACCAAGATACCTGTATTAGGACATGCAGACGGCATCTGTCATCTATTTATAGACCGGGGAGCGGATCTTGATATGGCCCTTAGGCTCACCCGAGATGCCAAGTGCCAGTACCCGGCCGTTTGCAATGCCATTGAGACCCTGCTTGTGCATCGCGATATTGCCGGCGCCTTTCTCCCGAAAATGGCTGAAGATTTAAAAGAGGTGGAGCTTAAGGGGGATGAACGAACTTTGGAGATTATTGAGGCAAAAAAGGCAGTGAATGATGACTGGAGTGCGGAGTACAATGATTTAATACTCTCCGTAAAGGTGGTTGATTCTCTTCAGGAAGCGATCAGTCATATAAATAACTATGGGAGTCACCATACCGATGCCATAGTTACAGGCGATTCTAAGGCTGCAGAAACATTCATCGATCTTGTGGATTCCAGCTCAGTGATGTGGAACTGCTCCACCCGTTTTTCCGATGGTTTCCGCTACGGCCTGGGGGCCGAGGTCGGAGTTTCAACTAATAAGATACATGCCCGCGGCCCGGTCGGCCTGGAAGGCTTAACCATTACCAAGTTTAAGCTTATTGGAAAGGGCCATACTGTGGCTGATTATGTTGAGGGAAAGAGACACTTTACTCATCGGGATCTGCAATGAGGATACTGGTAAAGATCGGAAGCGCCCTGATCAGCAGGGGAAATCGAATCAATTACACCTGGTTAGAATCAAAGGTTAAAGAAATTGCAGATCTGTACAAACAGGGACATGAGATTATCCTTGTTTCATCCGGAGCCGTGGCTGCAGGTATGGAGATTGAGAATCTCAGCGTAAGGCCCGCAGGTACCCTGAAGATTCAGCTTCTGTCCGGGGAAGGGCAGATAAAGCTCATGAAGTACTACAAGGATTATTTTAAGGAGCATAATATCCTTATCGCCCAGGTGCTGTTAACCCATCACAATTTTGCCAACAGGGATGAGGAGAGAACTATTAAAGTAATTATGGAGGCCTATCTCCGGCAGGGGACCATACCCATAGTGAACGAGAATGATGTCGTTAACAAGGAAGAGCTGGAGTATAAGCGCATCTTTACGGATAATGATATTCTCGCTGCCTTAGTGTCCATCAGGCTGAAGGTGGATCTGCTGTTAATCCTCACGGACGTAGATGGTCTCCATATGGGAGATCCTAAGCAGAACTCCGATGTGGATCTAATCGAAGAAGTGGAAGTGATCGACCGCCGGATAAAGACTGTAGCATCTAAAGAAACAAACCCACTCGGATTGGGCGGTATGCATTCTAAAGTGAAAGCCGCAGAGATGGTTACAGAACAGGGCATAGAGGCCATAGTGGCCAACGGGCATTTTCCCATATCCGATATACTGAGCCATCGTGTAAAGAGAACGGTATTTAAAGCAGCTATTCGATCTGCCCGTTAAATTATTAAGGCCTCCAGGCATTTTACCACTTCAATTCAAGTCTCCAGGATTACACAAATGACTGAAGTGATTAGAATCATACTCTCCGCCGTAATGGATGATATGATTGAGATGCAAAAGAAAAGCCTATTATGCTGAGTTTTGTTTTTAGTTAAACATTAGAACCAATGCGAATAGTTAATATTGTTTTGTACTAGATAGAGTTGGAAAAACTATGACTCTTTGATAAGATAAAAGTAACAAGAGTCAAACATAATGGATAAATATAGAGAAATAGTAAAAAAGTATTATTTAGATATAAAAAATAGAAACCTAAAAGAAGAGCCAAGGAGAGAAAAATTTCTATCGCTTCTAAAGGATTTGTTTACAAATTCAATAGATGAAATCCAAAAATATACTGATGGTGCAGAGAAGAGTGTTAAGATACAGGGATCGGGAAAGGAATTTATTAAGAACAGCAATAATTCACCTGCTATTAAATATACACTTTTTGGCACATCAATCAATAAAACAAAAATTGCAGGCGCCATCTAAAAATGAAGTTTTTTCCGGCGTTAGCAACCGTGGCGATAAGTTTACATCTGCTAACGAAGTTTTTTTTTGACAGACCGAAGTCTGATAAAATATTCCCAACCAGTCTGGAACTAATATAAAATCCCAATCGACTCAAGTCATCGGCTATTTCGTACATGTTGTAAGTTGTATCGAAACGCATTTGGATAACCCTGACTTCAAGTTCACGGGTTCTCTTTTTAGCCTTTTTCGGCCCGGTTCTCTGGGGAAACAGATCAGCGGCCACCCCGTTGAGAACGGCATATCGAGCACCCTGCGGGCACCTTCGGCATCGTAGCAGGACTTGCGAGTAGCAAAACCTAAAACCTGTGCAACCTTAATCCTGGGTAGATCAGACAATTCTCCTAAAGTGACCATACTGACTTTTTTTTGGACCAGCTGATCTTTTAAGAAAGTAACTGCCTTGCCCTCGGTGTCGGTAAGGATAAGAACCCCGTCCTTCATTCTGACTTCGATGTTGAGAGAAATCTTCATTATGTATACTTAATTATTACACTAATATGAAAAAATGTAATTGGTTAAATGCACCAGAAGGTAGTCACTCCGGCAAAATAGGGGCAGATAGGCTATTTTCTATTGTATGTTGGTACTATGTAGTTGTTATGGTGCACTAATTTATTATACACTTACTTATGTAATCAGCTTGGTTCTGTATGCATATGGCATTTTCACATGTTTATTGTGTATATTCAGAAGTAGGTGAATTATTTCTGTTGATTTTCAAGAGGTTTTTCGAGTACTGTCATTCTAATCAAGCAGCTGTAAGACCTCATCAATTGATTTGGCATCAAGAAGGCGATCAATTGCTCGGTCCAGCCTATCTCTATCCCAGATATTCATGATCTTTCCCTTCGCAGCCCTATCAATACTGCCAAATTTCTTTTCAAGCAGGCGAAGCAGTACATCTTGTTTATCCAGGATTTCACCCTCAAGTTTTCCTTCAAGCTTTCCCCTCTCTATCAACCGCTCAGCTATGGTCATATATACCTCCCGCGCATCTTTGGAGCCTATCGACCGAAGCTCCTCTTCTATATCTTCTTCCTTGGTATCCTTGCTTATTTTAAGTATATACTCAAACAGCACAGACAGGAAAGCCCTAAGCTGCTCATCAAAAGGCAAAGTTAATAAGCTCTGCAGCATCTCACCCAGATGCGGGCTTATGCTTATAGCTCCATGCTTAAGAGCTTTCAGCGCAGCCTGATAGATAATGCTGCCGTGGATATCCTTATCGTCCAACTGTTGAACGTTAAACAGGTTGGGTCTGAAATCAGGGATGTAAGGCTCAAGCTCATCCAGCCGGCCAAAATATGATGAAAAATCCAAAGGGAATTTCCACTTCCTTTTTCCATGATAAAAGATCAGGGGTATGATGGGAGTGAGCTTCTTCATTTTGCTATTTTGAGCAAGCGCCTTCTCCCAGATACGCACCATGTACTTAAGAAGCTGGAATACGGTCCATCTGTATGGATAAGACTTGTGCTCTACAAGGATATAGATGAGCACTGGAGATTTGCAGAGTTTCGTCCGAATCAGAATGTCCGACTGATGAGTGGCAAGCTTGCGGTCAACAAAGCTTTCCCCGAATACTTCAATCGATTCCAGGTCAAGCACCTTTATAATTCTATCAGGCAGGGAGTTCAACACAAGATCACGAGCGTTGTATGCTTGAGAAAAAACATAGCGAAAAAAGCTGTCATGGGGTTTGTGCAGTTCCTTCATACCCTATATAACGGGTAGAACGAGCCTGCTGCTTTCAGGAGCTGAAAAGTACGTGTTCAAGCTGGTTGCCCAAAAAGCTTTTCCACAAATTTTGGCCGTAGCTTATCAGTATTCGTTTTATAGATCGGATACTAAAGCTCGTCAAAGTTTTTGCTTGAAGAGCTGCTTCAATATCCATTGATAATGATGACTCAGATGAGAACCCATATACCTTTACAATACAGGGGGTAGGATCTGCTTCTTCTCCCCCCAATGCTCCTACAGGCCTAACTGCAACCATGATTTCATACACCCAGATAGATCTATCATGGACGGATAATTCGGGCGATGAAACAGGTTTTAAGGTCGAAAGAAAGACAGGCGCAAGCGGAACTTATGGGCAGGTAGCAACACTTGGCGCCGGTGTAACTTCGTATAGTGACGGCGGCCTGTCCTCAAGAACCCATTACTATTACCGCGTCAGGTCATATAATGCAAATTGCAATTCAGCTTATTCAAACGAAGCGGATGCGATTACATTTTTCAGTGAAACTAAGCTGACGGCATATGATGGGTCTGCAGGTGATCAGTTTGGCTGTAGCGTATCAGTATCCGGTGACAGCGGTACTGTTATTGTAGGT
>JAUWZD010000155.1 GCA_030615505.1 Spirochaetales bacterium | reverse complement strand
GCAACCAACCTGATCAATTAGCGACACTCGGGTTTTTCAGTCGACAATAGTATTCATATACCTGCCTTCTCCACGAAAGCACGCGAAGTTCTATCCCAGTACATCGCCCGTCCCCCTCTATCCCTGAAAAAGATAAGCATCGAAGAGAATGGAGAGGCCACCGTGATCTCCTACACCTCCGACAACGAGTTCTTCAAGGGAAAGACCGAAACCTTTTCCGTGATACGTTTCTTGCTGGAACTCACGCAACATATCCCACCCCGCGGATCTCAGTATATCCGGCGATATGGGCTATATACTTCCCGCACCAAGGGGAAATGGCCTGAAATGCCTCATGTGATGCGACTTGCCCCTCCGCCCCTGCCGGATGGAAGACTGAGCATCTGCAGGCTCCTGAGTCGGTACAACCTTACTATGAAGAATCAACTGTTTCTGATAAAGAAAGCCGTTCCACCTGTCGAAAATGCTCGTAAGGGTAGGCCAAGCTCATTGCCCAGGTATACGAAGTTGATCCGCTGGTCTGTCCTCGTTGTTCCGCTCCAATGCATATCCTTGCGATCATCACCGAGCCCGAAGAGGTTCGCAAGATTCCCGTGATGGGCATCTGATCAAAATCTGCCGCTCATCTCCGGGCCTTGATCTCGCTTAGCTTAACTAGCCTTCTGTCCACTCTCTTCTTGTTCTGGGGCTCACTTGAGTCCCTGTTGCATGTCCCACCCTGAATAGACACCTACGTTCCCGCGCCAGCCCTTCGGTCTAATGCTCCGTCTGCACGATTTTCGCCTGCTTTCACTAATCGTTCCTAATTAAGAACACAGGTATATTGGGGAATAACGGGAATAACTTCATTTATGCTTGATGGATTCTGCAAGCCAAAGAGGGATAAGGTGTAATCAGTCTGCCCGCTTATCATTATGTGGCCTGAGAAATTCTCTGTAAAGGATTTCTATATCCCCCTGGAGGCTGTTTCCATAATGGAATTGACGATAACAAAAATAGCAATTCCTAAGCCTATGATGATACCAATAATAAAGGGATTCTTTCTTTTCCTAAAAGAAGGGGAAACTCCACATTCTCATACACATTCAATACGGGGATCAGATTAGCGGGATTTCTCATTAAACAAATGTCGAATTTACTATATAATAAAATTATAAATGCCTACTGTATTAAGAATAGGATCTTTTCGATTTCATGAACCTCCTCATATCCATATTGTGACTCAAGGGGGGGAGTGTTAATTTTGGCTTGAGCCTGTGAGGTTAGCGAGAAATAAAGGAGTGCCGGCGCATGTTGTAAGAGAACTGGAAAGGCTTACTTTCAAGCATGAGGAATTCTTAAAGGAGAAATATGATGAGTTCCACAGCAACTGAAAAGAGACTTGCTCTTAAACCTACAGCAATTAAAGCCTGGTCTTATTGTATAAAAGTAATTCCCCGGGGAGGAATGATATGGGTGCAGATGAATTAATGCTGGAGACGAGCATTGACCGGGTAGTTGTGTTTTTAGACGGCGCCTGGGTATTTCGATCCGGCAGGATCGATCTATCCAAGGGATTCCAGCAGGTCCGCGCTGCAGGAAAAGACGCTTAATAGGGTAATACTCATGCCTATGTCTTACCGTATTGTGAGCTGCATTCTGCTTATTATCGCGGCACTGTCAATTCTTATCCTTTAAAACCAGGTCCAAATTGAGCTTATTCTTACTCGCTGTGATTTCCAGCTTTTTATACGGAGTACTGATAGAACTCCTGCAATACCTGACCCTCAGGCATCCTGAGCTATTGGATCTGGCAGCCAATTTTGCTGGCTCTTTGGGCGGCCCGGCAGTCGGGGCCGCAGTAATCAGGCAGGCAGTACACAAGACCAGGGGAAAGTAAATAAATGAAGCTTTAAGCCATGCTCCTCTTAACCCTGTCTATGATATCGAGAATGCTCGCGATCTTGGGCGCAGGAGGGGTGAATATTTTATTTATTGAGCTTGCACTGTAATGCTGTTGCATAAAATTCTCAATCGGTAGCCTTTCAAACCAGCAGTCCATTATTTTATAACATGGAATGTTATTATTGGCGCCCCGGCAGTATTTAAACTCAACGTAGTGTCCCAGCTTTCGGCAGTAGCCTTCTCTGCTGTCGTATACCTCTATCATCTTTTGTTCCTTGTATGGATCCCCTAATGCGGATCCCACGGGCCTTTAGTATGCCCGTGGGATGTTTACAAGTTTGTAAAAGTTTCTACCACTTTCCTGATTTGACTAATTGCGGCTTTGGCAGATCCTTTATGTTTTCTAAGGCTGCATGAATCTCCTCTTCCGGAAGAGCATAATCCTCAAGCTCCCCCTGGAAGTAACGATCGTACCCGCTTAAATCCATTAAGCCGTGGCCGCTCATGTTGAAGAGGATCACCTTTTCCTTACACTCCTCCTTAGCCTTTTTGGCCTCCTGGATGACAGCAGCAATGGCGTGGCTCGTTTCAGGTGCTGCAATAATACCCTCGGTTTTGGCAAAGAGGACGGCTGAGGAATAGGATTCGAGCTGATGAATTGCTCTCGGTGTGAGCAGGCCTTCGATAATACCCTGGGAGACCAGGGGAGCCATGCCGTGATAGCGTAAGCCCCCGGCATGAATCGGTGGTGGAATAAAATCATGGCCCAGTGAGTGCATTGCTAAAAGTGGAGTCATCTTGGCCGCATCCCCATGGTCGTATACAAAAGAGGCCCTGGTCATAGTGGGACAGGAAAAAGGCTCTACCGGTATAATATCAATCTCTGCTCCGTGAATCTTGTCATTCACAAAGGGAAAGGATAAGCCGGCAAAATTACTCCCGCCCCCGGCACAGCCGATAACCACATCCACCCTTTTTTCGCCGATCTTTTCAAGCTGCTTCTTAGCCTCCAGACCGATAATGGTCTGATGCAGCAGGACATGATTCAGCGCACTGCCGATAGAGTAACGGGTTGTTCCGCTCTTATCTGTTACCGCTTGCTCAATGGCCTCACTGATTGCAATGCCCAGACTTCCCGGTGTATCCGGGTCTTTGGCAAGAATATCCCGCCCGGCCTGTGTCTCGGTGCTGGGGCTGGCCACACAGTTGGCGCCCCAGGTCTGCATCATGAGCTTGCGGTAGGGTTTCTGGTCGAAGCTGATACGTACCATGAAGACTTTGCATTCTAAACCTAAAAGGGCGCAGGCAAAGGCTAAGGCGCTCCCCCACTGGCCGGCGCCTGTTTCCGTGGTCAACTTTTTTATGCCAAACTGCTTGTTAAACCAGGCCTGGGCTACTGCAGTATTCGGCTTGTGGCTACCCGGCGGGGAAATGCTTTCGTTCTTGTAGTAAATCTTAGCAGGGGTATCCAAAGCCTTTTCTAAGAATACCGCTCTGTGGAGGGGGCTGGGCCGCCAGAGGTAGAGGATTTCCAGAACTCCCTCCGGAATGTCAATCCAGCGCTGGGTGCTCACCATCTGTTCAATCAGGTTCATCGGAAAGACAGGCGCCAGCATCTCAGGTGTGACGGGCTTTCCGTCCGGACCCAGGGGTGGGTTCAGGGGTGAGGGGAGATCCGCGGCCAGGTTATACCACTGCCTGGGAATCTCATCTTCAGTTAGAAATACCTTTACAGACATAAAAATCCTCCTTCATTTTTTGGTATTCATGACTGTATATTAATTTTTTAAGGTTACAGGTGCTTTTCTATAACCCTTTTGAATGCAGAGTTCTCCTTTTTCAGTTCTCTTGAGCCCCTGGTAATCTTGCAAAGGCTCATTCCCAATTCCTTTGCAATCTTTCTCTGGCTGATACCCTTATCCAGCATCTTCACCAATTCCCAGCGGCCCGATATCTCCTTTAATTCATTTTTTGTTAAAATACTGACAAGAAATCCCTCAATCAGCTCCTTATCCTGTATCTCTGCCAGTATTTTAGCTAGCTCGCCGATATTTTCCATACAGTTTCTATGCGTAGAAACGTTACTATAAATAGAAACATTTGTCAATAAAAAAATGAAAAAAATTGACGGAATTTAAAATAATCCATGACTCTTACTCCAAAAAGGCATACAAAATGAAGCATAAAATATTTTAGGGGTGAGCATATAGGTATCCCGAGTATTCGGAAGAGGTTCTCGAAAATATATTTAAAGAAGAAAAGATGAAGAGTTGTGGAAGTGAAAAAAGTTCTTATAGATACTAATATCTACAGCAATGCATAGTCTTATTTTTTCTGCTTTGCAAGTAATACTTCAGATCTCAGTTTATTGATATATTCCGGAAGCATGATGGCTACAATCAGCAGGAATCCTATTGCAATGTTCATCACCTTGCCGGGAACATTAATAAGACCCATACCGAATTTAAGAAATCCAATGAGAAAAATGCCTATAATCACACCGAAGATATTTCCCTTACCGCCCGTTATAGCCACCCCGCCCAGCAAAACCGTTGTTATTATCTCAAGTTCCCAGCCGTTCGCTATATTGGGACGGGTGCTTCCGATTCTTGAAGTTAAAAGAATCGAAGCCAGTCCGGACATTAGACCCGTAACCGCAAATATTATATGGCGTATCCTGTTTACAAGTATTCCTGAGAAATTGGCTGCAGTAGGATTATTCCCGATAGCAAACACCTTTCTTCCGAAGGTTGTCCTGTGTAGAATCAGGCCGAAGATTACGGCAAGGACCAGGAAAAGTACTAACTCAAAGGGAATCATTGTATATCCTATGTATCCCTGTCCGAAAAAAGCGAAGGACTCAGGATACTTTGTAAAGGCTTTGTCGCCTAAAAATGCATAAGAAATCCCCCTGAATAGGGACATGCTTCCAATCGTTACTGCAATCGCCGGAATACCGAATTTTGTAATTATAAAACCGTTTAGAAAACCTGCCGCCAGGCCGGTGCCTAATCCGATAGCAATAAGCCCCAGTGTATCCACACCGGATGCGGAAGCCATTCCCATGAAGAGAGAACACAGGGCGATTATTCCTGCTACAGAAATGTCAATATCGCCGCATATGATTACAAAGATCATAGGAAGAGCGACTATGGCTTTTTCCATAAAATTAAATGTCGTATTCATGATGTTAATGTAATCGAGAAAGTAAGGCGATATGTATGAATTGACTATTATTACAATTAAGAAAATTAGAAAAAGAATGACTTCCCATTTCATTAATATATTTGGCAGCCGCATAAGTCTATTTTTCTTCGTTAAAGCCTCATCCTTATCCACTTAAAGGCTTCTCCTTCTTAACATCATCAACTGATTGCGTTTCTCCACAAGCGTGTTGACTATAATCGCAGCAATGATCACGAATCCCTGAATGGCCATCTGGTAGAAGGGTGAAATATTAACTAAAGTCAGGGCATTATTTACTATCCCAAGAAAAAGAGCTCCCAGTATGACGCCAAGAATTGTTCCCGAACCGCCGACAATGCTTACCCCTCCAATTACACATGCGGCAATAGTTTGCAGTTCAAAACCAACTGCAGTTTCATTTTGAGCTGAGGCGTATCGCGCAACCCAGAGAAATCCGGCCAGTCCTACTATGCATCCGCATAATGCAAAGACTAAGTAGCTGATTTTCTTTACATTAATGCCCACATACAGGGAAGCTAATTTGTTGCCTCCTACTCCATAGATTTCTCTTCCGGTCCTTGTTAATTGTAAAAATACTGAGAAGATTATTACTGTCAGCAAAGCTATGAGTAGAAGATTTGATATACCGAAAACAGTCCCCCTGGGAAGCTCCCTGAAGGAATCCGTCATCTCGTGAGCACTCACCCATTTCCCGCCGCTGAGCACAAAGACAAAGCCTCTGTATATACTCATAGTGCCAAGAGTTGTAATAATTGGCGGAATATTAGCTTTAGAAACCAAAATGCCATTGAACGAACCGAGCAGAAATCCTATTGCTATTGAGATCAGGATAATTATAAGTATCGGAATACCGGGGAAATGTTGATTCAGCAGTGCAACGCTCATGCCTGTTAGAGCAGTGCCCGAAGCAACAGATAGATCAATGCCTCCGGTTACAATAACCATGAGCTGGCCAATTGCCACCATCATTAGAATGGCAGTATCATTCAGTATATCATTGAGATTCTCAATATTTAAAAAATAGGGAGATCTCAAACTGACTGCTATCAGCAGCAGTATAATAATCCCCAAAAGGGTAAATTCTCTTTTTTTCAGCAGATCCAGCATCTTCTAATTAAAAATACTCCCCGTAGCCGCTTTAAGTAATTTTTCAGAATCGGCTTCATCTCGATTGAATCTCCCTGTGACTGTTCCTTCATACATTACAACAATTTTATCGGACATGCCCAGAATTTCGGGGATCTCAGAAGAAATAAGCAGTATTGCCATGCCCTGTTTTGCAAGCTCAGAGATAAACTCGTGTACCCTGGCCTTGGTTGCCACGTCGATTCCCTTTGTAGGCTCATCCATAATTAATATCTCAGGTCTTGTAGCC
>JAUWZD010000114.1 GCA_030615505.1 Spirochaetales bacterium | reverse complement strand
CTGCAGCAGTATCCCGTTTCTCTTCCAGCCTATCTTTATGGAGCCGGAGTCAGTTGGGCAGAGGGAAGAAATAGGGACTTGAATATTGAAGAGTGCCTGTCACAAATTGTTTTCAAGGACAGTACAGGAGAAGCAGCAAGTGCCCTGATGCTGTTGAGCAATTCCTATTTAAGCACAGGCATAACACTAAAAAATGCAAGCATTCTGGGAATATTGCTCCTTGTCAATCTCCATACCTATTACATGGATCAATTATCTCATCTTAAGAAATCCGGCCTTATGAGAGCAGAGCAGATTATTAAGAAATCCCTACTCATGCTAAAAACATCTTCCATGACCTGTAATGATGCAGAGCTTTTGCAGGATGAGATAGCCTTTACAGGTAAGCTTATGCTCCATGCCTGCAATCTGGGGTACAATCTTTCTACTGCGCATGAATGCAGGCTTGAAGCAATACCGGAAGCAAAGAAGAGGCGGCTTACAGGGGAATTGAATGAATTGATTGAGGAATACGAGACGTTTTGGCCCAGGCGTTCTAGGCCGGGAGGTCTTTCCGATAGTTTGGGCCGCCTTGAAAAGCTAAAGGTATCTATATCAAGGGATTGATAGTTTCCCCCAGGACATGGCGGACAATCTTCTCACCTGGAGACACTCAGGCTTCAGTCTCGACGCTTCCATCCTGCTTCCGGGCGGAAGCCGGAAAGAGCGGGAGAACCTCGCCCAGTACCTGGCACGCCCCCCCCCAATCTCGCTCAAGAAGGTGAGATTCGAGAGCATCCACGGAAAGGTTCTCTTCCACACCTCCTACAACGCCAGGGTGTATGAAGTGGATACGATGATCTGCGATCAGTCCGGAAGAGGTGAAGAAGATTCCCGTAAGGGCCATCTTGTGAGAACCGGTAAACCACCACCGGGGCTTGATGCATAATCCTTGAACTAGACTCCCTCCTACTATCTCCTCCCCGGGGTAAACTCTAGAGCTGCAGTAACAAGAACAGCCGCCAATCCGCTACTTCTCAAGACCTCAGTCGAAAGAGACAGCTTGATGGCCATTCGTCGCTGCCACATCAGTCGTTTTGCGGGCTCTCACCGTTGATCGCAAGGACCAACCTATAATCTTGCGCCTCCCTGTTGATAATTCGCCTAAGGACTGGCTATAATTTTTCCTATCATTTACAATCGTACTGTGGGAAAAAGAATCTATAAGGCGATAGGCCTAATGTCAGGCACCTCTGTGGATTCTATCGATTCTGTGGCGATCTGTGTTGAGCTTAATGAGTCGAAAACAAACATTCACCTGATAAAAGGTATTGTTTATCCCATTCCAGACTGTATCAGAAAAGAGATCTTCAAATTATTCGATGATGCTGCGGAGTCGCTCCACAGGCTCTCGCTATTACACATGCGTTTGGGATCGCTCTTTGCCGGGGCCGCTTTAAAGCTCCTTGAGGAAGCAGGGCTCCCACCGGAAGAGGTCGCGGTGATTGGCTCACATGGACAGACTGTGCACCATGTTTCCAGAGTGGAGGAATGCTGCGGGGAAAAGTTGCGGGGCAGTCTCCAGATCGGAGAAGCATCTGTGATCGCCCAAAAAACGGGCATACCCGTTGTTTCCGATTTCAGACCGGCTGATATTGCCGCTGGGGGAACCGGCGCCCCACTGGCACCCTTCCTGGATTATATTCTTTTCAAGAACCGAGGAAAGGATGTTGCCGTTCAGAATATTGGCGGAATCGGGAATGTTACCTGGATTTCCAAAGGGGCGGACAAACTTATTGCTTTTGATACCGGCCCGGGAAATATGATCATCGACATGCTGGTGGAACGGTACACCAGCGAAAGATTTCGTTTTGATAAGGATGGTAAAATAGGGAGAAGTGGGGTGGCCAGTACTGAGCTACTTGAAAGATGGATGATGCATCCATTCTTCTATCAAAACCCGCCGAAAAGTGCAGGAAGAGAGGAATTCGGTACGATTTTTTGGCAGGACAACTTGAAAGAGCTCGAGCTCTCCCCTGATCTTATCAGAACAGCAGAAGAGTTCACGGCCCGTTCTATTGCCCAGGCTTATAGAAGCTTTCTTCCCCGCTTGCCGGAGATGGTTGTTGTAACCGGAGGAGGCGTGCATAATCCCATTATCATGGAGGCCCTGGTCAGTGCTCTTAAAGGGTCCAGGGTCATTTCCGGAAATAAAGTAGGCATTGATGTTGATTTCAAAGAAGCCATAGCCTTCGCTCTACTGGGGCTTTTTAGATTTCTTGGGCTCCCCAACAATGTACCTGAGGCAACCGGGGCTTACAGAGAAGTAGTAATGGGCAAACTCACGCTTCCCTGAAATCCCTGGAAATGTGAATTCGTATCCCCGGTTCTAGATTTCTTTCTCGTACTGCCAGAATATCCTGTCAATAACTGCACCCGCTGTCTTTGAATAAAAGCAAACCGGTCCCACACATGGGATAATTGCCTGTCTGTATTTTTGAAAACCAAGATTTTCAAAGAAGCATACGGCAGGTGTATATCTGGGATCGATACCGGGAAGAAAGTAGTTTGGGCTGGAATTGTATACTCTCACCAGATGGCATCTCCTTTCCTGCAGCTCTTTTTTACAGCCAGCAGCTTGATAAAGCCTGTGCCGCAGTTTCGGTGGACTGCCATCCCGAAGCCGACTAACTCATCTTAGCGATAGGCCCCCAGGGTCAATTCATCAAGAAAATCCTGGTCTTTAAGTATCTTTTCTTCCAGGAGCTCAAGGCTGAACCGGTCAAGCTCATGGTTTTCGGACATGAAAGGGACGAGCGCAGAGAGCGCATTACGGGGAAAAGAAACTACGTTCTTGTTTTTCCTATTTTATCGCTCCGGCAGAAAGACCTTTTACGATATATTTCTGGAAAAAGAGCACGATCAATACGGGGGGAATGATGGCGAGAATGGTACCGGCGGACATGAGGTCCCAGTGCACGAAGTACTGACCTATAAATTCTGTCATAGCTACGGTGAGGGGCTTGGAGCGAAGGGTGTATGTTAGTACCAAGGGGGCCATAAACATATTCCAGGTAAAAAGAAAAGAAATGATCGAAACCGCAATGAGTCCCGGCAGAACCACATAGATGCTCACCCGGTAGAGGGTCTGAAAATGCGTACAGCCGTCGATCCGGGCGGCATCCTCTATCTCTTTGGGAACAGAGGCAAAATAGCCTTTCATGAACCAGGTCTCGAAGGGGATTCTGAAAGTAAAGGAAAGGAGGATCAAACCGATCTTGGTGTCCAGAAGACCCAAGGCGCTGAACTCTGAAAAGAGCCCGATCAACACCGGCCAGGAGGGCAGTGCTATGATTCCAATGATAATATAGAAAAACAGGTTTCTTCCCTTAAAGGTAAGTCTGGAAAAGGCATAACCTAAAAGAGGAGCAAAGATCATTACCAGGGCAGTAGTGGAAACGGAGATAATGATCGAGTTCAAAATGCCCTTTCTCATAAGCTCCGCTGCACTGATTCCGCCTCCGCCCCTAAAACCTTCTCCTGTTATTAGCACTATCTTGTAGGGCTCCAGTGTGGGTTTATGGGGTATCCAGTGCGGCGGTACGGAATAGAGCTCTGCTCTCGTAGAAATCGAAGAGATCAGTACCCATACGATAGGAGCAAGTGACCAGAAAATGATGAGGATCGCCAGCAGGCCCAGGAGAATCTGGTTGATTGCTTTTCTTCTCAAGGTCTCTCTTTCCTCAGGTTCATTCGGATATAGAAGAAAGTCAGAATGAAAAGGAAGATACCTATCATATAGGCCATGGCAGAGCCCTTGCCGAATCTTCCCATTTCAAAGGTGACCTCATAGTTGTAGATCATGGGAGTTTTGGTGGATTCATCGAACCCCATAAGCGCGTAAATGTCGTCAAACACGGTAAAACTGGAGATTAAAGTCAGAATTACAGCAATAGCCCCAATCCTCTGCAGCGAAGGGATGGTAATGAAGAAAAATTGACCCACGGCTCCTGCGCCGTCCACTCTGGCCGCTTCGTAGAGCTCGCCGGGAATCGACTGCAGGACACCGAGGAAGAGCACTATGATAAAGGGCGTATATCTCCAAATAAAGGTAAAAGCAGCCAGGTTGAGGGCAGTGAAAGGGTTGTTTAGCCAGAATTGGTACGAATCAATAATTCCGAGCTGAAATAACAGACCATTCAGTGCCCCGTACTCTCCGTTGAAGATCCATTTCCACAGGTGCCCGTTCACAACCGGCGGTATCGCCCAGGGAATAATGACCAGCGTCCTTACGATGCCTCTGCCCGGAAACTTCCTGTTGAGAACCAAAGCGATGGCCAGAGAAATTACGATGACCATGACAGTGGCCAGGAGCATGAAATACAACACCCGCAGGATTGAACGCTGAAACATTGGATCTCGGAGTACAGCCAGGTAGTTGTCAAGACCGTTAAAGCGTATTCTCGCCGGCATTTTTATGTTGTACCTGAGAAAGCTGAACCTGAAAGACTGAATCGCCGGGATATAGGCGAAGGTCAGGAGAAGAACGAACACTGGAACGATAATGGCCAGCGCTAGATGCTGCTGATTATCCAGCCAGTTGGAAAACTTTTTCAGCATTGCTTACCCCATTTTTTTGATAATGCTTTAAAAAAAGGCTTGAAGCTAAAGAGCTTCAAGCCTCTACTGTACGATGGATCGTGCTACTCGTATTCCTTTTTCAGTTTTCTCTGAAAATCTGCCAGAGCCTTGATTGCCTGATCTACACTCTGCTCACCTCGAGCAGCTCTCACTAGAGCATTGGTAGCCTCGGTGTTGAACTCGCTATACCACGGCGTGTTGTAAGGAAGGGGGATAAGATACTTGGCCTGCTCTGACATAACCTCGAACCCATCGATCTTTCCTTCGGCTCCGAGCCGTTGGAAAAGGCTCTTCAAAGCTGGGAACATTCCAATCGTTTCATAGGTGAAAAGCTGAACCTCCTCCGTGATCATGAACTCAATAAATTCCTCGACTGCCTTGGGATACTTTGTATATGCGGAAATGCCGAGCCCGCCCGGGAGGCTCCAGGTAAAATGTTTTTCGGGCAAGAGGAGGTAATCCGCATTGGGAGCGATCTTCGATTTCGCAGGATCGTTGGCAATTGCCAGAGAGCCCTGCCAGGCCTGGTGAAATACCGCCTGACCGGCCCAGAAAGCGGGATGCGGATTGGGTGAGGCAACTCTCTCCGGAGAAATGAGTCCTTTTTCGTAGAAATCGATGAGCATGGCAAAGGCTTTGTACCCCGGGTCAGAGGGCTTGTCAAAGGTCGGCTCCATACTGTCGTCGAACAGAGTTGAACCCATGGAGAGTGCCATCAGATACCAGGACCAGGAACGGATTCCAAAAGAGATGGGGTATTCGCTGACTCCCTCACTCTTAAGTTTCTGGTTTACCTCTTCGAAGTCCTTCCAGGTCTTGATGTCTTCCCCCCTTACACCGATTTTGGCCAGCGCACTTTTGTCGTAATCCACCATTACCATCTGCTGGTAGATCGGTACGGCATAGGTTTTTCCATCCATCTGATAGAACTGCTTTCCATAGACGCTGTCGAAGACCTTTTTGGGTACTCTTTTGTCAAGCTCCCTCAAGATTCCTGAACTAGCAAATCCGCCTATATCGTCGATTCCCACATAAATGATATCAGCAGGATTTACCTTTCCTGCAGCAGCGGTCATCACCTTGTCCCGGATGGCTTTTTGCTGAAGCGTGGTTACTTCCACCTTTATTCCAGAATCAGCCTCAAACTTATCCAGCAGTTCCTGCGAAGGGGTACCCCAGGGTGTTGCCATGTAGATGAGCTTCTCAGGTTTGGCCTCCTCCTGCTCCCCTGCTGCAAATCCAAATCCAATCAAGCCACCGAGCATCAGAAATAAGAGTAAGAACCGTTTCATAGACTCCTCCTTACATTTATCTGTATTTTTACAAATATTATATGATCAGCTTTAATATGTGTCAATTAAAAAAATTTTCACTTTTCATTTATCATAATGAAAATATTTATTATTCACGTTCCTAACTCGCAGGCTAACCTTTTTGCTGGGCAAAGAGTTTTATCTTCTTTTTCCCGCATCAACGGCCAAGCCAATCCTTCCTTCGTTCTCCTCAAGGAGTCTTTCAGCATCCGTTTTCCCCATGCCTAATAAGACCATAACGATTGCTGTCTTTGGTCTTCCTCCAGATTCCTTAAAAGTCTTCTGTGCTGTTTGTTCATCACATCCTGTGGCCAGTCTAATTAATCTCTTGGATCTCCTAATTAACTTGCTGTTTACAGGAACAAGATCGACCATAAGATTATTATACACCTTGCCTAGTTTTATCATCGAGACGGTAGTAATCATATTTAGAACCAGCTTTTGAGCTGTTCCAGATTTCATTCTCGTTGAGCCTGTAATAATCTCGGATCCCACATCGATATAGATTTTGTATTGAGCATAAGAGAATATTTTCGAGTTTTTATTGCAGCTTAAGGCAACTACTCTGGCACCAACTTCCTTTGCCCTTTTCATCGCCCCAATAACAAAGGGAGCATGCCCACTGGCCGTAATACCAATAACCACATCTCTTTCACTAATGTTCTTTTGATCCAAGGCTCTTTGCCCATCACTCTCTTTATCCTCCGCCCCTTCCACAGCTTTGACTAGAGCTTCCTTTCCCCCTGCAATGATACCCTGTACCATCACTGGTGAGGTTCCGAATGTAGGTGGACATTCTGCAGCATCGAGAACACCCAGCCTTCCCGAAGTGCCGGCCCCTACATAGATTAACCTTCCCCCCTTTCTAAAAGAATCCACCACGATATCCACCACCACCGCGATACTCTCCAGTTCCCGTTCGATAGCAGCCGGTACCTTTCTGTCCTCCTTATTGATAATCTCCAAGACCTCACGGGTTGATTTTTTATCGATTCCGATGGATTTTGGATTAGGCTGTTCGGTAGCCAATCCATCAAGATAATCCAATCCATTAAGCATATCATTAAGTACCCTAACTCAAATAAAAACAATTTTCTACATTTGTTGATTAATCGAAAATTATTTTTAATCGAGGCGTTTTATACTGGATGACAGATTTTTGTGAATTTGGGCGAAACGGCTTATCTGGTGACAGAACGACGGGATCGTGAACACAGTATCGATGGACGGTCCCGCTCTTGGCTCATCGGACCGGATTGTGCCCTGTTCAGGGATCCCCCAAAAGGGGTTGTGGAACTACATGGGGTTAATCGAATCTGTCGATCACCTCAATATTCTCGGGTTTATTACATGGATCAATTATCTCATCTTAAGAAATCCCTACTCATGCTAAAAACATCTTCATGTGAGCCGGTAAAACTTGCAGATATGGTAATTCTGGAAGATGATTTCCTCAATTGTGTCGAAGACCGAATCAAAGATATTGAAGTTAAGATGACAATAGTCGGTGGCAAAGTCGTCTACGAAAGATAAAGAGAGAAAAACAATTGTTTTAGGCTAGAATCCCCAGTGCTTGCTTTAGGTTTTCTTCCATTTTGTACCTGCTTACTGAATTTGATTTTATGCTTATATATTTAATTTAATTCTGATATAATATGCTACATGAAAAAGGAATCGATTTATCTTGATACGTCTGTACCAAGCGCTTATTTTGATTCAAGGGCAAAAGAACGGCAGGAAGCAACAATTAAATTTTGGAAAGAAATAGTGCCAAATTACACAATTTATATTTCAGATCTTACAGAAGAAGAACTTAAGAGTACAAAAGATGAGAAACGTAAAAATGATTTAATGGATCTTATTAGAACATTTAAAATATTGAGAATCAATTCAGAGGTTGAAGAATTAGCAAGGGAGTATATAAAAAACAAATTATTACCAGAAAAATATATCAATGATGCTCTTCATATCGCAATAGGTAGCTGTAATAATATATCTTATATTGTTTCATGGAATTTTGAGCATATTGTAAAAGTTAAGACGAGAAGAATTGTAAAATTAGTCAATACTATACAGGGATATAAAGAAATCGAAATTATATCACCACAGGAATTATAAGGAGCAATATCATGGAAAATATCGAATATTTTGATTATTATAAACTTGCGTCGGAAATGGGAATAGCAAAAGACATTATAATAAAAGTGGAAAAAGATGTAAAAAAAGAATTTCCAGATGATAAAATGATGTATGAGCTGCATGTGTTAAGGGCTTTAAAAAGCAGATATTGGGAGAAAGCATCTTAAAATTACCTGCAAAGGATTAACCCACCGCTGAGTATATGTATAAAGGAAGGATGAAGAAAGGTGGTCGTATCTCGCTAATGGCTACATCTCCCTAATGTAAAATATATCATCAAACACAGAGTTTATCATTTCTATATCCGCGCATATGCAGACAATTAAAGATATCGGTTGGATATCGGGCTTGAAGTAGTATTATTTGTACGCTACGAAGTCCCCGTACTGTCCGAATACAGGTTGATTGCTTCACCTTAACGAAAAGCGTTTTTTCGGGTTGGACGATCGCTACGGTGTTTATTATGATTGCTTTTAATATTGGCGTTATTCCGCCACGTCACAGATCGTTCCGCGCTAGAAACAGCCGCACTGCTTTGCTTTCAGTCCTTCGGTGAATTCTTGCGGTTCAATCCCCACTGGCACGCCATCGTTTTGGAGGGAGGCTTCGATGAGTACGGCAATTTCATCCACATCCCATTCAGTAACCTCACGGCTCCTCCCCGGGGTAAACTCTAGATCTGCAGTAACACGAACAGCCGCCAATCCGCTACTTCTGAAGACCTCAGTCGAAAGAGACAGCTTGATGGCCGTTCGTCGCTGCCACATCAGTCGTTTTACGGGCTCTCACCGTTGATCGCAAGGATCAACCTGTGATCTTGCACTTTCTCAACCTCATCGACACCCATTTCGCCCTGATCATCGTCTACTCCACCTTCACCATCCCCTTCTCCACCTGGATGATGACCAGCTTTTTCAACGCCATACCTAAAGAGCTGGACGAGTCAGCCCTGGTGGACGGCTGCAACAGGATCGGCGCTATGCTGCGGGTCGTGATTCCCATAGCCATGCCCGGTATCGCAGCTACAGGGATCTATATCTTTATTACCGCCTGGAATGAGTTCCTGTACGCCGCGATCCTGTCCGGTACCCGGGTGCGTACCATCCCGGCCGCACTGCAGAACCTGATCGGATAGTACGAAATCGCCTGGGGTCTACTCACTGCGGGGGGGGTGATCAGTGCCATTCCGGTGATCGTGCTCTTCTTCTGATCAGCGGTATGACCGCCGGCGCGGTCAAGGCTTAACCTCTGGGCTCTCGAGGCCGTAACGACCTTGACAGTAGCCTTTGTCCGATAGTAAAAAAATAAATACAGATCCACCCGGAGGAGGACGATCATCTTGAAGTCAATAGACGTCGATCAAACGATTGAAAACTTTATTCTGAGAAGAAAAAGCTCATTTAGCTTTGAAGAGGTATTAGACCACCTCAAGTCTCAAGGCGTCAAGATTTCCCAAAATATTGAAAGTGAAGCCCGTTCCGTACTGGAAGATAATACGCTGATTTTCTCGGATGAAGTTTACGGGTATACCCCTCGCCACGCATACTTTTCCGGTGCGAAATTCATGATTTCGCCAACTCAAGAGGAGATCGCTTCAAATATCCTCATACCGGGTCATAGGTTCATTCCTTTCTGTTTTTCAGAGATACTTCCCTGGAATTGCAGGATTACAGCGCCTGACGGTAGGGAAATTGGTAGAACACAAATAAATAGACCAATCAAGGATCTTTATATCTATTTCACTTTTTTCGGTATAGAGAATCTAGCGGCTATCCTCTTGACAGACAGTGAAGACAATAAAGTGGCCGTGCTTGGCGGAGATCCTGAGTCAGAAGTAGAAGTAACCGTATTTTATATGAGGGAAATCTATCAGGATTTCAATTTCCGTGAAGGAGATGGGCTAATACTTACAGTGCTGGACTGGAAAGAGTGTTTATTTTCAATTGAGCATATAACGAGGGAAAAGAGAAATGAGAATCCGGAAAGGGAGAGTGTTTGGATCCAACAACTCGAAGAAGGCTTTGATATCGCTTTTGATGCCCTTGGTATACCTGATGCAATAGAAGAACAGATCGCCTATGCCTTTTATTTCGCTGGTAAAGAGCTTATTAAAGATCCAGCGATCCACCTGGGTGGCTTTTTGGGTAAAAC
Organism: Spirochaetales bacterium; assembly: GCA_030615505.1. Taxonomy (GTDB): domain Bacteria; phylum Spirochaetota; class Spirochaetia; order SZUA-6; family DRHE01; genus JAUWZD01. The sequence continues at coordinate 3,210 of JAUWZD010000114.1, read as the reverse complement.
GGACTTTTTAGGATTTCAAAAATTTGGGGATGAAACCTATCTCTGGCGAACAAGTGAGAACATAGAAGAAGCGTTTGTATCTTCGTGGGAGCCAAGCCCTATGAGAGGATCTGATCATTCTCTTGAGGCCATTCTCGATGATATTGGGGTGTCCCTTTCAGAAGAAGACATTGAAGCATACATGCGGGATGAGATGTTTCACCGTGGAGACAGCCTGGAATCTGTTCTTAAGCGGTGTTTTTCCGGTAGGCAAATAGACTTCTACAATCAGAAGCAGGAACATAAGTTTTATCGCTTTGTCGACGACTTGTGGAGAGATGTAAAAAAGAAGTATAACTTCTTCACTGATCAGGAGGGCGGCAGACTGAGGGAAAAAGGACTTAAAATCATTGATTCACACCTGAAATGGATGAGAGATATGGAACTCAGTGGTGTAGACTTGGCAGGTTTACAGGACTGGCCTGAAGATAAGCTAGTAGCCGCAGGTCAGGCTGCTGAAAAAGTCAGCATGATTCTGGCCGTATTGAATGAGCAGGAAAATGTTCATGCAGAAAATGCTGCTCGAATGTCCGATGTGCTTGATGAGCTTCAAAAGATCATCTTCGAAAATCTGGATGTAATTGAAGACAATAGAAAGCGAAAATCAGAACCCGGTCCAGTCTTGCTGAGAAACCAAGCTTCAGTTTATATTCTTAAGATCTCCCTTAAGGGAATAAGACCGCCGATCTGGCGCAGACTTCAGGTTCCTGATAACACTACCCTCAAGGATCTGCACGATATTTTTCAGACAGCAATGGGCTGGGAAAATTATCACTTACATAGTTTCAAAATAAAGGGCCTATTCTATGCAGAGCCGGACCCCAATAGCTGGATGGAGTTTAGAGATGAAGCGACGGCAACCATGGGAGAAGTAATCGGAAAAGAGAAATTAAGATTCACCTATGAGTACGATTTCGGAGATAGCTGGGAGCATCAGGTAATCGTAGAGAAGATTGTGCCCATTTCAGATCTCAATGAGGGTGAATGGAATACAGTAAAATGCCTGAAGGGTAAACGGGCATGCCCGCCTGAGGATTGTGGGGGTATATGGGGATATGAAGATATTCTGCGGGCATTGGAGGACCCAGAAAATCCCCGCTATCAGGACCTTATTGAATGGGTCGGGGATTTTGACCCTGAAGAGTTTGATCTTGATGAGATCAATCGAAAGCTTTTAAAATAATAATATGACTGAGAAAGATATTAGAATAGCAAGAGAGTTACGGAAGGTATTATCTTGTTTTGTCAGACTGCGAGATTTCAGAATATTCGGTTCAAGTGTAAAAGGTGATTCTGATGAATACTCGCATATGGATGTAATCATTTCCAGACCCTCTATCGTGTAAGTATTTTTATGGTTATGCCGGGATTAATAGCAGTTTCCATTATTTCCTTTCTGTATACCTGGAACATGTTCGCAGCCCCTTTAGTTCTTACATATACACTGCGGGCGCCATTAAGTAGCAGAAGCACACCCCAGGCAACCATGATCTTTAACTGGTTTTAAGGGATTTATTATTTGATTGAAGGACAGCGAGCTGTCAAGAAGGAAGATCTGCCCTCCTTAATTCATTTGCTGGACACAGTCTTCCGACCCAATGGTGGCGATATGCAGGCTGATTATCCTCAGCTCTTTAGGCCAGAAAATCTTAAGAACCTGCAGGTCATGGTAGAAGACGGGCGGGTCATAGCCCATATGGGAATCATTTTCGGAAAAGCCTCTATTTACGGATGCCAGGTTTCAACCGGAAGTATTGGCGCGGTTGCAACCTCCCCTGCCTACCGTGGAAAAGGGTTAGCGTCAAAGTTATTGTTAAAAAGTTTTAAAGAAATTGAAAAGGCCGGGGGAGCCCTTATATTTATATCCGGTAATCGCGGACTATATCTACGCAATAATTGCATGCCTGTTGTCAGGGCTGCACGGTTTGAAATCAATAAATCTTTTGCAGATAATCATGCAAGTGATAATCTAATACTCAAGGCTTTAAGTACAGGTGAAATACCCGATATTCTGAACCTTTACTCTAAAACCCCATCTTATTTTTTGCGCAGGACAGAGGATTGGGAAGACTTCCTTAAGTCCGGTATGGCAATGAACCGTGCATCGGATTTATGGGTCATTAAAAGGGACAGGCAAATAAAAGCCTACGTACTGGCTCAGAGGGCTTCTGCCTCATCACCTCCCTGTATAATTGAATATGCCGGGGACAGGCAGGCTGTAATTCATAGCTTTTCACGAATAATTGCTGAGAGCAGGGGCAAGGATTCTTTAATCCTATACATTCCAGTTGCTGATACATATTTTTACAGGTACTTTAAAACCCTTGGTGTATCAACTGAGGAGTGGGTTGACTATCAATCGACCGTTCGGATTCAAAATTTCATTAATCTGTTCAGATGCATGCGGCCTTACTTTACTGAGAGATTAAATAGTAGAGTATTAAATGGTATGCGGATTAAAGAGTCTGAATCCATGATTACCTTTTCTGTAGGAGAAGAAAAACTCAAGCTTACTAAAGCTCTGGCAACCGTACTTGTTTTTGGAAGTTCTGATAGAAATGGGTCTAACATTTTAAAAAGAAATAACGGTTTTATTGAAAATATTTTCAATAAACTTTTTCCTATACCGGCCCCATGGTACGGACTTAATTACATTTAATGTCAAATGCTTTTTTCCATAGTTGTTAATAATCCCTCTATTTGATAGTATTTAAATGTGAAATTAGAAGGTGGACTGGTTCTAGTTAGGGAAGTTCTAAGCCACAAAAAGCCGTCAACAACCCCGCCTACAAGAGGCGAGGCTTGAAGAGAGTCTCATGTTGATTAGAGGACCTAAATGGTAGAGGTTATGAGAGAGAAATACATACATACCCTGGGATGCTTCACCCAAAGGTCTGGACTTTCAGCAAGTCCCAGGCCCTATGATCCTGTGATTAAACAATCCTGTGAGGGTAGGGATAGTGTCCAGGATTTAAAAACCTCTCATAACAACCTCGATGTGAACCTACCGCTTCAAAGTCGAAACCTTCGGCAACTAGCAGCGGAGCCTAAAGCTAATTTGCTAGTATATGTAATTAATCGTAATGGTCAACCTTTAATGCCATGTAAACCTGCAAAAGCTAAGCATTTATTAAAAGGAGGTAGAGCAAAAGTAATTAGAAGAAAACCTTT